>NZ_JBWKEE010000020.1:0-173094 GCF_056435605.1 Streptomyces sp. NPDC043896
CGGTGAGTTCCTAGACAGCTCCCACCACACCGGAGGTCTTCGTCATGTTCAAGACCTGCCGAGTGTCAACAACGCTCGTGATCAATACACCTAGAGCCCCCGCTCGATCATGGTGATCACGTCCTGGCCCGCTTCGTGCGCCTGCTCCGGGGTGACGCCCCGGAGGGGGCCGTCGATGATCAGGGAGGCCAGGCCGTGGACCGCCGACCAGGCGAGGAACTCCGCGCCCGGGCGGCGGTCGGCGGGCAGGACGCCGCTCTCCACGAGGGCGTCCAGCGAGGCGCCCAGCAGCTCGAACGGCGTGAGCCCGCCCGCCCCGGCCGCCGTGGCGTCGGCGGCGTACGTCATGTCGGCCGGGACGTGGAAGGCGGTCCGGAACCAGCCCGGCTCGGCCACGGCGAAGCGGATGTAGCCCGTCCCCACCGCCCGGAACCGGGCCCGGGCCCGCTCGGCCGGGTCCCGGGCGGGGGGCAGGCCGTCGATCTCCGCCTCCATCGCCAGGGCCACCCGGGCCATCGCGGCCTGCGAGACCCCGTGCACCAGCGCCCCCCGGTCGGCGAAGTGCCGGTAGGCGGCGTTGGGCGACACCCCGGCGCGCCGGGTGACCTCGCGCAGCGAGACGGCGTCCGGTCCGCCCTCGCGCGCCAGCTCCAGGGCGGCTTCGAGCAGGGCGCTGCGGAGGTTCCCGTGACGGTACGTGCTGCGCTTGGGCGGCATGGGCGGTTGGTTGTTGTCCGGTGCCATGGGCCTTCGTTTCCTCGTGGGATGTGGACGGCGTCAACTTCCAGGTATAGCCTATGGGGGAGATGTGGACGCCGTCCACATGACTTCAGGGGGGTCAGCTCATGCAGCACGCCGTTTCCCGCGACGGGACCGTCATCGCCTACGAACGTTCCGGTCGGGGCCCCGCCCTCGTCATCGTGGGCGGCGCGTTCCAGGTCCGCGCGGACCACCGCTGGGTCGAGCTCGCCGAGCTCCTCGGCGACCGCTTCACCGTGGTCCGGTACGACCGGCGCGGGCGCGGCGACAGCGGCGACACCGCCCCGTACGCGGTGGAGCGCGAGATCGAGGACCTGGCCGCGGTCATCGCCGAACTCGACGGCCCCGTCCGCGTGATGGGCATGTCATCGGGCGCCGTCCTGGCCCTGGAGGCGGCGGCCCGCGGCCTCCCGATCCTGGAACTGGCACTGTACGAGCCGCCGTTCGTCGTCGAGGACAGCCGGCCGCCGGTTCCGGCCGACTACATCGAACGCCTCGCGGCCCTTCTGGCGGAGGGCCGGCGCGACGAGATGGTCACCTACATGCTGACCACCGCCGTCGACGTCCCGGCCGAGTACGTGGAGGCCATGCGCGCCAACACCGCCATGTGGGGCCACTTCACGTCCGTGGCCCACACCCTCCTGTACGACGCCACGGTCGTCGGCGACACCATGGAGGGCCGGCCGCTGCCGGCGGACCGCTGGGCGGCGCTGTCCGTTCCCACCCTGGCCATCGGCGGCGGTGCGAGCGACAAGTGGCTCCAGGCCGGGGCCCAGGCCCTCGCCGAGCTGCTGCCGGCCGTCAGCCACCACACCCTGGACGGCCAGACCCACGACGTGGACCCGGCCGTCCTGGCGCCCGCCCTGGCGGAGTTCTTCGCGGAGCACGGCGCCGGCGGCCGGCCCTCAGCCTGACAGCTGCCGCCGGGGTCCGGGCACCAGCTCGGTGGTGATCAGGGCGGCCACGGCGGCCAGGATCACCACCGGGGTCATACCGGGGCTGCCGACCAGCAGGATCGCCATCACCGCGCTGCTGACCGGCAGCCGCAGCACGCTCGCCCCCGCCGCGGCCAGCCCGGCCGCCACCGCCGGCACCAGACCCAGCCCCGGCAGCGGCGCCGCCAGCACCCCGGCGGCGGCACCGAGGAACAGCGCCGGGAAGATCGGGCCGCCGCGCATGCTGCCGAGACAGAGCGCGTACCCGACGCTCTTGCACAGGAGTACGGCCACCAGCGCGCCCACGCCCCACGCGCCCGGATCGGCCGCCAGGGCGGCCATCGTGGCCTGCCCGGACGAGGCGACCTCCGTCGGGGAACGGCCCGTGACCAGCGCGTACACGGCCGCGCAGACACCGGCGCCGAGCGCGCACAGGGCCGTACGGGCGACCGGGCCCTTCGCCACGAACGCCGCCACCACCTGACCCACGCCCACCGTCTGCCGCAGTACGACCGCCACCACCACCGCCAGCAGCACCGCCCAGCCCACGTCGGCCGCGTCCAGCCGGGGCACGGGCCCGGGGAGCTTCACGGTCAGCCCGCCGGTCTGCAGACCCGTCCAGCGCCCGAACCCGGTGAACACCAGGGCGCCCAGGCCGCTGGAGAGCAGCGCGGGGAGCATGACCGCGACCAGCTGGGGCCCGCCCACGGCCACCACCTCGATCAGCAGCACGGCCGCGATCAGCGGGCTCCCGAAGATGGCGGCGATGGCCGCGGCCGCCCCGGCCACCCCCAGCAGCGCAGTGGCCTGCGGGGTGGCGGGGCCACGCGCCAGGTCCCGCAGCATCAGGGCGAAGCCGCTGCCCAGGGCGATCAGCGGAGCCTCCGGGCCCAGCACCGCGCCGAACGGCAGACTCGCCGCCGCCGCGAGCACCACACCCGGCACCACCTTGGCGGACGACCCGCCCACGGCCAGCCCGGCGGCGGGGATGTGCCCGCCGGCCCCGGGCATCCGGGCCACCACCAGACCCACGAGCGTGCCGCCGACAAGCAGCAGCGGCAGCGGCCACCACCACGGCGGCCCGTCCCAGCCCAGCGCGTGCGGCAGGCTCTCCCACAGCAGCCGCTGCAACTCGTGCAGCCCGGCGAGGAACCAGAAGCAGACCAGGGACACCGGGATCCCGACCAGGGCGCAGAGCAGCAGGATCCTGCGGTACGGAGCCGTCTTCAGCAGCCCGCGCAACACGGCCGGTTCGGACGGCTGCTCCGGCTGACCCGGCTGACCCGGCCGCGGGGGCTGGGCAGGCTGCGTCGCCGTCATGGGTCGCTCCTTTCGGGCCGTCGGGACAGCCCGGTCTGTACCGCTCCGAAGAGCACTTTCGCGACGAGCCCCACCAGGATCAGGTCGGCCACCATCTGTACGGTGGCCAGCGCCCGCCCGGTCCCGTCGGCGGGCGCGATGTCGCCGAAGCCCACGGTCGCGAACACGGTGACGGTGAAGTACAGGGCGTCCGTGCGGCTCAGCGGCTCGGAGAAGGACTCCGGCCGGTCCCGCGAGAGCAGGAAGTACGTCGCCGCGAACAGCACCAGGAACAGCGGCACGGCGGTGCCCATGGCCTCCAGCGCCCGCAGTCTCGGATGGGCCGAACGGGCGATGGCGGTGACCTGCCAGCCGACGAGGCACCCGAAGAGCAGCAGCCCCCCGGCCAGCGCCGCCACGGCCACGGCCCCGAAGCCGTAGTCGAGCGGGGCCACGTAGTACAGGCAGGTCAGCAGCACCCCGGACCCGCACGCCCGCAGCAGGTGCCCCACCACCGCCGCACGCCCGGAGCCGCCGCCCATGCCCGCTCCTCACCGCCGCCTGGCCCTCCCCGCATTCCAACACCCCCACCCCCACCCCGCACCTCACACACCGCCACCCGACGGACCTGGCCGTGCGTCCCTGACGGAGTAGTCGGCCCACAAGCCGATCTGATCACTCTTCGTAGTGGATCTGCGCGGACAGGAGAGCCCGGGAACGGTCCGGAGGAGTTCGGCCCTCTGCGAGGACAACTCCGCTCAGAAGGGCACCAGAGATGACCCGCCGTCATGCCGGCGGCCGCCGCGCTCGTGGCTCCACCCCGGTGGCCACCTTCGACTGCCCGGTCGGGGGAGTCACCGAGCACAACGAGTGCGAGATCCACCCCATGCGGAACAACGCCCCCCAGACGCTTCCCCGCTACGGCAAGGCGTGCGCCCACCTCAACATCAACGGTGTCCGGCGCGTCAGCCAGTGCCACCACATCACGAAGTGAGCCGCACATGACCACCCAGCCCGCCCCCGAAGACCCGGCCCGGGAGAGCAGGCGCCGCCGGGCCGGCATCGTCGCCTTCTGTGTCGGCGCAGCCGCATCCCTCGGCTTCTTCGCGTTCTTCCCCGGGCTTCCCCACGTGATCGACTGGGGTGCGATCCTCACGTCCCTCGTCGTCGGCGCGCTGGCCCGCCGGCCCTGGCGAAGCCGAGCCGCGAAGAGCTGACAGCCCTCGGGGCGACCGGGACGGCTCCCACGCTCGAAGCCGGGCGCAAACGCCAGTCAGGGTCCTGATCCGCTTCCTCGGACCAGGCCCCTGACCTGGTCTTGCTCTGTCCGGCTGGCGGGCTTTGAACCCAGGACCTCTTCGTCCCAAGTCAACTCGGCTGCCACCCGGAGCAGGGTCGATCGACCCTCTCACCTGGGGAGATAGCTGGCTGGCGTCCGTGGTCGTCCGCCGCTGTACGCCCCCGTTGTCACTCAGTTAGACACTCGCCTGGCACAGTTCGCGTCGCTCCGGCTGGCTAGCGGACGTAGGAGAGCACCACCACCGCAACCACCAGGAAACCGAACCACAGCGGGACACCAGTCTTCGTGAACCGCCCTCGACTGTCCCTGGGCTGCGGTCGTCGTCGCCTCGCCATCCCCACCTCCTCGCCGGGCCCCCATCAGGCCCTGGACACAGGGTGCTGAAGGGAGCCAGGCGCCGGCAGGCGTACAGAGGTTGCTTCGGGAGCACCGCAGCCGCACCACGCACCACCTGGCACATCTATCGATCTGGACCGCGCGTCACACGCAGCGACGGGGCCTGGGAACCACCGCTGGCGTCAGTTTCGGTCGTTGCGCGGCTCCGGAGGCTCGTTATCGGACGGGGTGGCTGCTCACGTTGCGGTACCGCACTGCTCCACCGCAGTATCCCCGTGGGGGTGGCTATGGAGCGGGATGTGCTGGAGCGGCTGTTGACGGGTGGCGATGAGGGCTCTGCAGCCGCTCTTGCTGCCCTCCGCAGCGGCGCCACCTACGAGCTGTGGGAGGGGACGGTTCCCGTAGGGCGGCCCCTCGGGGTCTTTGGACGCCGACTTCAGCGCATGCGGCTGCACGGCGTCGAACCTCTCGGGCTGGAACGAGCATTGCAGCTCCTCCGCGAGCATGACCGCCCGGTGCGCAGAGGGGCGATCGATTTCACCGATCAGGGGTGGTATTTCCTGCTCTTCCTCACCGACGACAGCAGCGCCCTGGTGGCCTGTGCCGGCATACCCTTCCCGCTGGTGGGCTCACCGTCTTAAGAATGCGAACTACCCCTCGTGGTGGGTAGACCGGCAGCCGCCACGCCCCCCAACTCTTATCCCGTCTGCCGTCGACCCACACGTATGTGGAGCGGGCGCGGTGCGCCCGGTGCCGTGGTTGCTCGGCTTGTCCTGGGTCGACGGCAGACGGGATGGGAGTTCCCCCGCCTCAGCCCCCTTCGGCCGGCACTCGCGAGTGGCGCCCCCGCCATCCCGGAGCCTGAGCGCCCCCGCCGGAGGCATGCTTGGTGAGAGGCGGATCCAGCGGCCCCGCTTGGGGCTCAGCTCATGCCCTTGGGCTATCCCGTCTGTAGGGGCGGGCGTCGGCGCAGCGCGCGCGGAGCGGGCCGAAGGCAGGAGCGTCGCGCAAGAGCGGAGCCGGGTGCTTGATGAGGTAGAGAAACCTGTAACAGGTCCGCGTGGCTCCTACGGCTTGGCCGTGGGGAATGTGTCGGCGCTGGGCTGCATGGCGTCGGCTCCGGCTTCGGCGAAGAGCGCGGCCTTGTGGGCTAGTTGGCGTGGGTGATGACCGTGCGCCGGCTGCGTGAGCGGCCTGGACGTCGGTGAGTGAGTCACCAATGAGGGTGCAGTCTTGTGCCCCCACCCGCGCCCACTCCGCCGCCATGGTGATCGGGACGGGGGCTGTAGCGGAGGGGGCTCCGGCAGTGTTCCGGTCGACCACCGGGACGTGCTCCCAACCGTGAATCCCCAGGAAGCGCTGGACGCCCGGCAGGCCTAATGCAGCGCCTTCAGGACCGACTCAGGGTCGCCGTCGTAGACAGGGTGAGGCTCGTCGGGGTCTCCTCCGCGACCTGGACACAGCTGGACTCGACCAACGTCCGTGGGGCCTTCCGGCAGGCCATCGCCGGCGCGGAGGAGATCGACGCGAAGGAGTGGACCCCGCGTGAGCTACGGCACAGCTTCGTGTCGCTGCTCTCCGACAGTGGGGTCCCGCTGGAAGAGATCTCCCGGCTCGTGGGCCACTCGGGGACGGCCGTCACAGAGGCGGTTTACCGGAAGCAGGTCCGGCCCGTGATCCAGACCGGAGCGATGGCCATGGACGAGATCTTCAAGACCGTCCGCACCCGTAGTCACTCAGTTGGTCACTCAACGGAAACAGGTCAGGCACCTAGGAACGTTCCTAGGTGCCTGACCTGGTCTTACTCTGTCGGGGTGGCGGGATTTGAACCCACGACCTCTTCGTCCCGAACGAAGCGCGCTGCCAAGCTGCGCTACACCCCGATCGTCGCCCTGAAGTGTTGCTGTCCTGGCGACATCGATTACTTTAGCGGACCCTCGCCCTGAGACGAAATCCGGTTTTCACGAGGCCCCGGGCCGGGTGGTCAGGCCTTCGGGGCCAGGGTCAGGAGGGTCGCCTCCGGGGGGCAGGCGAAGCGGACCGGGGTGAAGCGGTTGGTGCCGCAGCCGGCCGAGACGTGCAGGTAGGAGCGCTGCCCCTCGGCCTCGTACGTGGACAGGCCCTTCACCCGCTTCGTGTCGAGGTCGCAGTTGGTGACCAGCGCCCCGTAGAAGGGGATGCACAGCTGCCCGCCGTGGGTGTGCCCGGCGAGGATCAGCGGGTAGCGGTCGGCGGTGAACGATTCCAGTACCCGCAGGTACGGGGCGTGCACCACGGCCAGGGAGAAGTCCGCGTCCGCCTCCGGGCCGCCCGCGACGTGCTCGTAGCGGTCCCGCTTGATGTGCGGGTCGTCCAGCCCGGTGAAGGCCAGTTCCAGCCCGTTGACCTTCAGCCGGGCCCGCGTGTTGGTGAGGTTCAGCCAGCCCGCCGCGTCGAAGGCGTCCCGCATGTCCTCCCACGGGTTGTGGACGGCGCCGACGACCGGCTTGTTGCCGTTCAGCCCGTGCCGGCCCTGCGCCTTCTCGATCAGGTAGCGCCCGGGGTTGCGCAGCCGCGGCCCGTAGTAGTCGTTCGACCCGAAGACGTACACCCCGGGGAAGTCCATCAGCGGGCCCAGCGCGTCGAGCAGCTCGGGCACGCCTTCCGTGTCGGAGAGGTTGTCGCCGGTGTTCACGACGAAGTCGGGGCGGAGCCCGGCCAGCGACTGGAGCCAGGCGCGCTTCTTGCGCTGCCCGCCGACCATGTGGATGTCGGAGACCTGGAGTACGCGCAGCGGCCGCATCCCGGCCGGGAGCACCGGCACCGTGATCCGGCGCAGCCGGAAGGAACGGGCTTCGAAACCGGCGGCATAGGCCACACCTGCGGCCCCCACCGCCGCGATCGAGGCGGTCACCTTCAGGGGGACTCCGTAACGCGCGCGCATGCCCCCATCGTCGCAGACCGGGAAAACCGGTGGGCGCCGCAGCCCCCGCACCTGGCAGACTCAGGGGCATGACCACGCTCAAGGCCAAGCTCCAGGAAGACCTCACCACCGCCATCAAGGCGCGCGACGAACTCGGTTCGTCCACCCTGCGCCTGACCCTCTCCGCCATCACCAAGGAGGAGGTCGCGGGCAAGGAGGCGCGCGTGCTCTCCGACGAGGAGGTCCTCAAGGTGATCGCCAAGGAGGCGAAGAAGCGCCGCGAGGCCGCGGAGGCCTTCGCCCAGGGCGGCCGCGACGAGCAGGCCGCGCGGGAGACCGCGGAGGGCGAGTTCCTGGACGCGTACCTGCCCAAGCAGCTCGGCGACGACGAGCTGGCCGCGATCGTGGCGCAGGCCGTCGAGGAGGCCCGGGCGGCGGGTGCCGAGGGGCCGCGCGCCATGGGCGCCGTCATGAAGATCGTGAACCCGAAGGTGGCCGGTCTGGCGGACGGCGGCCGCGTCGCCGCCGCCGTCAAGAAGCAGCTTTCGTAAGGACACGTCGAGGTACGCAGAAGGGGAGGGCCCCGGCCGGTGATCCGGCCGGGGCCCTCCCCTCTTTCCGCCCGCTGCTACGGGGTCGTGCCGCCGCCGCCCGTCGGGCCCGGGACCACCGGGACCTCGGGGACCGGGTTGACCGGGACCTCGGGGAGCTGGCCGCCGCCGCCCACGGCCGCGCCGCCGGTCGCGGTGCCGCCGGAGGTGGTGCCGCCGGGCTTGTTGTCACCGCCGGGCTTGGTCGGCTTCCCGGGCTTGCGCGGGGTGGTGGGCGGCGGGGTCGTGCTGCCCCGGCCGCCGGTGCCGCCGGTGACGCCGCCGGTTCCGGTTCCGGTACCGCCGCCCCCGACCGAGGGCTCCGGGACGCTGACGCCGACGAAGTTCGGGGCCTCGCGGCCGGCGAGCGCGCCCGAGACGGCGTCCTTCCAGATCGGGCCGGGCAGACCGCCGCCGAAGACCTTCGGGTAGTACTGGCCGCCGATGGTGATGTCCTCCATCGAGATCTTCTTCGAACCGCCGGAGCCGACCCACACCGCGCCCGACATGTTCGGGGTGTAGCCCACGAACCAGGCGTTGTAGCGGTTGTCGGTGGTACCGGTCTTGCCCGCGTTGTCGCGGTCCGTCAGACCGGCCCGCTCACCCGTACCGGAGTCGACGACCCCGCGCAGCAGGTGGTTGATGGTGTCGGCGGTGTCCTGGGACATCGCCCGGTCGCACTTGGTCTTCGGCACCGCGAGCGCCTTGCCGTGCGCGTCGGTGATCGACTCCAGGGCGATCGGGGTGCAGTAGACGCCCCGGTTGGCGAAGGCGGCGTACGCGTTGGCCATCGTCAGCGGGGACATCTCGGCGGAGCCGAGCGCGATGGACGGCTCCTCGGGCAGCTTGACGCCGCTGGCCGGGACGACACCGAGCTTCTGCGTCATCTCCGTCACCGGGCAGAGCCCGATGTCCGAGATCATCTGCACGAAGTACGTGTTGATGGACTTCTCCATCGCCGTCTTCAGCGCGTACGGGCCGACTTCGTCCCGCGTCTCGTTCTCGGCGGTCTGCATCTTGCCGTTGCCGACCGGCAGGTTCTGCCAGGCAGGGCCGGAGCAACGGGACACCGGGCTCGGGTACTCCATCCTGTTCGGGGACGAGTAGACCTTCGTCGGCGCCATGCCCTGCTCTATGGCGGCGGCCGCGATGAACGGCTTGAACGTGGAGCCCACCTGGAAGCCGAAGTTGGAGCCGCCCATCCGCTTGTCCACGGAGTAGTTGATCTGCGTCTCGTTCTTCCCGAAGCCGTACGGCTTCGACTGGCCCATCGCGAGGACCTTGCCGGTGCCCGGCTGGACCATGGTCACGGCCGTGGCGATCGAGTCGTCCTCGTTGACGTGGTCCTTGATCGAGGCGTTGGCGGCCTCCTGCGACTGCGGGTCCAGGGTCGTGCGGATGGTCAGGCCACCCTGGTTCCAGACCTTCGCCCGCTCCTCGCGCGTCTTGCCGAAGACCGTGTCGTTCAGGAAGGTGGCGCGCACGTAGTCGCAGAAGAAGCCGGCGCCCTTGACCGCGGTGATACAGCCGTTCTTGGGCCGGGTCACCTTCAGCGTGACCGGCTTCGCCTTCGCCTCGTCCGCCTCGGCCTGCGAGATGTCCTTGACGTCGGCCATGCGCTGGAGCACGACGTTGCGGCGCTTCATCGCCTCCTGGCTGTCGTTCACCGGGTCGTACCGGCTCGGCGACTGCACGAGGCCGGCGAGCAGCGCCGACTCCTCCAGGGTCAGGTCCTTGGCGGGCTTGCTGAAGTAGCGCTGGGAAGCGGACTCGATCCCGTACGCGCCCTGCCCGAAGTAGGTGATGTTGAGGTAGTTCTCGAGGATCTTCTTCTTGCCGAGCTCCTCCTCGACCTGGATCGAGTACTTGAGCTCGCGGATCTTGCGGCCGAGGCTCTTCTCCTGGGCCTCGCGGACCTTCGTCTCGTCGTCGCCGGCTTCCTCGACGAAGACGTTCTTCACGTACTGCTGCGTGAGCGTGGAGGCGCCCTGCGCCGCCCCGCCCTCCTGTGCGTTGCGGTTGACGGCCCGCAGGATGCCCTTGAGGTCGACCGCGCCGTGCTCGTAGAAACGAGAGTCCTCGATGGCGACGATCGCCTTCTGCATGTACGGCGACATGGCCGTGAGCGGCACGACCTGCCGGTCCCGCGAGTAGACGGTGGCGATCAAGCCACCCTCGGCATCCAGGATCGTGGTGCGCTGGCTCAGCGGAGGCGTCTTCAGATTGGCCGGGATCTCGTCGAAACCCTCGACCGTGCCCTTGGCAGCGAGGCCCAGCGCGCCGGCGCCCGGGATCGCGATGCCGGCAAGAACGACTCCGGAGAGAACCGACACCCCGAGGAACTTGGCGGCCTGCTGCGGCCCCGTCAGCCCTGCGCCCGAGCGCTTCTTTCCCATAGAGGGCAGCCTACGTTCTCATTCGCCGGACACGCGCGAATGCCTTGGCCTAAGCTGTCCCCAACTGTCACAGCAGTGCGGTGCGACATCAACCCCTCGGCTTGATTTTCACCCTTCCCGAATGGGGTGGACTCATGTCCGAATCCCGCCCTTCCCCCTGACGGCCGCTCACCGGCGCTTCACCGATTTCACCCGAATCGCCGGAATGGCCGGGCATGTCGCCGGATCACTCCGTCGGGTGATCTGCCGCTTACCCATAGTCCGTTCGGACCATTCAAGATTGGGCCCGTCGGGGGTGTTGCACTGTGTCCTCCTTCCGTAACGTCCTCAACTGGCAGCGGTGAATATGCCGCTACCGCCGTGGGGGAGCCTCGATTCGGGAGAGGACGGCACCGGGATGGGCTGGGTTACCGACTGGAGTGCGCAGGCAGCCTGCCGCACTACCGATCCGGATGAACTGTTCGTTCAAGGAGCGGCACAGAACAGGGCCAAGGCGGTGTGCACCGGGTGTCCGGTGCGGACCGAGTGCCTGGCCGACGCACTCGACAACCGCGTCGAGTTCGGAGTGTGGGGCGGCATGACCGAGCGGGAACGACGCGCCTTGCTGCGCCGGCGTCCCACCGTCACCTCGTGGCGACGGCTGCTCGAAACCGCCCGCACGGAGTACGAGCGCAGTACGGGCATCCTCACCGTGGATGTCGACGCGGAGATCGGCGTGTCGTACGAGACCTACGCGGCAGCCGGGTAACCACCCGGGCGCCGCGTCGGCACCCCGTCGTACGTACGCCTACGCTCCGGCCGGCACCCCGGCCGCGAGTCGCTCTCCAATGGCCCGCAGCCCGGCGAGGTCGTGCACATCGCCGGGCAGGGCGGCCACTTCGGCCACCGCCACCTCGGGGTGCAGAGAGGTGAAGCGATCGCGTGTGCGCTGCTCACGCGCGATCACCTGCATCCGCTCGGCGTGCAGGCGCAGCAGTCCTGCGGTGATCTGGTCCACGTCGTCCACGTTGCCCACCGTGTCCGTGTCGTCCACCGTGTCCACGTCGGTCACGCCGTCCACGTCACTCGCGTCGTCCACAACGGTCGCATCGGTCGTGCCGTCCGCGTCAGCGGTCGTCCCGTCCCCGCCGGCCACGCCGGGAGAGCCGTCCTCGGCGGCGTCACGAAGTCCAGCTTTCCCGGACTCCTGATCGACAATGCCGCCTTCTTCAAGATTCTCTGCGGCGGCCAGCGCCCGCTCCGCCGACAGCTGTTCCGCGTCGCTCCCGTGCACCCGGTTCAGCACCAGGCCCGCCAGCGGCATCCGCTCCTCGGCCAGCCGCTCCACGAAGTACGCCGCCTCGCGCAGCGCGTCCGGTTCGGGAGCCGCGACCACGAGGAAGGCCGTACCGGGAGCCTGGAGCAGCCGGAACGTCGCGTCCGCGCGCGTCCGGAAGCCACCGAACATCGTGTCCATCGCCGCCACGAAGGTCTGCACGTCCTTCAGCAGCGAGGCGCCCATCAGCTTGCTCAGCGTGCCGGTCATCATCGACATGCCGACGTTGAGGAACTTCATCCCGGCCCGGCCGCCGACCTTCGCCGGAGCCATCAGCACCCGGATGAACTTCCCGTCCAGGAACGACCCCAGGCGCTTCGGCGCGTCGAGGAAGTCCAGCGCGGACCGGCTCGGCGGGGTGTCCACGACGATCAGGTCCCAGTCGTCCCTGGCCCGCAGCTGCCCCAGCTTCTCCATCGCCATGTACTCCTGCGTGCCCGCGAACCCGGCCGACAGGGACTGGTAGAAGGGGTTCGCCAGGATCGCCCGCGCCCGCTCGGCGTCCGCGTGCGACTCGACGATCTCGTCGAACGTCCGCTTCATGTCCAGCATCATGGCGTGCAGTTCACCGCCACCCGTGCTGTCGCCGGCCTCTATCCCCGGCACCCGGCGCGGGGTGTTGTCCAGCGAGTCGATCCCCATCGACTGGGCCAGCCTGCGCGCCGGGTCGATGGTCAGCACCACCACCCGCCGCCCGCGCTCGGCGGCTCGTACGCCCAGCGCGGCCGCGGTGGTGGTCTTGCCGACCCCGCCCGCGCCGCAGCACACGATGATCCGGGTCTCCGGGTCGTCCAGCAGCGCGTCGACCGCCAGCCGCTGCGGAGTGTCCAGCCCCATGCTCTGCCCGCCCTCGCTCATTCGGCGTCCACCTGCTTGCGGAGCTCCGTCGCCAGCTCGTACAGCCCGGCCAGCTCCATCCCCGAGCCGAGCAGGGGGAGTTCGTACGTCGGCACGCCCAGCCCCGCCAGCACCGCGCGCTGCTCCCGCTCCAGCTCCACCCGGCTCGCGTGTTCGGCCGCCTGCGTCAGCAGCGGCTCCACCAGCCGCTCGGCCAGCCCGCCCCGCCGCGCCCCGCCCAGCCCGGCCCGGGACAGGGCCTTGGCGATCTCGGCCCGGCGGCCCTCCGCCGCCGCGCGCAGGGTGTCCTCGTCGAGGTGGTGCGGGCGCACCATGTTGACGATCACCCGGCCGACCGGAAGCCCCGCCTCCACCAGCTCGTCGATTCCGTCCGAGGTCTCCTGGACGGGCATCTCCTCCAGCAGGGTCACCAGGTGCACGGCGGTGTCCGGGGACTTGAGCACCTTCATGACGGCCTGCGCCTGGTTGTGGATCGGCCCGAACCGGGCCAGCCCCGCCACCTCGTCGTTGACGTTCAGGAAGCGGGTGATCCGCCCGGTCGGCGGAGCGTCCATGATCACGTGGTCGTAGACGTACCGCCCGGCCTTGTCCTTGCGCCGTACCGCCTCGCACGCCTTGCCGGTCAGCAGGACGTCCCGCAGACCCGGCGCGATCGTCGTCGCGAAGTCGATCGCGCCGAGCTTCTTGAGGGCGCGGCCCGCCGAGCCGAGCTTGTAGAACATCTGGAGGTAGTCCAGCAGCGCCCGCTCGGCGTCGATCGCGAGCGCGTACACCTCACCCCCGCCGCCGCCGGGCGCGACGGCGATCTTCCGCTCCTCGTAGGGGAGCGCTTCCGTGCCGAAAAGCTGTGCGATGCCCTGCCTGCCCTCGACCTCCACGAGAAGAGTCCGCCTGCCCTCGCGCGCGAGGGCCAGCGCGAGTGCCGCGGCGACCGTGGTCTTGCCGGTGCCGCCCTTGCCGCTGACCACCTGGAGCCTGCTCACAGCGTCCGAGCCTAACCACTCCCGCTCAGGCGTTACGCTCGCCCCCATGACCAAGAAGTTCGAATACGCGACGGTCCCCCTGCTGGTTCACGCCACCAAGCAGATCCTGGACACCTGGGGCGAGGACGGCTGGGAGCTCGTCCAGGTCGTGCCCGGCCCGAACAACCCCGAGCAGCTCGTGGCCTACCTCAAGCGGGAGAAGGCATGAGCGGCGCCGTCGAGGCCCGGATCGCCGAGCTCGGCCTGACCCTCCCCGAGGTCGTCCCGCCGCTGGCCACCTACCAGCCGGCGGTCCGCTCGGGCGCGTACGTGTACACCGCGGGCCAGCTGCCGATGGTGCAGGGCAAGCTCCCCGTCACCGGCAAGGTCGGCGCCGAGGTCTCCGCGGAGCAGGCGAAGGAACTGGCGGCGACGTGCGCGCTGAACGCGCTGGCCGCCGTCAAGTCCGTGATCGGTGACCTCGACCGGATCGCCCGTGTCGTGAAGGTCGTCGGCTTCGTCGCCTCGGCGCCGGACTTCACGGCGCAGCCGGGCGTGCTGAACGGTGCGAGCGAGCTGCTGGGCGAGGTGCTGGGCGACAAGGGCGTGCACGCGCGCAGCGCGGTCGGCGTGGCGGTCCTGCCGCTGGACGCCCCGGTCGAGATCGAGATCCAGGTCGAGCTGCTGCCCGCCTGACCGCGAGTGACCCCGCGGGACCCCGTCTGATCCCACGTGACGCGCGGTCCGTGCCGCTGCGCGGGCTCGCCCCTCCCCGCCCTCCAACCGTTCCCGCCTCGGCCGTCGGCGCGGCCCGAAGTGCGCTGCGCGCACGCAGGCCCGCACGTGCGAGCCGAGCCCGGCCGACTCCAGCCCCCCGGCGTTCGCGTCGGGGTCCGGGGCGGGGCCCCAGGGTCCGGGCCCACCGGCGTCTGAGGTGCGGGTCCGGGGCGGGCCCCAAGGTCCAGCCCCGCCGGCGCTTGAGGTGCGGGTCCGGGCGGAGCCCGGGGAACGGTGGAAGGGCGGGTAGGGGACCTCGCCCCGCGCAGCGGCGAGCCGCAGCCGCCCGCCCCGGAGTCCGCGCCGCGGCACGGCGGCTTGCCCGGCCCGGCCAGGGCCGGGCAGCGGAGGGGGCCTGGATCCGCCCTCCCAGGGCAGCGGCCCCGTCCAAGATCCGCCCGGCCAGGGCAGGGGCCTCGAACATCGGGCCGGATGGCCGTAGCATCCCGCCATGCCGAATGGTCAGCACGGTCAGCCCTCGCCCAGCCAGCCGCCCGCCGGAGGGCAGTGGTACCCCCCGGAGTGGCCCGACCGCATCCGCGCGCTCGCGGAGGGGTCCCTCACCCCGGTGGAACCCAGACGTGCGGCCACCGTGATGCTGCTCCGTGACACCCCCGCCGGCCCGGCCGTGCACATGCTGCGCCGCCGCTCCTCCATGGCCTTCGCCGGTGGCGCGTACGCCTACCCCGGCGGCGGCGTCGACCCCCGCGACGAGGACCGCCTCATCGGCTGGGCCGGACCCGGCCGGGACCTCTGGGCGCGGCGCCTCGGCACGGACGCCGCCACCGCGCAGGCGATCGTCTGCGGGGCGGTGCGCGAGACCTTCGAGGAGGCCGGGGTACTGCTCGCGGGCGAGACCCCCGACACGGTCGTCGGCGACACCACCGGCGACGACTGGGAGGCCGACCGCGAGGCGCTCGTGGCGCGCGAGCTGTCCTTCGCCGAGTTCCTCGACCGGCGGCGGCTGCTGCTGCGCTCCGACCTGCTCGGGGCGTGGGCCCGGTGGATCACCCCGGAGTTCGAGCCCCGCCGCTACGACACCTGGTTCTTCGTCGCCGCCCTCCCGGAGGGCCAGCGCACCCGCAACGCCTCCACCGAGGCCGACCGGACCGTCTGGATCCGCCCCGCCGACGCCGCCGCCGGGTACGACAAGGGCGAGCTGCTGATGATGCCGCCGACCATCTCGACGCTGCGCTCTCTGGAGCCGTACGGGAGCGCCGCCGAGGCGCTCGGCGCGGCCGGCGAGCAGGACCTCGCCCCGGTCCTGGCCCGGGCCGCGCTGGAGGACGGCGTACTCGTGCTCAGCTGGCCGGGGCACGACGAGTTCACGAAGCGAGTGCGCCCGGGAGGCAACGCATGACCGACGCCGCAGCCCTCCCGGGCCAGCCCCGGGGGACCGTTTCCTCCGGGCCGGCCACGGCCCGCGCGGTCAACGTCCTGGCCCCCAACGCCTCGGCCATGACCCTGGACGGCACCAACACCTGGCTGGTCTCCGAGCCCGGCTCGGAGCTGGCCGTCGTCATCGACCCCGGCCCCCTCGACGAGGGGCACCTGAGGGCCGTCGTCGCCGCCGCCGAGCAGGCCGGCAAGCGGATCGCGCTGACCCTCCTCACCCACGGCCACCCCGACCACGCCGAGGGTGCCGGCCGCTTCGCCGAGCTCACCCGTACGAAGGTCCGGGCCCTCGACCCGGCGCTGCGCCTCGGCGACGAGGGCCTGGCGGCCGGGGACGTCATCCGCACCGGTGGCCTGGAGCTGCGCGTGGTGGCCACCCCGGGGCACACCGCCGACTCGCTCTGCTTCCACCTGCCGGCGGACCGGGCCGTGCTGACCGGCGACACCGTCCTGGGCCGCGGCACGACGGTCGTCGCGCACCCGGACGGCCGTCTCGGCGACTACCTGGACTCCCTGCGCCGGCTGCGCTCCCTGACCGTCGACGACGGGGTCCACACGGTGCTCCCGGGGCACGGGCCGGTTCTGGACGATGCCCAGGGGGCCGTCGAGTTCTACCTCGCCCACCGCGCCCACCGCCTGGCGCAGGTCGAGACGGCCGTGGAGAACGGCTTCACCACCGCCGAGGCGGTCGTCGCCCAGGTCTACGCGGACGTGGACCGCTCCCTGTGGCCGGCGGCCACGTGGTCGGTCCGGGCGCAGCTCGAGTACCTTCGTGATCACGGACTGATCCCGGGGGGACCTGAATGAACACGCTGTTCGTGCTGCTCGCGGTGGTCGCGACGGCCGGATGGGTTACCTCCACCCTGAACCTCAAGGTGCGGGCCCTGGAGGACAAGGCCGACCGGCTGGAGCGCAGGCTGGGACGGGTCCTGGAGCACTTCGGCATCGAGGAGCCCGAGCCGGCCGGCATGGACGAGGTGCGGGCCCTGGTGCGCGACGGCCGGACGATCTCGGCGATCAAGGTCTACCGGCGGATCACGGGCGCGGGCCTGGCGGAGGCCAAGCGGGCGGTGGAGTCCCTGGAGGAACCGGCCGCCCCCAGGGCCTGACCCCCGCCACCCCTACCCGCGCGGCGTCTTCGTCCCGTGCCGGGCCGTGTACTCGTCCGCGAGCCACGGTCCGAGGTCGTCGAGGTAGGCCCGCGCCACGGCCGGGTCGTCGACGGGCTCCAGGGCCACGGCGGCCGCCCGGCGGACCTGCGCGGCGCGCTGCGGGTAGTAGGAGCCGAAGACCTCCGCGGACTCGGTGAGGTCGCTGGTCCAGCCGCCCCACCGGGGCATGACCAGGGTGAACGCGGTCCGCACCAGGTGGCGTGAGAAGAATCGGTTCATCCGGCGGAACTCGGCGGGCTCCGACGCGGCCTCGAACCGGGCCCGCCACTGCGGGAGCAGCGCGGCCAGGTCGCCGTTGGACTCCCGGGCGAGGAGGCTGTCGGGCCGGTAGCGGGGCAGGTGCTCGGCCAGGTCGTCGCCGAGCAGCGGGGTGCACAGGCAGGCCAGGAACCAGCCCAGGTCGTAACGTTCCTGCTCGCTCAGCAGCCGCTCCTTGCCGTACAGCAGGATGCCGACCCCGTCGATCTGCGGGAAGTCCTGGTCGAGCCCCCGTCCGAGCACCTCGGTGGTGTCCCGGTCCTCGTCGCCCGGCTCCCGGTGCAGGGCGATCAGCAGGTCGAGGTCGCTGCGCCCCGGGCGGGCCGTCCCGCGCGGTACGGAGCCGTAGAGGTACGCGCTGTGCAGCCGGCGCCCGTAGGCCTCCGCGATGCGGGCGCGGGCGGCCGCGACCAGGTCCGCGAACTCGGGCTGGACCCGCCCGAGGGACCCCTCCCGCTCGATGTACCCGTACGCGTCCAGCCCTCTGTGTTCCATGGGCTTACTGTGCACGTCGCGGGGCCCGGGCCGCCGCAATTTACGGCCGGGCCGCTGTGTCCGCCGCTGTGTCCGCTCCTGGGCCGCCCGGCGGGCCGACCGGCCCTCCCGGACCCGGAGAGGGTCCCCGGGCCCCGGAGAGGGCCCGGGAACGCGCGGAGGGGCCCCGTCCGCACCCGGACGGGGCCCCTCCGCGCAACTGCTCCAGCCGGTCAGCGCGAGCGCTTGGCGAGCCGCTCCACGTCCAGCAGGATCACGGCGCGCGCCTCCAGGCGCAGCCAGCCGCGGCCCGCGAAGTCGGCGAGGGCCTTGTTCACGGTCTCGCGGGAGGCGCCGACGAGCTGGGCCAGCTCCTCCTGCGTGAGGTCGTGGACGACGTGGATGCCCTCCTCCGACTGCACGCCGAAGCGGCGCGACAGGTCGAGGAGCGCCCGGGCGACACGGCCGGGGACGTCGGAGAAGACCAGGTCGGACATCTGGTCGTTGGTCTTGCGCAGGCGCCGGGCGACGGCGCGCAGCAGCGCGGTCGCGACCTCGGGCCGGGCGTTCAGCCACGGCTGGAGGTCACCGTGGCCGAGGCCGAGGAGCTTGACCTCGGTCAGCGCGGTGGCGGTGGCGGTGCGCGGACCCGGGTCGAACAGCGACAGCTCGCCGATCAGCTCGCCGGGGCCGAGGACGGCCAGCATGTTCTCGCGGCCGTCGGGGGAGGTGCGGTGGAGCTTCACCTTGCCCTCGGTCACGACGTACAGCCGGTCGCCGGGGTCGCCCTCGTGGAACAGGGCGTCGCCGCGTGCGAGGGTCACCTCGGCCATGGAGGCGCGGAGCTCCGCGGCCTGCTCGTCATCGAGCGCCGCGAAGAGCGGGGCGCGCCGCAGAACGTCGTCCACGAGTCTCTCTCCTATGTCGACCAGCCAGTGGGGACCGCTCCCCATTTTGCCGGACGGCTCAAACAGTGCGATCAATCACAAGGATGCCGGACGGATGGGCGTGCTGTGCGGCGAGAGGCCAATCGGGGTGGTGTTACCTGAGGTCCGGGCGGGTGACAGCGCCCGGCCTTAGGCTGGCCGGGTGTCCAATAAGCCGGTGAGAGCACAGGCCAAGGGGTCCGCGGGAGTGACGGCGACCCAGAATTCAGCCGTGGGCGAACAAGCCTCCGCAGCGGTGCCCGAAAAGGTGCGACCTGCCCCGTTGGGCAAAGGTTCGGCCAAGAAACCCGCGGCGCCGAAGCCGGAATCGCGCCTGGCGATGGTCCGCCGGGCCCGCCGCATCAACCGCGAGCTCGCGGAGGTGTACCCGTACGCCCATCCGGAGCTGGACTTCCGCAACCCCTTCGAGCTCCTGGTCGCCACCGTGCTCTCCGCGCAGACCACCGACCTGCGCGTGAACCAGACGACCCCGGCCCTCTTCGCCGCCTACCCGACCCCCGAGGACATGGCGGCGGCCGTGCCCGAGGAGCTGGAGGAGATCATCCGGCCGACCGGGTTCTTCCGGGCGAAGGCGAAGTCGCTGCTCGGCCTCTCGCAGGCGCTGCGCGACGACTTCGGCGGCGAGGTGCCGGGCCGGATAGAGGACCTGGTCACCCTGCCCGGGGTCGGCCGCAAGACGGCCAACGTGGTGCTGGGCAACGCCTTCGGGGTCCCCGGGATCACCGTCGACACCCACTTCGGCCGGCTCGTGCGCCGCTTCAAGTGGACCGAGCAGGAGGACCCGGAGAAGGTCGAGGCGGAGATCTGCGCGATCTTCCCCAAGAGCGAATGGACGATGCTCTCCCACCGCGTCGTCTTCCACGGCCGCCGGATCTGCCACGCCCGCAAGCCCGCCTGCGGCGCCTGCCCCATCGCCCCGCTCTGCCCCGCCTACGGAGAGGGCGAGACGGACCCGGAGAAGGCGCAGCGGCTGCTGAAGTACGAGAAGGGCGGCCAGCCGGGCCAGCGCCTGAGCCCGCCCCCGGACTACCCGGGTCTCCCGGCCCGGCCGCTGGGAGCCCCCACGCAGCCCTGAGCGGCGGCGGCACGGGCGCCGGCGGCGGCCGGGGGCGCGCGCCGGCCCGGCCTCGCGCCCCCGGCGGAACGAAACGGGAACCGGACCGCGTTCAGCGGTGTGGGAGACGGTGTTGACGGAAGATCGCGGACAGGGGTGCCCATGACGCGCGGTACGCAGGACGAGACCACGGCAGCCGCCCGCGAGGGCGCCGCCCCGGCCCTCATGACGGCCGGCCTGCCCGCCTGGCTCGACCCCGTCGTGGCGGCCGCACGCAGTGTCCGGCCCCGCCAGCTCAGCCGCTTCCTGCCCCCCGAGGACGGCGGGGGCCGTCAGTCCGCCGTGCTGGTCCTCTTCGGTGAGGGCCCGCGCGGCCCGGAGCTGCTGCTCCAGGAGCGCGCCGGCAGCCTCCGCTCGCACGCCGGCCAGCCCTCCTTCCCCGGCGGCGCCCTGGACCCGGAGGACGGCGACCCGCAGACCACCGGCCCGCTGCGCGCCGCCCTGCGCGAGGCCGAGGAGGAGACCGGGCTGGACCCGGCCGGCGTCCAGCTCTTCGGGGTGCTGCCCCGCCTCTACATCCCGGTCAGCGAGTTCGTCGTGACCCCGGTCCTCGGCTGGTGGCGCGAGCCCTCGCCGGTCGGCGCGGTGGACCCGGCGGAGACGGCCCGCGTCTTCACGGTGCCCGTGGCGGATCTCACGGACCCCGCCCACCGGGTCACCGTGGTCCATCCGCGCGGGCACGAGGGGCCCGGTTTCACCGTGGAATCGGCCCTGGTCTGGGGGTTCACGGCAGGCGTGATCGACCGGATCATCCACTTCTCGGGCTGGGAGCGACCGTGGGACCGCTCACGTCACGTCCCGCTCGACTGGCACGCATGAGACGGTGACCCTCGTGAACGTGCTGGACATCCTGTTGCTGCTCGCCGCCGTGTGGTTCGCGATCGTCGGCTACCGCCAGGGGTTCGTCGTCGGCATCCTGTCGGTGATCGGCTTCCTCGGCGGTGGTCTCATCGCCGTGTCCCTGCTGCCCCTGATCTGGGACCGGGTCACCGACAACGGCACCCAGGTGTCCACCACCGTGGTGGTGATCGCCGTCGTCGTCATCATCATCTGCGCCTCGATCGGCCAGGCGCTGACCACCCACCTGGGCAACCGGCTCAGGCGCCACATCACCTGGTCACCGGCGCGCGCGCTGGACGCGACCGGCGGCGCCCTGGTCAACGTCGTCGCCATGCTGCTCGTCGCCTGGCTGATCGGCTCGGCGCTGGCCGGGACCTCACTGCCCACTCTGGGCAAGGAGGTCCGCAACTCCAAGGTGCTCCTCGGGGTGTCGCGCGTACTGCCCGCCCAGGCGAACACCTGGTTCTCGGACTTCAGCTCCACGCTCGCCCGCAACGGCTTCCCGCAGGTCTTCAGCCCGTTCTCGAACGAGCCGATCACCGAGGTCAAGGCCCCCGACCCGGCACTCGCCCGCAGCGGCGTGGCCCAGCAGGCCAAGCTCTCGATCGTGAAGGTCGTCGGTACCGCGCCCAGCTGCAGCAAGGTCCTCGAAGGCACCGGCTTCGTCTTCGCGCCCGGCAAGGTGATGACCAACGCCCACGTCGTCGGCGGGGTCGTGGAGCCCACCGTGCAGATCGGCGGCGAGGGCAGGCTCTACGACGGCAAGGTCGTCCTCTACGACTGGGAGCGCGACATCGCCGTCCTGGACGTGCCCAAGCTGAAGGCCCCCGCGCTGGAGTTCACCGACAAGGACGCGACGAGCAGCAGCGACGCGATCGTCGCCGGCTTCCCGGAGAACGGCGCCTACGACGTCCGCTCGGCCCGTGTCCGCGGCCGGATCAACGCCAACGGCCCGGACATCTACCACCGGGGCACCGTACGCCGCGACGTCTACTCGCTGTACGCGACCGTCCGCCAGGGCAACTCCGGCGGCCCGCTGCTGACGCCCGAGGGCAAGGTGTACGGCGTCGTCTTCGCGAAGTCCCTCGACGACCCGAACACCGGCTACGCCCTGACGGCGGACGAGGTCCGCGAGGACATCCGCATCGGGAAGACCGCCGAGCGCCGGGTCGACACCCAGGGCTGCGCCCTCTGACCCCATGGGATCCGTACGGGTTGCCGTACGGATCCGCACGCGGGCCGGGCGGGCGCCGCTCCCGGATGCGTCCCCGGCGCCTCCTCGCGTCGGCTACACGCGTGGATGGCGCAGCCGCGCCGACACCCATCGGGCGCGGCGGCGCAGGATGCGCGGGATCCCGAGCCTGGGGTCGTGGCCGTCCCGGCCGGTCCTGTCGTGCGTGCCCGGCACCCTGGCCGAGCGTCGTTCGCGTGCGGTGTCACCGTGGTCGTGCGTCCAGCCCATACAACGAGCTGTGCCCGGGGTCCAAGGTCCGTAACCCCGTCCGGGGCGGCCAATTGGCTTATGCGCCGGGCAATTGAATGCCCGTAAGACTGTCGTACCGCGAGTCTGCCGTTCCGTCAGGGGGTTCCCCGGCGGTCCGTCAGCGATCGGGTTCGGGGTCCTTCAGCCAGTTCAGGAGCTCCGCGGTGAAGCCCTCCGGGTCCTCCTCGTGCGGGAAGTGCCCCAGGCCGTCGAAGAGCCGCCAGCGGTAGGGGGCTTCGACGTATTCCCCGGATCCGGCGGCGCTGCGCGTGCGCATCACCGGGTCCAGCGAGCCGTGCAGGTGCAGGGTCGGCACCCGTACGGGCCGCTTCATCCGCCGGTAGAACTGGAGTCCGTCCGGGCGGGCCATCGACCGCATCATCCAGCGGTAGGGCTCGACCGAGCAGTGCGCGGTGGACGGGATGCACATCGCCCGCCGGTACACGTCGAGGTCGGCGTCTTCCGGGAGCAGCGGCCCGGACCAGTCCCGGATCAGTTCCGCGACGAGGGCCCCGTCGTCGGCGACGAGCTGCCGCTCGGGGATGAAGGGCCGCTGGAATCCCCAGATGTGGGAACTCGCGCGGGTCTGGCCGAAGTCGGCCATCATCGCCGAGCGCCAGCGGCGCGGGTGCGGCATGGAGGAGACCACCAGCCGGCGCACCAGCTTGGGCCGCATCACGGCCGCCGTCCAGGCGAGGTACCCGCCCAGGTCGTGTCCGACGAGGGCGGCGTCCGGCTCGCCGAGGGACCGTACGACCCCGGTGATGTCGAGCGCCAGGTTCGCCGGGTCGTAGCCGCGCGGGGTGCGGTCGCTGCCGCCGACGCCGCGCAGGTCCATCGCCACCGCGCGATAGCCGGCGTCGGCGAGGGCGCCCAGCTGGTGCCGCCAGGTCCACCAGAACTGCGGGAATCCGTGGAGCAGCAGCACCAGCGGCCCGTCCCCGGCCTCCGCGACGTGGAAGCGGGCGCCGTTCGCGGCGACGTCCCGGTGCGTCACCGGCCTCCCGCCGGGCAGGTCGAGCCGTACCGCCGTGGCGGCGGTGGGCGGAGTGCCGGAGTCGGCCGAGGGCGCTGTCATGAGGACGAGCGTGCCACACCCACGGCCTGGTCACTCAACGGCCGCGGGTGCGGCTTGACGGTTCCCACCAGCGCGGCGGTCTGCTTGACGGAGTCGATCGTCTTGACCGGAGGCTTGATCTTCTTGAACTTGGCCACCGCCAGCAGCCCGATCAGGCCCGCGAGCAGCCAGAACGCGCCGCCGACGATGAGGAAGGACCAGGCCAGCCCGAGACCGAGATTGTGGATGCCGTAGGCCGCGGCGAAACTCAGTACGGGGAGGGAGAAGAGCACGAGCACGCCGGCGGCGATCGCGGCACCGCTGCCGATGCCCGCGCGCTTGACGTCCTGCTTGATCTCGACCTTGGCGAGGGCGATCTCGTCGTGCACCAGGGCGGACATCTCGGCGGTGGCCGCGGCGACCAGCTGGCCGAGTGTGCGCTCGGCTCCCGGAGCCCCTTGGTCCACTGCGCTCATCTCTGTCTCCCTCTGTCGTCGTCTGCCGGCGGCTGTCCTCCGTCGTCCCTCAGATCATGCCGGACGGTCGGCGCGGGCGCTGGACCCGCCCGCCGCTTCGCCTCCGGCCGCGTCCGCCTCCCGGGCCCGTGCGAGGGCCATGGCCTCGGCCCTGCTGCGGTGTTCGGCGGCCTTCTCCTCGTGGATCCGCGCCATCCGCAGGTGGTGGTCCGGGTTGTCCTGCTCGTAGATGTCGGGGATCCCGTCGAGGTCCTCGTCGCGCTCCTCGGCCTCGGTCAGCGCCCGGTACTTGCGGTTGCGGAGCTTGAGCAGGGCGCACGCGACGATCGCCGCTATGAGGGAGCCGATGAGTACGGCGGCCTTGACCTCGTCGGTGAGGACCTGGTCGCCGGCGAAGGCGAGTTCGCCGATCAGCAGGGAGACGGTGAAGCCGATGCCGGCGAGCGAGGCGACGGCGAGGACGTCGGGCCAGGCGAGGTCCTCGTTGAGTTCGGCCCGGGTGAAGCGGGCGGCGAGCCAGGTGCCGCCGAAGATGCCCACCGTCTTGCCGACGACCAGGCCGAGCACGACGCCGAGGGTCTCGGGGCGGGTGAAGACCTGGGCGAGGGATTCGTCCGAAAGGGAGACCCCGGCGGAGAAGAGGGCGAACAGCGGTACCGCCAGTCCGGCGGAAAGGGGCCGGACCAGGTGCTCGATGTGCTCGCCGGGGGAGTGCTCCTCGCCCTCCTTGCGGGTGCAGCGGAGCATCAGGCCCATGGCCACGCCGGCGATGGTGGCGTGGACGCCGCTGTTGTACATCAGGCCCCAGATGACCAGGGCGAGCGGGACGTACACGTACCAGCCGCGGACGCCGGCGCGCAGCAGGAACCAGAAGAGGACCAGGCCGACGACGGCGCCGCCGAGGGCCGCGAAGTCCAGGTCTCCGGTGAAGAACACCGCGATGATCAGGATGGCGAAGAGGTCGTCGACGACGGCCAGGGTCAGCAGGAAGGCGCGCAGCGCGGAGGGCAGTGAGGTGCCGATGACGGCTAGGACGGCGAGGGCGAAGGCGATGTCGGTGGCGGTCGGCACGGCCCAGCCGGCGGTCGACCCGTCGCCGAGGGTGTTGACGAGCGTGTAGACGAGCGCGGGCACGGCCATGCCGCATATCGCGGCGATGACGGGGAGGGCGGCCGCCTTGGGGTCGCGCAGGTCGCCCGCGACGAGTTCGCGCTTGAGCTCGATGCCGGCGACGAAGAAGAAGACGGCGAGCAGGCCGTCGGCCGCCCAGTGCTGGAGCGAGAGGTCCAGGCCGAGGACGGCGGGTCCCATGTGGAAGGACCGGACGCTGTCGTAGCTCGCCGATATGGCGGGGACGTTCGCCCAGATGAGGGCGGCTATCGCGGCCACAAGGAGCAGGACGCCGCCGACGGTCTCGGTACGCAGCGCGTTCGCGACGAAGCGGCGCTCGGGCAGCGAGAGCCGGCCGAGCAGCTTGCGGCGGGGGGCGGGCGTGGCCACGGGGGTCCTCCGGTCGGTCGACGGCATGACACATGCAGTTGCCGACCAGACTTCCCGGCGCACCCTGAAACTTTTAGGACGTCAAATCTTGACGCTTCTCTTACTTTACAGGGTCCGTTAAGTCGTATCGGGTGATCTTCACCTTAAGCGGATGGGGGGCGCCCGGCGCGCTGTGCGCCCGGCGCCCCCCACGGGCCGCGGCCCGCCGGTCTCAGTCCTCGTCGGAGCTGGTCGGCAGCTTCGTCTGGATCAGGTCCATCACCGAGGAATCGGCCAGTGTGGTGACGTCGCCGACCGCGCGGTTCTCCGCCACGTCGCGCAGCAGACGGCGCATGATCTTGCCGGAACGGGTCTTCGGCAGCTCCGCCACCGGCAGGATCCGCTTCGGCTTGGCGATCGGGCCGAGGGTGGAGCCCACGTGGTTGCGGAGCTCCGCGACCAGGCCCTCGGTCTCCGAGGCGCTGCCGCGCAGGATCACGAAGGCCACGATGGCCTGGCCGGTGGTCTCGTCGGCCGCGCCGACCACGGCCGCCTCGGCGACCGAGGGGTGCGAGACGAGCGCCGACTCGACCTCGGTGGTGGAGATGTTGTGGCCGGAGACGAGCATGACGTCGTCGACCCGGCCGAGCAGCCAGATGTCGCCGTCCTCGTCCTTCTTGGCGCCGTCGCCCGCGAAGTACTTGCCCTCGAAGCGCGACCAGTAGGTGTCGATGAACCGCTGGTCGTCACCCCAGATGGTGCGCAGCATCGACGGCCACGGCTCGGTGAGGACGAGGTAGCCGCCCCCGCCGTTCGGGACCTCGTTCGCCTCGTCGTCCACGACGGTGGCCGAGATGCCGGGGAGCGGGCGCTGCGCCGAACCGGGCTTGGTCTCGGTGACGCCCGGCAGCGGGGAGATCATCATCGCGCCGGTCTCGGTCTGCCACCAGGTGTCCACGATCGGACAGCGGTCGCCGCCGATGTGCTTGCGGTACCAGACCCAGGCCTCGGGGTTGATCGGCTCGCCGACCGAGCCCAGCACGCGCAGGCTCGACAGGTCGAACTTCGCGGGGATGTCGTCGCCCCACTTCATGAACGTACGGATCGCCGTGGGCGCGGTGTAGAGGATGGTGACGCGGTACTTCTGTACGACCTCCCAGAACCGGCCCTGGTGCGGGGTGTCCGGCGTGCCCTCGTACATCACCTGGGTGGCGCCGTTGGCGAGCGGCCCGTAGACGATGTAGGAGTGCCCGGTCACCCAGCCGATGTCGGCGGTGCACCAGTAGACGTCGGTCTCCGGCTTGAGGTCGAAGACGGCGTGGTGGGTGTACGAGGCCTGCGTCAGGTAGCCGCCCGAGGTGTGCAGGATGCCCTTCGGCTTACCCGTGGTGCCCGAGGTGTACAGGATGAACAGCGGGTGCTCGGCGTCGAAGGCCTGGGGGGCGTGCTCCGTGGACTGGCGGCCGACCAGGTCGTGCCACCAGACGTCCCGGCCCTCGGTGAAGGCGGTGTCCTGGCCGGTGCGGCGTACGACGAGGACGTGCTCGACCTGCGGGCACTTGGTGACGGCCTCGTCGATGGCGGGCTTGAGCGCGCTCGGCTTGCCGCGGCGGTAGCCGCCGTCGGCGGTGATCACCAGCTTGGCGTCGGCGTCCTGGATGCGGGAGGCGACGGCTTCGGCGGAGAAGCCGCCGAAGACCACCGAGTGCGCGGCGCCGACGCGGGCGCACGCGAGCATCGCGACGACCGCCTCGGGGATCATCGGCAGGTAGACGGCGACCCGGTCGCCGGCGCGCACACCGAGCTCGGTGAGGGCGTTGGCGGCCTGGGAGACCTCGTCCTTGAGCTGGGCGTAGGTGATCGAGCGGCTGTCGCCGGGCTCGCCCTCGAAGTGGATGGCGACGCGGTCGCCGTTGCCGGCCTCCACGTGCCGGTCCACGCAGTTGTACGCGACGTTCAGCTTGCCGTCGGCGAACCACTTGGCGAAGGGCGGGTTGGTCCAGTCGAGCGTCTGGGTGGGCTCGGTGTCCCAGTGCAGGCGGCGTGCCTGCTCGGCCCAGAAGCCCAGCCGGTCCGCGTCGGCGCGCGCGTACGCCGCCCCGGTGACGTTGGCGGCGGCGGCCAGGTCCGCGGGCGGGGCGAAGCGCCGCTCCTCCTTGAGCATGTTGGCGATGGAAGGACGCTCGTTCATTTGTGTGGGGCTCCCAACATGCGACACCAAGTGGTGTAGACCAATCACATAGCTGCGTGGAATTCTTCTGCGCGCGGTGTGAGTTGGTCAACCCCTCCTCGATCCTGGCATCTGTGACGGCGTGAATACAGCGCATGCTGTCCGAGGCGTGTCGCGGGACCGCCGGAACCGGCCCACGGAGAGGGTGAGGGGGCAGGTACGCGTTGCCCCCTCCGGGACTACTTGCCCTTGGCCAGCTGGTCCACCCTCGGTATGGACAGACCGAGCATTTCGCCCACCTCCCTGAGCGTCCGGCCATTGCGCAGCTCCAGCACCGCGCCGCTGCGGATCAGCTTCGCGCGCCGTACGGCCAGGGGGAGCAGGTCGTCCGCCAGCAGACGCGTCGCGCGTTCGCGGGCCAGGGGCTCGTCGATGCCCTCCAGGTGTGCGAAGGCCTCGTCGATGTGCGCGGCCATGCGGGCGCGCAGTTCGATGAGCGCCTGCTCTTCCGGGGTGTGGGTTTCTGTCATGGGTTCAGCGTATGCGCGGGTGGATCAACTCCCTTGAGGGAATGTCAAGTAGGCCCAGGGCCGTGCGGCGGTGCTGGGCCTGAGCGAGCCGGAGCGGGCGCGTCCGCGCCCGGACGGCCCCTTCCCGCTGCAGGGTGCGGGAAGGGGCCGACAGATTGCACGGACACGAGCCCGTACCCGTTCAAGCGGGGTGCGGGTCAAACGGTCTGGCCGACACTGTCGAAGACCCGGGAGTCGAAGAAGTCCTCTCCCTCGGACAGCAGGTAGGCCTGGGCCTCACCCACGTGGAAGTACATCCCGTGCAGCTCCAGCGTCCCTTCGGCGAGCCTGCGGGCCACCGATTCGTGGGCCCGCAGGTGCTCCAGCTGCTGCACCACGTTGGTCAGGCAGAGCTGTTCCACGGCGTCCGCCGGGAGCCGTCCGGAGATCCGGGCCCAGGCGTGGTGCCGGCTGCCCATCCGCTCCAGGCTGGGCAGGCCGTGTCGCAGCCAGCGCGTCAGCGGGGTCATCGGGGCGTCCGCGTGGGAGTTCAGCAGGGCTTGCATGGCCCCGCATCCCGAGTGCCCGCACACCGTGATGCTGGCGACCTTGAGCACGTCCACCGCGTACTCGATGGCCGCGGCGACCGAGTCGTCGCTGGCCTCGGCTCCGGGCAGCGGGACGAGGTTCCCCACGTTGCGGACGGTGAACAGGTCGCCCGGACCGCTCGCCGTGATCATGCTGGTTACCAGACGGGAGTCCGCGCAGGTCAGGAAGAGCTGCGAAGGCCGCTGCCCCTCACGCGCCAGCCGGGCCAGCTCGTCACGGACGTGCGGGGCGGTGTCCCGCTGGAAGGCGCTGATCCCGCTGGCCAGCTGGCCGGCTCCGCGCCGCCGGGGCGCCGCCGCGCCGCCGGGGGCCCCGGACGCGCTGGGAATCGTACGGACGACCGCGCCATCGGTACCGGACGCGTCACCGTGGCCGCCCGCGAGGGTGGGGGCGTGCGCCGCCGCACGGTGGTCGCAGTGGTTCTGCCAGGGCGTCCAGGGGCGGCAGCAGGGGTGCGCCCCGCGCCCGGAGTCGGCCCGGTGGTGCGATCCGGAGACACCCGCGCCGGCCCTGGAGCCGCTCCGGCCGTGCTCCGCGGCTGAGGCGGAGGCGGAGGCGGCTGAGGCGGAGCCGTGGCCGGAGGCCCGGTCGTGATCTGCGCCCGAGGGGGTGCCCGGGGTCCGCTCCAGGCCCGAGTCCGCCTCCGCGTCCTCCGCGTCGGTGTCCGCCCCAGGGGCCGCGCCCGTGAGCGCGCGCCCGCCCCGGCCGGTGAGTTCCAGCGATCCGCCGTGCGCCAGATGCGAGTTCTGCCAGTCATGCAGGGCCTCGTAGGCGGCGTGGTCCATGAAGGAGCCGTCCAGCTCCAGCACCACGTGCCCGCCGTGCGGGAGCTGGCTCAGCACCCGGCTCAGCCGGGGGACCGCCAGGAACGTCAACTGCCCCCGGGCGCACACCCGGTGCACGCCGCCGGCCTCGGTCAGCGTGATCCGGGTCCGGGCCAGCCGGTGCAGGGCCACCCCCACGGCGACCGCGATGCCGACGGCCACCCCCTCCAGCACCCCGCCCAGCACCACGGCGACGATGGTCGTCGCGTAGACCAGCGCCTCGCGGTGCCGGGTGACCGTGCGCAGGTGGGTGATGCTGACCATCTGCACGCCGACGGCCATCACCAGGGCGGCCAGCGCCGCGAGCGGGATGAGGTCGAGGACGGGCACGAGCAGGGCGGCCGCGAGCACCACCCACAGGCCGTGGAACATGGACGACTTCCGGCTGACGGCACCCGACTTGACGTTCGCCACGCTGCGCACGGCCACGCCCGTGATGGGCAGTCCGCCCAGCATCCCGGAGACGATGTTCGCCGCGCCCTGGCCGCGCAGCTCGCGGTCGAGGTCGGCGCGGGGCGGGCGGTTGTCCGTACCGCGCTCGGAGGCGATCAGCTTGTCGGTGGCGACCGACGACAGCAGGGACTCCACGCTCCCGACCAGGGTGATGGTCAGGACGGCGGCGATCAGCCCGAGCACCGGCCCCTCGGGCAGCTCGGGCAGCGCGTGGCTGCTCCAGGACGGCAGGTCCACCCGGGGCAGGGCGAGGCCGGCCAGCGCCGCGAAGGCGGTGGCGGTCGCTACGGCCGCCAGCGCGGCGGGCACCTTGCGCAGGACGCTCCCCACGCGCCCGGGCAGCCTGCCCCAGCCCAGCAGTACGCACAGCGTCAGCGCGCTCACCCCGAGCGCCACCGGGTGCGGGTCGGCCAACTGGGCCGGCAGCCCCAGGACGTTGGCCACGGCCGAGCTCTGCGGGTTGCCGCCGAGCACGATGTGCAGCTGGGCCAGCGCGATGGTCACGCCGATGCCGGCGAGCATCCCGTGCACGATCGCCGGACTCACCATGAGGGCCGAGCGGGCGGTGCGCAGCAGGGCGAGTCCGAGCTGGCAGACGCCGGCGAGGACGGTGATGGCGCACGTGGTGCGCCAGCCGTAGCGCTGGATCAACTCGGCGGTCACCACGGTGAGTCCGGCGGCCGGTCCGCTCACCTGGAGCGGGGCGCCCCCGAACCGGCCGGCCACGATCCCGCCGACGGCCGCGGCCACGAGCCCCGCCTGGAGCGGGGCGCCGGTGGCCAGCGCGATGCCGAGGGAGAGCGGCAGGGCGATCAGGAAGACGGCGGCGGACGCGGACAGGTCCGCGGGGAGGTCCTTGAGGGGACTTCGTGTCTGCGGGGTGGTCGGGGCTGGGGTCCTGGCTGGGGCTGTGGCTGTCATGGGTTCCCGTCTCCTCTGAGGAGGGGTGAAGCGGCGGGAGTCTCAACACTCGGTAAATGGATGGTAATGGTGAGTAAAGAGGAGTGGTGATTAATACAGGCAAATGGCCCATGAAATCGCACTCAGGGGTGAATAAGCATTTTGTCGGGCTTGTCACACCTTCCTTCGAGCGCACCGCGTGGGACGTTGCCTCGCGGAAGTCCCGCGAGGGAACCGCGAGGGAGAGGTGTGCGGATGATCGCCGCCACGAAGAAGATCGCCGGCGGCCTGGTCGCCACGGCCCTGGTCCTGGGTGCCGCCGGGTGCAGCGCTTCCGGGCCCGGAGGACCCGGTGCCTCCGGTGGCCAGAACGCGAGGAAGGGCCCCGCGGCCCCGGACGCCCCCGGCAGTTTCAACCGCCTCATCGGCGACGGCTCGACCGCCTACACCGGCTCGCAGCCGAACGTGCAGGCGCCTCGGAAGATGAAACCCGGCGAGAAGCCCCCGCAGTTCGTGGTGTTCTCCTGGGACGGCGCGGGAGAGGACAGTCAGAAGCTGTTCTCGCACTTCCGCGAGGTCGGCAAGCAGTACAACGCCCGGATGACCTACTTCCTCAGCGGCGTGTACCTGCTGCCTGAGGAGAAACGTTCCCTCTATACCGCCCCGCAGCACTCCCCGGGGCTGTCCGACATCGGTTTCGGCGACCTCCAGGGGATCAAGGACACCGCCACCCAGGTCCGCGCGGCCTGGCTGGAGGGGAACGAGATCGGCACCCACTTCAACGGCCACTTCTGCGGCCCCGACGGCGGCGTCGGCACCTGGTCCGTGGCGGAGTGGAAGAGCGAGATCAACCAGGCCAAGTCGTTCGTCAAGAACTGGAAGACGAACGCGGGCCTCAAGGACATGGCCCCGCTCCCCTTCGACTACGACAAGGAGCTCATCGGCGCCCGCACCCCCTGCCTCGAAGGCCAGAAGAACTTCATGCTGGCCGCCAAGGACATGGGGTTCCGCTACGACTCCAGCGGCATCGGCAAGCAGATCTGGCCCAAGAAGACGGACGGTCTCTGGGACATCCCGCTCCAGCTCGTGCCCATGCCCGGCCGGGCCTTCGACACGCTGAGCATGGACTACAACTACATGGTCAACCAGTCCGGCACGACCACGCAGGGCGACCCCTCGCAGCACCGGTACTGGGGCGACCAGATGCGCGACGGCCTGCGCCAGGCCTTCGACCGCGCCTACCAGGGCAACCGCGCACCGCTGATCATCGGCAACCACTTCGAGTCCTGGAACGGCGGCACCTACATGCGGGCCGTCGAGGAGTCCATCAAGGACATGTGCACCAAGCCGGAGGTGCGGTGCGTGCCGTTCCGTGAACTGGCCGACTGGCTCGACGCCCAGAACCCGAAGGCGCTGGAGTGGCTGCGCACCCTCGACGTCGGCGAGGCGCCGAAGGAGGGCTGGGCCAAGTTCCTCACCGCGGGGCCGCCGGCGCCGCCGGCAGCCCCGTCGGGCGCGCCGGTCAAGCCGGCTGAGGAGCGGGCCGCGGAGCAGGACGAGGGCTGACCAGCGCCTCGTGCAGGACGAACCCGGGGTCGATCTGGTCCGTCAGGTCGACCCCGGTCTTCGCGTTCCCCCAGCTCTCGGCGTTGCGCAGGTGGAAGTGCACCATCTGCTCGGTGTACTTGCCCCAGTCACGGGCCGCGTACGAGTCCTCGGCGGCGTCCTGGAGCGCCTGCAGCGCGAGCCGGTTGCTCGCCTCCAGCAGTTCGAACCCGGCCGGGCGCCCCCGCTCCATCGCCCGCACCCAGTCGGAGTGCCCGAAGGTGACCAGCAGGTCCTCGCCCACCTCGTCCTGGAGGAACTCGATGTCCTCCGGACCCTGCACCTTGTTTCCGACCACCTTCAGCGCCACCCCGAAGTCCCGGGCGTACTCCTTGTACTGGCGGTAGACCGAGACGCCCTTGCGCGTCGGTTCCGCGACGAGGAACGTCACGTCGAAGCGGGTGAACATGCCGGACGCGAAGGAGTCCGACCCGGCGGTCATGTCGACGACCACGTACTCGTCCGGGCCGTCGACCAGGTGGTTCAGGCAGAGCTCGACCGCGCCGACCTTGGAGTGGTAGCAGGCCACCCCCAGGTCGGATTCGGTGAAGGGGCCCGTGGCCATCAGGCGTACGGAGTCCCCGTCGTCGAGCGCCAGCGTGCGCGCGCAGGCCTCGTACACCGGGTTGTCCTCGGTGATGCGCAGGAGGCGCGAACCGGCGCCGGGCGGCGTGGTCTTGATCATGCTGTCGGCGGAGGCGATGCGCGGGTTGGAGCCGCGCAGGTACTCCTTGATCAGGGGCAGGTGCGCGCCCATCGCCGGCAGCGCGGCGGCGTCTTCGTCGGAGAGCCCGAGGGCGGCCCCGAGGTGCTGGTTGATGTCGGCGTCCACCGCGACGACGGGTGCCGCATTGGCTGCGAGGTGGCGGATGAAGAGCGAGGACAGCGTGGTCTTCCCGCTGCCGCCCTTTCCCACGAAAGCGATCTTCATGTTCACCAAGCGTAGTGGGTCGGTCGCGGGGTGTGGTCGGGGTGAGTGAAGAAGACCACTCCAAGGAGGGGTCGGTGCTATGGGTCCGAAGTGCGTAGGCTCCCTACTTATGAGTAGCGCTTCCGACCCGCTGGCGGCCCTCGGCTCCCTGGCGGGAGTCGCCGAGTCCGTGGATTCCGTACGCAAGGCCGTGGACCGGGTCTACGGGCACCGGGTGATGCGCCGGCGCAGCGGGGAGATCACCTCGGAGGCCGCCCTGCGCGGCGCCCGGGCCAGCGCGGCGCTCTCCGGCGCCGACTGGGCGCTGGAGGAAGTGCGCCGCCGGACCGACTTCGGTGCGGAGGAAGAGGCGCGCACGGTGGGCGCCGCGCTGCGCCTGACCGCGGAGGCCGGGCAGCTGCTGAGCATCTGGCGCCAGTCGCCGCTGCGGGTGCTGGCGCGCCTGCACCTGGTGGCGTGCGGTGCGACCGGGACGGCGGGCGCGGCGGGCGCGGGCGGGGCGGCTTCGGGCGGTGTGGCTTCGGGCGGTGTGGCTTCGGGTGGGGTGGCCGGCGACGTGGTGGGCCGGCCGCGGCTGGCCGGCGAGCCGGTGCACGAGCCCCTGGTCGGCCTCCCGCTGCCGAGCGCCGAGGAGGTGGCGGGGCGGCTGGACGGCCTGTCGCGGGTGATCATCGCGGGCGGGTCCGCTCCGGCGCTGGTCACGGCCGCGGTGGTGCACGGGGAGCTGCTGGCCCTGCGGCCCTTCGCCTCGTACAACGGCCTGGTGGCGCGGGCAGCCGAGCGGATCGTCCTGATCAACAGCGGGCTGGACCCGAAGGCGATCTGCCCGGCGGAGGTCGGCCACGCGGAGCAGGGGCGGGAGGCCTACCTGAAGGCCTTCGAGGGCTACGTCTCCGGGACCGCGGAGGGGATGGCCCAGTGGATCGCGCACTGTGGCCGCTCGATCGAGCTGGGCGTGCGCGAGTCGACGGCGGTGTGCGAGGCGCTCCAGCGCGGCGCGGCCTGAGGTCCTGACGCCGGGGCGGGGGCTGGGGCCGGGGCGGGTGTGGCGGCCGGGCTGGGGTAGGTGCGGGCGCGGCGGTCCGGGGCGGGGCGGGTGCCCGGGGCGCCCGGTCCGGCCAGGCACAGGGTTGCGGCGACACCGTACTGCTCTGGTGTCGCCGCTGGCATTCACGCCCAGTTACCAAGCGTCCTCGATGGTTGCCCATCAGGCCGGGAACTTTGCCCGTGGCCTGGTGCGGCTGGCCCGTAATCGACGGGTCGACGTCGCGTGGGTGCTCGGCGTTCATGCTTCGGTCCGTGGGCCTTACTGCGTTTTAAAGATGATCCTCTCGGATGTTCTTTGGTCTCGCGGGCCGTGACTCCTTTGTACTCCGCTTCGGTGCCGAGCGAAACCCCTGACCGGATTTCTTTGCTTTCCGGGGCGAGTGCGGGCGAACCGGACACCGTATATCGCCCCAGGTGGGACGTGTCGGCGGGGGCGGTGGCACGGGGCTGGGTGTCGCGAGGGACGACGGCCAGGGACCCTGCTGGGGTGTGGCGGGGGTGCGGCGGAGGGGCATGGCGGGGGTGTGCGCAGAGGCGTGAAGGGGGGCCGGGGGCGGGGCGGGCCGGAGCCCGCCCCGGTGTCGGTCAGGCGGAGGCGGCGATGCCCGCGCGTCGGCGGCTGGCGTACCAGACCAGCCCGGCGGTGGCGGCCGCCGCGCCGACCGCGGCCGCGGCGACGAGCGCCGGCCGCGTCGGCATGGACAGGCCGGGCAGGCGCTGCTTCAGCCGCACCGGCCGGTTGAACACCAGGACCGGCCACTCCCGCGTGGTGGCCTCGCGCCGCAGGGCGCGGTCCGGATTGACCGCGTGCGGGTGCCCGACGGCCTCCAGCATCGGCACGTCGGTGATCGAGTCGCTGTACGCGTAGCACCGCGCGAGGTCGTACCCCTCGGACTCGGCGAGCTCGCGCACCGCCTCCGCCTTCGTGGGGCCGTAGGCGTAGTACTCGATCTCCCCGGTGAAACAGCCGTCCTCGCCGACCACCATCCGGGTGGCGACGATCCGGTCCGCGCCGAGCATCTCGCCGATCGGCTCGACGACTTCGGCCCCGGAGCTCGACACGATCACCACGTCACGGCCGGCCGTGTGGTGGGCCTCGATGAGCGACGCGGCCTCGTCGTAGATGATCGGGTCGATGAGGTCGTGCAGCGCTTCGGCGACGATCTCCCGGACCTGCTGGACGTTCCAGCCCTTGCAGAGGGCGGACAGGTACTCCCGCATCCGCTCCATCTGGTCGTGGTCGGCGCCGCCGGCCAGGAAGATGAACTGGGTGTACGCGGTGCGCAGCACGGCCCGACGGTTGATCAGGCCGCCCCGGTAGAAGGACTTGCTGAACGTCAGAGCGCTCGACTTCGCAATGACCGTCTTGTCCAGGTCGAAGAAGGCGGCGGTCCGAGGCAAGGAGTGCGGCAAGGGCTGATTTTCCACGAGGCGAGCATATGCGCCCACCATTCGGCGTAAGGTGTGGCGCGTGGGTTTGCCTGAGAAGGCTCTCGGGTACACCATGGAAGTCACGGATCGTTCGCGACCGTGCTAACCCGGTCTGGCTCCTCCCCCCCCGAGTCGGACCGTGGGGACGACCCCCGCTCTCCCCCCCGGCGGGGGTCGTCGCATGTCCGGACGCGGTTCGCGTCCTCTTCACCCGGTCTTCGGCGACCATCATCCCGGCCCTTCCTCCTCGATGGGCCCGCCTGGCACAGGCCTGCACCCCTCCAGACTCGTGACGCTGCGTAGTGGTTCCGCAGCGCTCTGGAACTCACCTGATGGTGTGGCGGAGTTATTCACAAGTGCCTTCTTGTCCACAGTTTTCGAGCAAGATCCACTTCTTTTTCCGGATCCCTCCACCGTGATTCCAGCCGCGAAGTCCGCGGCCCGTGGATTTGCAGTGAGAAGGGGGCGGAGATCGTGGCTGGATCGAAGTCGTGTGAAGCGCAGGCACCCGTGGAGGCCGGTGGGGGCGGGCTGCCCGCCCGTGCCGCAGGGGCCGCACCCGGTGGCGGGCGGCCGCTGATCATCACCGAGGACCCGCTGCTCCTCGACGACCTGCTGCGGCTGTGCGCCGCCGCCGGCGCCGAACCGCACGTGCACCATGCGGTGCCGGAGCAAACCGGAGCCGGAGGTGACGGTGGCGGCGGGAGCGTCCCGCGCGGCGGGGGAGCCGGCTGGGACTCCGCGCCGCTCGTCCTCGTCGGGGACGACGCGGCCCGACGGGTCCGCGGGGCGCCGCGTCGAGACGGCGTGTTCCTCGTCGGCCGGGACCTCGACGACCCGTTCGTGTGGCAGCGGGCCGTCGAGATCGGCGCCCAGGAGGTGCTGCGCCTGCCCGACGCCGAGAGCCTGCTCGTCGACCGCATCGCCGACGTGGTGGAAGGCGCCGGCCGGCCCGCCCTCACCGTCGGGGTCATCGGCGGCAGCGGCGGCGCCGGGGCCTCCACCCTCGCCTGCGCCCTCGCACTGCGGGCCGCCAAGGCCGGCGAGCGCACCATCCTCATCGACGCCGACCCGCTCGGCGGCGGGATGGACGTCCTGCTCGGCGGCGAGAGCGCCGAAGGGCTGCGCTGGCCGGACTTCGCCGCCTCGCGCGGCCGGGTCGGCGCCGGGGCGCTGGAGGAATCCCTGCCCGAACTGCACGCGCTGCGGGTGCTGAGCTGGGACCGCGGGGAGCGGGTCGTCGTCCCGCCCGCCGCGATGCGGTCCGTCGTGGCCGCCGCCCGCAGGCGCGGCGGGGTGGTGGTCGCCGACCTGCCCCGGCGCGTGGACGAGGCCGTGGCGGAAGTGCTGGCCCAGCTGGACCTGGTGCTGCTGGTGGTGCCGGCCGAGCTGCGGTCGGTGGCCGCGGCGGGGCGGGTGGCCGCCGGGGTGCGGATGGTGGCCCGGGACGTGCGCGTGGTCGTGCGGGGCCGCTGCTCAGAGGGGCTCGACGCCGAAGCCGTGGCGGGGCTGCTGGGGGTGCCGCTGGCCGGAGAGGTACCGGTCGAGGTGGGGCTCCCGGGGCGGGTGGCCGAGGGGGAACCGCCGGGTGCGCGGGGCACGCTGGCCCGCTTCTGCGACGGCTTCTGGCAGCGGGCCCTCGGCGCCGCCCAGGGGGTGCCGGCATGAGCGCGGTGCTGCTGGACGCGGTGCGCCAGCACCTCGCCGAGAGCGGGGCCGAGCCCACGCCGGCCCGGGTCGCGGCCGCCCTTCGGGCACAGGGCCGGCTGCTCGGCGACGCGGAAGTGCTCGGCGTGGCCGCCGAACTGCGGTCCGAACTGGTCGGTGCCGGGCCGCTGGAGCCGCTGCTCGCCGACCCCGCCGTCACCGATGTGCTGGTGGCCGCCCCCGACCGGGTGTGGGTGGACCGGGGCGGCGGGCTGGAACTGACCCCGGTGACCTTCGCCGACGCCGAGGCCGTGCGCAGGCTCGCCCAGCGGCTCGCCGCCGTCGCGGGGAGGCGCCTCGACGACGCCCGGCCCTGGGTGGACGCCCGGCTGCCCGACGGCACCCGGCTGCACGCCGTGCTCCCTCCCGTCGCCGTCGGATCGGCGTGCCTGTCGCTGCGCGTGGTGCGGCCCAAGGCGTTCACCCTGGACGAGCTGGTCGCCGCCGGGACACTGCCGCCGGGCGGCCAGCGGCTGCTGCGGGCGATGGTCCAAGCCAGGCTGTCCTTCCTCGTCTCCGGCGGGACCGGGACGGGCAAGACCACCCTGCTCAGCGCCCTCCTGGGGCTGGTCGGGCCGGGAGAGCGGATCGTGCTCGCCGAGGACTCCGCCGAGCTGCGACCCGACCATCCGCACGTGGTGCGGCTGGAAACCCGGCCCGCCAACCAGGAGGGGGCCGGGCTGGTCACCCTCGCCGACCTGGTCCGCCAGGCCCTGCGGATGCGGCCCGACCGGCTGGTGGTCGGGGAAGTGCGGGGTGCGGAGGTGGCCGACCTGCTCGCCGCCCTGAACACCGGGCACGAAGGCGGCTGCGGCACGGTGCACGCCAATGCCGCCGGGCACGTCCCCGCCCGGCTGGAGGCCCTCGGGACGGCCGCCGGGCTCGACCGGGCAGCCCTGCACAGCCAGCTGGCGGCCGCCCTGACCCTGGTCGTCCACCTCGTCCGGGACCGGGCCGGCCGGCGCCGGGTGGCCGAGGTACACGTACTGGAGCGGGATCCGGCCGGGCTCGTCGTGACCGTGCCCGCGCTGCGCTGGGGCGCCCGCGGCTTCGTGCGGGAGGCCGGCTGGGCGCGGCTCGCCCCGCTGCTGGGAGGTGCGCGGTGAGCGCCGGGCCGCTCGCCTCGGTACCGGTGTTCGCCGGGGTGCTGTGCGCCGGGGCGGCGGCGTGGGGCCTGGCCGGCGGTGAGCGGTCGCCCCGGCGGGCCCGGCTGCTCCTGGCCGGGGGCGGCCCGCTGGTGCCGGCCGGGCCGCCGCCCGGACAGCGGCTGGCGGCCGCGCTGCGGGTCCGGGCGGTGCGGTGGCGGGAGTGGTCCGGCCTGGCGGCCGGGCTGGCCGTGGCCGTACTGGGCGGGTCGGTGATCCCGCTGCTGCTCGGTGCCGCGTCGGTGCCGCTGCTGCGGCGCTGGCTCCGGGCCCGGGAGCGGGAGCGGGTGCGCGCCGCCCGCGCGGCGGGGGTCGTGGCGCTGTGCGGGGCCGTCGTGGGGGAGCTGCGGGCCGGGGCCCAGCCCGGGCAGGCGCTGACCGTCGCGATACGGCGTACGGCGGCCGGCCCCGGCGGCCCGGGAGCGGCGGAGGCGGGAGTGCTGGCCGCCGCCGCGTTCGGCGGGGACGTGGCCGGGGCCCTGCACCAGGCGGCGCGGGAGCCGGGTGCGGGCGGGCTCGCCGGGATGGCGGCCTGCTGGCGGGTCTCCGTGGACGGGGGAGCCGGTCTGGCGGCCGGACTCGACCGGCTGGAAGGGGCGTTGCGGGCCGAGCGGGACCGGGAGGAGTCCCTGCGGGCCCAGCTGGCGGGGGCCCGGTCGACGACGGTGGTGCTCGCGCTGCTGCCGCTGGTCGGGCTGCTGATGGGCACCGCGCTGGGCGCGGACCCGTTGCGGGTGCTGCTGCACTCCCCGGTCGGGTGGGGCTGCCTGCTGGCAGGCGGGCTCTTGGAGGCGCTGGGCCTGCTGTGGTGCCGGCGGATCGTGCGGACGGGGGAGCGGTGATGGACGGCTCCGCGGTCCACAGGCTGGGGACGGCGTTGTGCGCGGCCGCGCTGGTGTGGTGGCCGGTGTCGACGGCCCTGGCGCGGCTGGGGCGTCGGGCGGTCCGGCGCAGGACCGAGGCCCTCTTCCGGGCCGGGCCCGCGCGGCCGGCGCCGGTGCGGGGCCCGGGCCTCCGGGCGGCGGCGCTGTCCTGGGCGGGGCCGGCCGGAGCGCTGCTGGCGGGCTGGGTGCTGGTCGGCGGGGTGCTGGTCGGCGGGGTGCCGGGGGTGCTGGCCGGGTGCGCGGCGGCGTTCGCGGTGCGCCGCCTCCTCGCGCGGGCCCGGCCGCCCGGCGGGTCCGATCCGCGGGAGGCGGAGCGGCAGTTGCCGTTCGCTGCCGATCTGCTGGCGGCCTGCCTCGCGGCGGGCGCGGGGCCGGTGGAGGCCGCCGAGGTGGTGGGTGAGTCGCTGGGCGGCCCGGTGGGGGAGCGGCTGGCGCTCGCGGGTGCGGAGCTGCGCCTGGGCGGCGAACCGGGCGCCGCGTGGGGGAGGTTGGCGGAGATACCAGGAGCGCGGGGGCTGGCGGAGTGCCTGGAGCGGGCCGCGCGGACGGGCGCCCCGGCCGCCGAGCCGGTGTCCCGGCTGGCGGCGGGGCTGCGGGCGGACCGCTCCCGGCAGGCGGGCGCCCGGGCGCAGCGGGCGGCGGTGCTCGTCACCGCGCCGGTGGGGCTGTGCTTCCTCCCCGCGTTCCTCGCGGTCGGGGTGGCCCCGGTGGTGATCGGAATGGCCTCGGGACTGCTGTCGGGCCGGTGACGGGCCGTCTCCCGAGTAGGAATCAAAAACTGAAATCAGATCAAGAACGTAATCCCACGGGAGGTTGTCATGAGGATCATCAGGATTCGGGTGCGGGCGATGCTGAAGGGGTGCGGGGGTGATACGGGAATGTCGACTTCGGAATACGCCATGGGCACGATCGCGGCGTGTGCGTTCGCGGCGGTCCTGTACAAGGTGGTGACGAGCGACGTGGTGTCGGCGGCGCTCCAGTCGACCATCGGGAAGGCACTCGATGTGCCGTTCTGAGCGAAAGCGGCCGGGAACCGGTGATCGCGGATATGTGACGGCCGAGGCCGCTGTGGTCATTCCCGCTCTGGTGTTGTTCGCGGCGCTGCTGGTGTGGGCGCTGATGGCGGCGGCCGCCCAGATCCGGTGTGTGGACGCCGCCCGGGCGGGTGCCCGGGCGGCGGCCCGGTCCGAGCCCTTGGCGGCGGCGGTCGCGGCGGCCCGGGAGGCCGCCCCGGCGGGGGCGGAGGTGGAGGTGGAGCGGTCCGGGGACCTGTGGCGGGTCCGGGTGGCGGCTCCGGCGCCGGGACCGGGCGGGCTGCCGGTGCGGCTCGGGGCGCGGGCCGTGGCGCTGGCGGAGGACAGCGTGGGGCCGCCGCCATGAGCCGGGCCCGTGACAGGGACGGGGACGGGGGCGGCTGCCGGAGCCTGCGTGGAGGCCAGGGCCGGGTCCGGGCCTGCGGCCGGGGCGGCGCGAGGGACCGGGGGGCCGCGACGGTGTGGGCCACTGTGGTGGCCGCGGTGCTGGTGGCGGTGTTCGGGGGCGTGCTGCTGCTCGGTCAGGCGGTGGTGGCCCGCCACCGGGCTGGTGCGGCGGCCGACCTGGCGGCCCTGGCCGCGGCCGCGAGCTGGGCGCACGGCCCCGGGCCGGCCTGTGCGGCGGCCCGGCGCGTGGCGGGGGCCCAGGGGGCGGTGCTGGCCGCCTGCCGGGTCGGTGGCGAGGTAGCCGAGGTCAGGGCCGGTGTCCGGGCCGGGCCCTTCACGGCCGAGGTCACCGCCAGGGCCGGGCCTCCGGTGGTGACCCCGTCCGGGGCGGCGTCCGGGGAGCCGTTCAGGGGGCCGGGGCCGTGGAGAGGAGGCGGGTGAGCAGCCGGACGGCGCCGCGCTTGTGGAGGGGGTCGTTGCCGTTGCCGCATTTGGGGGACTGGATGCAGGAGGGGCAGCCCGCCTCGCACTCGCAGGCGGCAATGGCGTCCCGCGTGGCGGTGAGCCAGGCCCTGGCCGTCTGGAAGCCCCGCTCCGCGAAGCCGGCGCCGCCCGGGTGGCCGTCGTACACGAAGACGGTGGGCAGCAGGGTGTCCGGATGCAGCGGGACGGAGACGCCGCCGATGTCCCAGCGGTCGCAGGTGGCGAACAGCGGGAGCAGGCCGATGGAGGCGTGTTCGGCGGCGTGCAGGGCGCCGCCGAGGATCTCCGGGCCGATCCGGGCCTCGTCCAGCTGGTCCTCGGTCACGGTCCACCAGACGGCCCTGGTGCGCAGGGTGCGTGGCGGCAGGTCGAGCTTGGCCTCACCGAGCACCTCGCCGGTGATCAGCTTGCGGCGCAGGTAGGAGACGACCTGGTTGGTGACCTCGACGGAGCCGAAGCAGAGCCGGCCCTCTCCCCACGGGACCTCGGTCTCGGTCTCCAGGATCGAGATGGAGGTGGTGTCGCGGGCGGTGGTGGAGAACGGCGGGCTGGCCTCCTCGACCAGCGCGGCGGAGTCCTCCAGGTCCAGGTGTTTCACCAGGTAGGTGCGGCCCTGGTGGAGGTGGACGGCACCGTCGTGGACGGCGGTGTGCGAGGCGGACTCGTCGACGGTGCCCAGCAGCCGGCCGGTGGAGGCCTCCACGATCTGCACCGGGCGGCCCCCGCCGCCGCGGATGTCGGTCAGGTCCGAGGCCCGCTCGCGGCGGGTCCAGTGCCAGGCCGTGGCCCGGCGCCGCAGCAGTTTCGCCGCCTCCAGCTGGGGCATCAGCCCGTGCGCGGCCGGGCCGAAGAGGTCCAGATCGGCTTCGGTCAGGGGCAGCTCGGCGGCGGCCGCGCACAGGTGCGGGGCCAGCACGTACGGGTTGTCGGGGTCCAGGACGGTCGCCTCCACCGGCTGGCGGAAGAGTGCCTCGGGGTGGTGGACCAGGTAGGTGTCCAGCGGGTCGTCCCGGGCGATCAGCACGGCCAGGGCGCCCTGGCCGGAGCGGCCGGCCCGTCCCGCCTGCTGCCACAGCGAGGCCCGGGTGCCCGGGTAGCCGGTGATCAGCACGGCGTCCAGGCCGGACACGTCCACGCCCAGCTCCAGGGCGGTGGTCGCGGCCAGCCCCAGCAGTTCCCCGGAGTGCAGGGCCCGCTCCAGGGCCCGCCGTTCCTCGGGGAGGTAGCCGCCCCGGTAGGCGGCGACGCGCCCGGGCAGGGAGCGGTCCACGGACGCGAGCCGTTCCTGGGCGATGACGGAGATCAGCTCGGCGCCGCGCCGGGAGCGGACGAAGGCCACGGTCCGCACGCCCTGGACGACCAGGTCGGTCAGCAGGTCGGCGGTCTCGGCGGTGGCGGTCCGGCGCACCGGGGCGCCCTTCTCGCCCTTCAGCTCGGTCAGCGGCGGCTCCCACAGGGCGAAGACGACCTCGCCGCGCGGGGAGGCGTCGTCGGTGATCTCGGTGACCGGCACGCCGGTCAGCCGTGACGCGGCGGCCGCCGGGTCGCTGGCGGTGGCGGAGGCCAGCAGGAAGACCGGTTCGGACCCGTACCGGGCGCACAGCCGGCGCAGCCGCCGCAGGACCTGGGCGACGTGGGAGCCGAACACCCCGCGGTAGCTGTGGCACTCGTCGATGACGACGTAGCGCAGCGCCTTCAGGAAGGACGACCAGCGGGGATGGGAGGGCAGGATCCCCCGGTGCAGCATGTCGGGGTTGGTGAGCACGTAGTTGGCGTACTGGCGCACCCACTCGCGTTCCTCGACGGGGGTGTCCCCGTCGTAGACGGCCGGGCGCACGGCGTTCTTCAGGGGCGCGGCCAGCTCCCGGACGGCCCGCCGCTGGTCGGCGGCCAGAGCCTTGGTCGGAGCCAGGTAGAGGGCGGTCGCACCCCGCCCGTTCGGTGCCTCCGCGCCGTCCGCGAGGGCGGACAGGACGGGTGCCAGGTAGGCCAGGGACTTCCCGGAGGCGGTGCCGGTGGCGACGACCACGGACTCGCCGTCCAGGGCGTGCTCGGCGGCCGCGGCCTGGTGTTCCCACGGATGGTCGATCCCCGCGTCCCGGATCGCGGCTACGACATCCGTTCGGATGCGATGCGGCCAGACCGCATGACGGCCCTCTCTTGGGGGCAAGTGCTCCGTATGGGTGATGCGCGCAGCCCGGGAAGGCCCCCGTGACAGGCGGTCCAGGACCGTGCCGGGAGCGGGTCGTGGATCGGCGGGTGCCGTGGGCGGACCGGGGCGGTGAGTGTTGGCCATTGGAACCGAGTGTGTCACTGGCGTGCGGGACAATGGTCCCAAGGCGTCGTGCGCGCCTGCCGGTAAGTGATTGAATGCCATCGCGGCAGCCGATCCCCTCCCCTACCTTCGGGTGGGGAGGCCCCTGGGGGGCGCCGCTCGATAGCAAGGTGCTGGAGGATCCGTGGACCTGTCCCTGTCGACTCGCACTGTCGGCGACCGCACGGTCGTAGAGGTCGGTGGCGAGATTGATGTGTATACCGCGCCCAAGCTGCGCGAGCAGTTGGTGGAGTTGGTGAACGACGGCAGCTACCACCTGGTTGTAGACATGGAGCGAGTGGACTTCCTCGACTCCACCGGCCTCGGTGTGCTCGTGGGAGGCCTCAAGCGCGTCCGCGCGCACGAGGGCTCGCTGCGTCTGGTGTGCAACCAGGAGCGCATCCTGAAGATCTTCCGGATCACCGGTCTGACGAAGGTGTTCCCGATCCACGGCTCTGTGGACGAGGCCGTCCAGGCCACCGACTGACGTACGGCTCCGGTCGCCGGAGCCGTCGAGGAGCGGGGGTGCCGGGCCATGGGTGGTCCGGGCCCCTGTCAAGGCACGCCCGTAGTCCGAGGGGGACGCACATGGCCACCGTTGAACTGCGCTTCAGCGCCCAGCCCGAACACGTCCGGACGGCCCGCCTCGTCGCGGCCGCCGTGGCGCGCCGGGCGGGGGTGGAGGAGGCCGTCCTCGACGAGGTCCGCCTCGCCGTGGGCGAGGCCTGTTCGCGTGCCGTCGGACTGCACCGCAGCAACGGGCTGACCGCGCCCGTCCGGGTCGTGCTGACCGAGGAGGAGAAGTTGTTCTCCATCGAGGTCGGCGACGAGGTCCCCGGGCCGGCCGGCGGTTCCGTCGAGTCGGTGCCGGGCATCGCCGCCGCCCTCGATCCGGACGCGGACGAGGAGGACGAGATGGGCCTCGCCGTGATCAGCGGGCTCGTCGACGACGTCTCCGTGACCAGTGGGGAATCGGGCGGAACGATCCGGATGAGCTGGCCCGTGACCGCGGTCCCCGAGATCCCGTAGCGCTCGTCCCGGCCCTTCCCGCCCTATCTTCCGATCTTCGTCAATTCTTCGGATCTTTGATCAGGCCCTGCTGAGCAGGGCCTTTTTCATTTTCCCGGGAAATCCTCTAGATCGCTGATCTCTCGTCAATGCCTTTGCCCCATTACCTCTTTCGAGGGTAATGGAGTGACGTGATCTATTGCTGAGGAGCAAGAGCGCGCCAATTCCGTTTCACGCGCACTGTTTTGATCAGGTCGCGCTCCCTACAATCCGTCCACATCTTGAGCTCATCACGTCAAGGAGGACGAATGACGGGGCTCTTCACCCCTATCGCTCCGGATCACGCCCGTGATCTGGCAGCCGCAGTGCTCACCGATGACAACCGCATCATCGTGTTCGTCATCGCGGGCGTCGCCCTGGCCGCGCTCGTCGTCGCGCAGATCCTGGTCCGCCAGGTGCTCTCCGCGGACGAGGGCACCGACAGCATGAAGAAGATCGCCGCGGCCGTGCAGGAAGGCGCCAACGCCTACCTGGGCCGCCAGTTGCGCACCCTCGGCGTCTTCGCCGTCGTGGTCTTCTTCCTGCTCTTCCTGCTACCCGCCGACGACTGGACGCAGCGGGCGGGACGTTCCGCCTTCTTCCTCGTCGGCGCCATCTTCTCGGCCGTCACCGGCTACATCGGCATGCGCCTCGCGGTCCGCGCCAACGTCCGCGTCGCCGCGGCCGCCCGCGAGGCCACCCCCGCCGAGGGCGAGCCCGCCAAGGACCTGACCGAGGTGGCCCACAAGGCCATGAAGATCGCCTTCCGCACCGGTGGCGTGGTCGGCATGTTCACGGTCGGCCTGGGCCTCCTCGGCGCCTCCTGCGTCGTCCTGGTCTACGCCGCCGACGCCCCCAAGGTCCTGGAGGGCTTCGGTCTGGGCGCCGCCCTGATCGCGATGTTCATGCGCGTGGGCGGCGGCATCTTCACCAAGGCCGCCGACGTCGGCGCCGACCTGGTCGGCAAGGTCGAGCAGGGCATTCCGGAGGACGATCCGCGCAATGCCGCGACCATCGCCGACAATGTGGGCGACAACGTCGGCGACTGCGCGGGGATGGCGGCCGACCTCTTCGAGTCCTACGCCGTCACCCTCGTGGCCGCCCTCATCCTCGGCAAGGCCGCCTTCGGCGACCTCGGCCTGGCCTTCCCGCTGATCGTGCCCGCCATCGGCGTCATCACCGCCATGATCGGCATCTTCGCCGTCGCCCCGCGCCGGTCCGACCGCAGCGGGATGACCGCCATCAACCGCGGCTTCTTCATCTCCGCCGTGATCTCCCTCGCGCTCGTCGCGATCGCCGTCTACAGCTACCTCCCGGCCACCTACAAGGAGCTCGTCGGCGTCGAGGACGCCGCGATCTCCAACCACACCGGGGACCCGCGCGTCCTCGCGGTGGTCGCCGTCGCCATCGGCATCGTGCTCGCCGCCCTGATCCAGCAGCTCACCGGCTACTTCACCGAGACCAACCGCCGTCCCGTCCGGGACATCGGCAAGTCCTCGCTGACCGGCCCCGCCACCGTGGTCCTCGCCGGCATCTCCGTCGGCCTGGAGTCCGCCGTCTACACGGCGCTGCTCATCGGCCTCGGCGTCTACGGAGCCTTCCTGCTCGGCGGCACGTCGATCATGCTGGCGCTCTTCGCGGTGGCTCTGGCCGGCACCGGCCTGCTCACCACCGTCGGCGTCATCGTCGCGATGGACACCTTCGGCCCCGTCTCGGACAACGCCCAGGGCATCGCCGAGATGTCCGGCGACGTCGAGGGCGCCGGCGCCCAGGTCCTCACCGACCTGGACGCGGTCGGCAACACCACCAAGGCCATCACCAAGGGCATCGCCATCGCCACGGCCGTCCTGGCCGCGGCGGCGCTCTTCGGCTCGTACAACGACGCCATCACGGGCGCGGTCAAGGAAGTCGGCGCCAAGGCCGGCGAGATGAACCTCAGCCTCGACATCGCCCAGCCCAACAACCTGGTGGGCCTGGTGCTCGGCGCGGCCGTGGTGTTCCTCTTCTCCGGCCTGGCCATCAACGCCGTCTCTCGTTCCGCGGGCGCCGTCGTCTACGAGGTGCGCCGCCAGTTCCGCGAGCGCCCCGGGATCATGGACTACTCGGAGAAGCCCGAGTACGGGCGCGTCGTGGACATCTGCACCAAGGACGCGCTGCGCGAACTCGCCACGCCCGGCCTGCTCGCCGTGCTCACCCCGATCGCGGTCGGCTTCACCCTCGGCGTCGGCGCGCTCGGCTCGTTCCTGGCGGGCGCCATCGGCACGGGCACCCTGATGGCCGTCTTCCTCGCCAACTCCGGCGGGGCGTGGGACAACGCGAAGAAGCTCGTCGAGGACGGCCACCACGGCGGCAAGGGCAGCGAGGCCCACGCCGCGGTCGTCATCGGCGACACCGTCGGCGACCCGTTCAAGGACACCGCGGGGCCGGCCATCAACCCGCTGCTGAAGGTCATGAACCTGGTGGCCCTGCTGATCGCCCCGGCCGTCGTGCAGTTCAGCTACGGCCCGGACACCAGCGCGGCCGTGCGGGCCGTCGTGGCGGTCGTCGCGCTCACGGTGATCGTCGGCGCGGTGTACGTCTCCAAGCGCCGCGGCATCGCCGTCGGCGAGGAAGGCGGCAGCGCGAACGCCGAACGGGTGGCCCAGTCGGCCGACCCGGCGGTGGTCTCCTGACGCTCCAGGGCCCCTGAGCCAGGCTCTCGCGGACCCCGCGGGGCCGACCGGCTCGAAGATGCGCCCGAACGGCGGACGGGCGGCGCGGACTGACGCGTCGTCTGTCCGCCTTTGTGCGTGCCCTGATGGCGGGCGTGTATCTTCCGGCCGAGAGCCTTCGAAGGGACCAATCCGGTGAACAAGAAGCTTGCGGCCGCGGTGTCCGGCGGTGCGGTACTGATGCTCGTCCTGTCCGGCTGCGGCGGCGGGGACGACGGCGACAAGAAGGCCGACGCCTGGGCCAAGAAGGTCTGCGACCAGTGGGAGCCAGAGCTCACCAAGATCAAGACGACCAACGACGAGCTGAAGCGGGTCGCCACCCAGAGCAGCAAGCCCGAGGAGGTCCAGAAGACCGACTCGGCGGCCTTCCAGACCCTCTCCGACGCCTACAAGTCCATGGGCGGCGCCCTGACGTCGGCCGGTGAACCGCCCGTCAAGGACGGCAAGGCGGCGGCGGACGCCGTGGTCAAGAGCTACGGCGAGATCTCCAAGAGCTACACCGATCTCAAGACGAAGATCGACGGGCTCGACGCGAAGGACCAGGGCAAGTTCGCGGAGGGCCTCCAGCAGGTCGCCGGCGGACTCACCGAGGTCGCGGCCAACGAGACGGCGGCCAAGGAGAAGCTCAACTCGACCGGCCTCAAGGTGATCTACAGCCAGAAGGGCTGCCAGGTCGCGACACCCGAGCAGAGCTGACCCCGGAGTCCGCGCGGTCCGGGCGGCCGGGATCCCGATCGGATCCGGCCGCCCGTCGCGCGCCGGGGCTCGTACGGATCCCCGGCTCCACCGGCCACAATGGTCGGGTGAGTACCACCAGTCTTCCCAAGCCCGACCACGCCGCCGAGCTCCGCGAGGCCTTCCTCGACGCGGGCTTCACCGCCGACGGCCTGCTCGACCTGCTCGGTGCCCCCGCGTACGCCGCGCTGGCCCGCAGCGAGACGGTCCCCGCCCTGCGCGCCACCCGCGGCGCGGCCGACGGTGGCCTCGCGAGCCTGATCCGGCTGTTCCTGCTCCAGCAGCCGGAGCCCTACGTGCACGTCGCCGCCGCGCTGCCCGTGGACGCCGCCATCGCCGACGGCTGGCTGCGCTGGGAGGGCGACGAGGTGCACGCCACCGTCGACGTGCGCCCGTACGGCGGACCCGACGGCGAGGACTGGTTCATCGTCTCGGACCTCGGCTGCGCCGTCGGGGGCGCCGGGGGGATCGGCAGCCGTGAGGAGGGCGTCGTGCTCGGCGTCGGCGGCGCCTCCACCACCCTCGCCGGGATCACCGTGCCCCTGCCCGTCGGTTCGGCCCTCGACCTGGGCACCGGATCCGGGATCCAGGCGCTGCACGCCGCCCGGCACGCCACCCGGGTCACGGCGACCGACGTCAACCCGCGCGCCCTGGAATTCACCCGTTTGACGCTGGCGCTCTCCGGGCAGCCGGAGGCCGAACTGGTCGCCGGGTCACTGTTCGAGCCCGTCGGCGACGCCACGTACGACCTGATCGTGTCGAACCCGCCCTTCGTCATCTCGCCCGGTGCGCGGCTCACGTACCGCGACGGCGGCATGGGTGGCGACGACCTGTGCCGCACCCTGGTCCAGGAGGCGGGGGCCCACCTCAACCCGGGCGGGTACGCGCAGTTCCTCGGCAACTGGCAGCACGTGGAGGGGGAGGACTGGCGCGACCGGGTCCGCTCCTGGGTGCCGCGCGGCTGCGACGCGTGGATCGTGCAGCGTGACGTGCAGGACGTGACGCAGTACGCGGAGCTGTGGCTGCGCGACGCGGGAGACCACCGCACCGACCCGGCGGAGTACGCGGCCCGCTACGAGGACTGGCTGGACGAGTTCGAGGCCCGCAAGACGAAGGCCGTCGGGTTCGGCTGGATCACGCTGCGCCGCACGGACGCGGCCGAGCCCTCCATCGTGGTCGAGGAGTGGCCGCACTCGGTGGAGCAGCCGCTCGGCGAGGCCGTCCTCGCGCACTTCGCCCGGCAGGACTACCTGCGCGACCACGACGACGCGGCCCTGCTGGCGGGGTACTTCCAGCTGACCGCGGAGGTCGTCCAGGAGCAGGTCGGCGCGCCGGGCGCGGAGGACCCGGAGCACGTGGTGCTCCGGCAGAACCGCGGGATGCGGCGCGCCACGAAGGTGGACACGGTCGGAGCCGGCTTCGCCGGTGTGTGCGACGGCTCACTCACCGCGGGCCGGATCCTGGACGCGATCGCGCAGCTGATGGAGGAGGATCCGGTCGTCCTGCGGGACCGGACTCCGGAGGCGATCCGGATGCTGGTCGAGCAGGGGTTCCTGGAGCCGGTGCCGGGTCCGGCCCAGTAGCCGGAGGGGATCGTTCCGCCAGCCGGCGGAGGGCCCGGACCAGTGATCGGAAGGGATCATTCCGCCGCTGGGCGGGCGCCCGCCGGCCGCCCGGCGACCGCTCGTGCGGCCCGCCCCTGCCGGATGCCCGGCGCCGTCCGTGCCGACGGCTCCGGGCCGCCGACGCCGTGATGTAACCCGGGGTTCGCCCGCCGTACCCCCTCGGGTGGCAGGCTCCCTGGCAGCGGGGGATCCGGGGGGATCCCCGGGCGGTCCGGGGGAAAAGGGGAACGGCATGGAACGCGGTCCGGCGATCTTCGCGGCAGCCGTGTTCCTGCTGTTCGGGACCGCTCTGCTGGTCTGGACGGGGGCGCGCGCCCGGCACCGCGAGCCGGTGGCCGAAGGCGTGCGCCCCGTCGTGGCCGTACCGCTGGCCGTACTGGCCGGCGCGGGTTCGCTGGCCCTCGGCGTCTGGTGCCTCCAGCGGTTCTGAAGCGGACACCGGCGACGATCTCCACCGGGGCCGAAACCCGACGTCGCGGCGGGTGCGGGTGCGGGGCCAGACGGCCCCCGGGCCACTCTGCCCGGTGACCGGGAGGGTCCCGGCGCGGCATCCGGGCGGCAGAAATGGCACTTGTCGGGTTACCGTTCGAGTGGCCGTTGCGGGCTTGTGCCGTTTGACACGGGGGCGGGTTGTACCGTCACACTCCGCAGCGTCGCCGTACCGCGACCGAGTGCCGACCGTGCCGACCGGAGAGAAGAGCCAAGTTGTCCCCGACTAGCGAGACCGCAAAGGGCGGCCGCCGACTCGTCATCGTCGAGTCCCCTGCCAAGGCGAAGACGATCAAGGGCTACCTCGGCCCCGGATACGTCGTCGAGGCGAGCGTCGGGCACATCCGCGACCTCCCGAACGGGGCGGCCGAGGTCCCCGACAAGTACACGGGCGAGGTCCGCCGCCTCGGAGTGGACGTCGAGCACGACTTCCAGCCGATCTACGTCGTCAACGCGGACAAGAAGGCGCAGGTCAGGAAGCTCAAGGACCTGCTTGCCGAGTCCGACGAACTCTTCCTCGCCACCGATGAGGACCGCGAGGGCGAAGCCATCGCGTGGCACCTCCAGGAAGTCCTCAAGCCCAAGGTCCCCGTCCACCGGATGGTCTTCCACGAGATCACCAAGGACGCGATCCGCGACGCCGTCGCCAACCCGCGCGAGCTGAACCAGCGGATGGTCGACGCCCAGGAGACCCGCCGCATCCTCGACCGCCTCTACGGCTACGAGGTCTCGCCGGTCCTGTGGAAGAAGGTCATGCCGCGGCTGTCGGCCGGCCGCGTCCAGTCCGTCGCCACCCGTCTCGTCGTCGAGCGCGAGCGCGAGCGCATCGCCTTCCGCTCCGCCGAGTACTGGGACCTCACCGGCACCTTCGGCACCGGCCGCGCCGGTGACGCCTCCGACCCGTCGTCGCTGGTCGCCCGCCTGAACACGGTCGACGGCAAGCGCGTCGCCCAGGGCCGCGACTTCGGCGCGAACGGGCAGCTCAAGAGCGAGGTGCTGCACCTCGACGAGGCGAACGCGCGGGCCCTGGCCGCCGCGCTGGCGGAGACCTCGTTCACCGTCCGCTCGGTCGAGTCCAAGCCGTACCGCCGCTCCCCGTACGCCCCGTTCCGTACGACGACGCTCCAGCAGGAGGCCTCGCGCAAGCTGGGCTTCGGCGCGAAGGCGACGATGCAGGTGGCGCAGAAGCTGTACGAGAACGGCTTCATCACCTACATGCGTACGGACTCCACCACGCTCTCCGACACCGCGGTGGCGGCGGCGCGGGCGCAGGTCACGCAGCTCTACGGGGCCGACTACCTGCCGGAGAAGCCGCGCGTCTACGCGGGCAAGGTCAAGAACGCGCAGGAGGCGCACGAGGCGATCCGGCCTTCGGGTGATCGTTTCCGCACTCCCGCCGAGACGGGTCTGACCGGCGACCAGTTCCGCCTGTACGAGCTCATCTGGAAGCGGACCGTCGCCTCCCAGATGAAGGACGCGACCGGCAACTCGGTGACCGTGAAGATCGGCGGCCGCGCGAGCGACGGGCGGGACGCCGAGTTCAGCGCCTCCGGCAAGACGATCACCTTCCACGGCTTCATGAAGGCGTACGTCGAGGGCGCGGACGACCCCAACGCCGAGCTCGACGACCGCGAGCGGCGGCTGCCGCAGGTCGCGGAGGGCGACGCGCTGACGGCCGAGGAGATCACCGCCGACGGCCACTCGACCAAGCCGCCGGCCCGCTACACCGAGGCCTCGCTGGTCAAGGAGCTGGAGGAGCGGGAGATCGGCCGCCCGTCGACGTACGCGTCGATCATCGGCACGATCCTCGACCGCGGCTACGTCTTCAAGAAGGGCACGGCCCTCGTGCCGTCCTTCCTGTCGTTCGCCGTGGTCAACCTCCTGGAGACGCACTTCGGGCGCCTCGTCGACTACGACTTCACCGCCAAGATGGAGGACGACCTCGACCGCATCGCGCGGGGCGAGGCCCAGTCCGTGCCGTGGCTCAAGCGCTTCTACTTCGGCTCGGAGGACGCCTCGGAGGTCGTACCGGCCGACGGAGACCACCTCGGCGGCCTGAAGGAGCTGGTCACGGATCTCGGCGCGATCGACGCCCGGGAGATCTCCTCCTTCCCGGTCGGCGACGGCATCGTGCTGCGCGTCGGCCGGTACGGGCCGTACGTGGAGCGGGGCGAGAAGGACGCCGAGGGCCACCAGCGGGCCGACGTACCGGACGACCTGGCTCCGGACGAGCTGACGGTCGAGTACGCGCAGGAGCTCTTCGCGAAGCCGAGCGGCGAGTTCCAGCTGGGCGCCGACCCGGTGAGCGGCAACCAGATCGTCGCCAAGGACGGCCGCTACGGGCCGTACGTGACGGAGATCCTCCCCGAGGGCACGCCGAAGACGGGCAAGAACGCGGTCAAGCCGCGCACGGCCTCCCTCTTCAAGTCGATGTCCCTGGACACGGTCACCCTCGACGACGCCCTCCGGCTGATGTCGCTGCCGCGCGTGGTGGGCGCCGACGCGGAGGGCGTGGAGATCACGGCCCAGAACGGCCGCTACGGCCCGTACCTGAAGAAGGGCACGGACTCGCGCTCCCTGGAGACCGAGGACCAGCTGTTCTCGATCACCCTGGACGAGGCCCTGGCGATCTACGCGCAGCCGAAGCAGCGGGGCCGCGCCGCGGCCAAGCCGCCGCTCAAGGAGCTGGGCACGGACCCGGTCAGCGAGAAGCCCGTGGTGGTCAAGGACGGCCGCTTCGGCCCGTACGTGACGGACGGCGAGACGAACGCGACGCTGCGGCGGGACGACGACGTCGAGACGATCACGCCGGAGCGGGGCTACGAGCTGCTCGCGGAGAAGCGGGCCAAGGGCCCGGCGAAGAAGACCGCGAAGAAGGCGGTCAAGAAGGCGCCGGCCAAGAAGGCGACGGCGACGAAGACCGCGGCGGCGAAGACCGCGGCGGCGAAGAAGACGGCCGCCAAGAAGACGACGGCGGCGAAGAAGACGACCGCGGCGAAGAAGACGACGGCGGCCGCGAAGAAGGCGGCGGCCGCCCCGGCGGACGAGTAACCGCCGGTCCCCGCGCGGGGGCGGGCGGTGTGCCGCTGCGCGGGCCGTCCCCCCACCCTCCCCCTGGCTCCGGACGGAGTCCGGGGGACGGCAGGGGATCCCGGCTCCGCGCAGGGCCCCTGGATTCCGATCCCGGAAGCGGAAGCGGCAGCGGAGCGGGCGGCCGGGACGCGGCCGCGGAAGGTGGGTGGCGGGTCACACCCGGCGTCGTCCACAGGCCCCCGCAACGGCCAACCACAGCGGATAGGCTGGGCGGATGACGCGAGCCGAGCAGCCGACGGTCGTGACCGCCTCCGAGAACCCCTCCTACGACGAAGCCCTAGCCGCGGACTCCCGCGAGCGAGCGGTGCGCGCCCTGCTGCGCACTCCGGGGCTGCGCCGGCTGTGGAGCGCCCAGCTGGTGAGCGGCATCGGCGACGCCCTGGCCCTGCTGGTCCTGGTGCTGCTGACCCTCCAGGCGGCCGTCACGGCCGGCGCGGAGGGCCTCTTCGGCGGCGGCTACCGGGGCGCGGCCTTCGCCGTGGCCGCCGTCTTCGCGGTGCGCGTCCTCGCCACCGTCCTGTTCGGGGCGGTGCTCCTCGGCCCGCTGGCCCAGCTCACCGCCCCCGGAGGCAAGCTGGACCGCCGCTGGACGATGGTCGGTGCCGACGGGCTGCGGATCGGGCTGTTCGTCGTCGCCCCGCTGTGGCTCGACTGGATCCCCGCGCACGCCACGACCGCCCTGCTGGCCACCGTCTTCGTGTCCGGTGCCGCCGAGCGGGTGTGGACGCTGGCCAAGGAGAGCGCCGCGCCCGCGCTGCTGCCGGCCCCGCCGCCGGAGGGGGCGACCGTACGGCCGCTCCCCGACCACCTCGACGCCCTGCGACGGCTCACGCTGCGCACGGCCTTCGCGGCGATGCCCGTCGCGGCCGCCGCGCTGCTCGCCGCGACCCTGATCGGGCGGGCGCTGGGCCTCGGCGTGGACTGGTTCGCCGCGAACCAGGCGGCGCTGGGCTCGTACGTCGCCGCCGGCCTGTTCGCCGCGTCCGTCTCGCTGCTGGTGCCGCTCGCGCTGCCGGCCGTCAAGACCCCGAGGCCGCGTTCCCCGCTGGAGGGGCTGCGGGCGCCCAGGGCGGGCGACCGGGCCGAGAAGGGCCGTACGGGCGCGATCCGGCTGCTCGTGGTGGCCTGCGCCGCCGTCGCCGCGGCTATCGCCTGCGCCGCGTCCGTCTCCGTGCTGCACGCCTTCGACCTGGACGGCGGCCCGTCCTCGTACGCCCTGCTGGTGCTCGCCCTCGTCGGCGGCACCGCCCTCGGGATCCGAGCCACCCAGGCCGGCAAGGTGCTGCCCGCGCTGTCCCGGCGCCGGCTGCTGGCCCTCGCCATCGGGACGGCCGGGCTGGCGCTGCTGCTGGCCGGGCTGGTCCCGGACACGGCGACCGTGCTGTTCCTGTCGCTGCTCGCCGGCACCGCCGCGGGCGTCGCGGCCAACACCGGACACACCCTGCTCGACCAGGAGACCGAGGAGTTCCGCCGGGCCCGGGTCACCGAGCACCTCCAGGCCGTGGTCCGGGTGGCCGTGGCCCTCGGAGCCGTCACCGCCCCGCTGCTGGCCGCCGCGATCGGCCCGCACCGGGTGGGCGGCGGCCAGGTCGTCCTGTCGCACGCCGGCGCCGCCTACGCGCTGATGCTGGTCGGCGCGCTGCTGCTGCCCGTCGCGGTGGTGGTCCTCGCCAAGGCCGACGACCGGGGCGGCGTACCGCTGCGCCGCGACCTGCGCGAGGCGCTGCGCGGCGGGGAGCCCGCACAGGCCCCGTCCACGACCGGGTTCTTCATCGCCCTGGAGGGCGGCGACGGAGCCGGCAAGTCCACCCAGGTGCAGGCGCTCGCCGACTGGATACGGGGCAAGGGCCACGAAGTCGTCGTCACCCGGGAGCCGGGTGCCACCCCGGTCGGCAAGCGGCTCCGCTCGATCCTGCTCGACATCTCCTCCGCCGGGCTGTCCAACCGCGCCGAGGCCCTGCTGTACGCCGCCGACCGCGCGGAGCACGTGGACTCGGTGGTCCGGCCGGCGCTGGAGCGCGGTGCGGTGGTCATCTCCGACCGCTACATCGACTCCTCGGTGGCCTACCAGGGCGCCGGGCGCGACCTGTCCCCGACCGAGATCGCCCGGATCTCCCGCTGGGCCACCGACGGTCTCGTGCCGAACCTGACCGTGCTGCTCGACGTGTCCCCGGAGACCGCCCGGGAGCGGTTCACGGAGGCGCCGGACCGGCTGGAGTCGGAGCCGACCGAGTTCCACCAGCGGGTGCGGGCCGGCTTCCTGACGCTCGCCGCGGCCGACCCCGGCCGCTACCTCGTGGTCGACGCGGGCCAGGACCCCGGCTCCGTGACCACCGTCGTACGGCACCGCCTGGACCGGATGCTCCCGCTCTCCGAGGCCGAGGTGGCCGCGCAGATCGAGGCCCGGCGGCTCGCCGAGGAGGAGGCCCGGCGCAAGGCCGAGGAAGAGGCCGCCCGCAAGGCGGAGGAAGCCCGGCTGAAGGCCGAGGAGGAAGCCCGCCTGGCCCGGGAGGCCGAGGAGGCGCGGCTGCGTGCCGAGGCCGAGGCGGCCCGGCGTGCCGAGGAGGAGCGGCTGAAGGCCGAGGAGGAGGCCCGGGCCCGGGCCGAGGCCGAGCGGCTGCGCGCACAGGCCGAGGAGAAGGCCCGCGCCGCCGAGGAGGAGCGGCTCCGGCTCCAGAAGGCGGAAGAGGCCCGGCTGCGTGCCGAGGCCGAGGAGCGGCGGCTGGAGAAGCAGCGGCGCGCGGAGGAGGCCCTGCTCAGGGCGGAGGAGGCGCGCCGGCTGGCGGAGGCTTCGGCCGCCGCAGCGGCAGCCCGGGCCGCTGCCGCCGAGGCCGCCGCGGCGGCCGTGCCCGCCCCCGAGGCGCCGGCACCCAAGGTCGTCATGCGCAAGGAACCGCTGCCGGACGAGGCCGTCACCGTCGAGACCCCCGTGGTCCGGCGGGTCGTACAGCCCGACGACGTCACCCAGACGGTCCCGGTGCCCAAGATCGACCCGCGCGCCCCGCGTCCCGTGGACGAGACGGCCGTCCTGCCCCCCGTACGGCCCGACGGCCCCGCCCGGGACACGGCACCGCGGACCCGTCCGGCGGAGCGGCCGACGGCCCCCCACTCGCACGAGGCCCCGGCCGACCGGGTTCCGCCGGGCATCTTCCGGGACTCCGGGAACGACGTGACCCGCGAGCTGCCGGTCGTCGGGGAGGACGGCAGGCAGCGCCGGGATCCGTCCGACTGGGCCGAGGCGACCCCGATGGACGATCTGCCGACCCTGGCGGACGAGCTGCTCGGACCACGCCCGGACGCCGAGGAAGACCACGACGGCCAGGACGGCCGGGACGGCCACGACGGCCAGGGCAGGCCGCGACGCCGGCGCTGACGGAGCGCGCGGGTCACGGACCGTGACCGCGGGCGGTGATTGTCAGTGGCGGGCGCCACAATGTGAGCAGGCAGTATCCACGGAGAGTGAAAGGCGGTGGGCGGCATGCCCGTGTGGGAAGACCTGGTGGGACAGGAGCGCGTACAGGCGCAGCTGGCCGCCGCCGCCCGCGACGCCGACACCGTCGTCACGGCCGCCGAGCGGGGGACCCCGCCGCCCCCCGCGTCCAAGATGACCCACGCCTGGCTGTTCACCGGGCCGCCCGGCTCCGGCCGGGCCACCGCGGCCCGTGCCTTCGCGGCGGCCCTCCAGTGCGTCAGCCCGGACCGCGCCCTCGGCGGTGAACCGGGCTGCGGATTCTGCGACGGCTGCCACACCACCATGGCCGGGACCCATGCCGACGTGGAGATCGTCCGTACCGACCTGCTGTCCATCGGTGTGAAGGAGACCCGCGACCTGGTCCGCCGGGCCCAGCTGTCACCGGCCGTGGGCCGCTGGCAGGTCATCGTCCTGGAGGACGCCGACCGGCTCACCGAGGGTGCGGGGAACGTCCTGCTCAAGGCGGTGGAGGAGCCCGCTCCACGGACGGTGTGGCTGCTGTGCGCGCCCTCCCTGGAGGACGTGCTGCCCACCATCCGCTCCCGCTGCCGGCACCTGACCCTGACGACCCCGTCCGTGGCGGCGGTGGCCGACGTACTGGTGCGGCGGGACGGGGTGGACCCGGCAGCCGCCGCGGCCGCGGCCCGCGCCACGCAGGGGCACATCGACCGGGCCCGCCGGCTCGCCACCGACGAGGCCGCGCGGTCCCGCCGGACCGCCGTGCTCAGACTCCCGCTGCGGGTGGACGACGTGGGCGGCTGCCTCAAGGCCGCCCAGGAGCTGGTCGACGCCGCCGCGGAGGACGCCAAGCAGGTCGCGGAGGAGGTCGACGCCAAGGAGACCGAGGAGCTGAGGGCCGCGCTCGGCGCCGGCGCCGGCAGCCGTCTGCCCAGGGGCACCGCCGGGGCGATGAAGGAGCTCGAAGACCGCCAGAAGCGCCGCCGCACCAGGACCCAGCGCGACAGCCTCGACCTCGCCCTCACCGACCTCACCGGCTTCTACCGGGACGTGCTGGCCCTCCAGCTCGGCTCGACGGTGGCCATCGCCAACGAGGACATACGGCCGGACCTCGACCGCGTCGCCCGCGCCTCGGGCCCCGAGCGCACGCTGCGGCGCATCGAGGCGGTCATCGCCTGCCGGACGGCCCTCGACCGCAACGTCGCTCCGCTGCTCGCGGTGGAGGCCATGACGATGGCACTGCGCGCGGGCTGACCGGCCCGGCCGGTTCCGCGACCGGTTCACCCGTACGAGCGGTCCCGGGCGCGGAGCCGCAGGGCCCCGTGCGTGCCGGGCGCCCCTGCGCGCACCGGCAGGGGCCCGGTCGGCGGGCGGCCACCGGGATCCCGCCCGGATCCCGCGCGCCGGACGCGGGCCGGGGGCAGCACGTAGGCTCGCCGCATGGACACGAGGCGCCTGCTGCGTACCACCGGGACCGTGATCGCAGCCGCCGGGCTGATGATCTCCGGGTGCACTTCCGGGGGGCCGGAGGTGGCCGCCTCCGCGGAGCCCACCGCCGTCCCGGACGCGCTGCGCCCGTACTACGACCAGAAGCTGAGCTGGCGCGACTGCGGCGTCCCCGGCTTCCAGTGCTCCACCATGAAGGCGCCGCTGGACTACGCGGACCCCGGCTCCGGCCAGGACGTCGAGCTGGCGGTATCCCGCCGACAGGCCACCGGCCCCGGCAAGCGGCTGGGCTCCCTGGTGGTCAATCCCGGCGGCCCGGGCGGTTCCGGCATCGGCTACCTCCAGGCGTACGCGGGCATCGGTTACCCGGCCGCCGTGCGCGCCCAGTACGACATGGTCTCCTTCGACCCGCGCGGCGTGGCCCGCAGCAGCCCCGTCGAATGTCTGACCGGGCCGGCGATGGACCGCTTCACGCAGGTGGACCAGACCCCGGACGACCAGGCGGAACGCGCGAAGCTGGTGGCCGCGTTCAAGGAGTTCGCGGCGGCCTGCGAGACGCGCTCCAGCCGGGTCCTCCCGCACGTCTCCACGGTGGAAGCCGCCCGGGACATGGACCTGCTCCGCTCGGTCCTCGGCGACGACAAGCTGAACTACGTCGGGGCCTCGTACGGCACCTTGCTCGGCGCCACGTACGCGGACCTCTTCCCGGGCCGCGTGGGCCGGCTGGTCCTGGACGGCGCCATGGACCCCTCCCGGGCGGCCGTCGACCTGAACCGCGACCAGACGGCGGGCTTCGAGACCGCGTTCCGCTCCTTCGCCAAGGACTGCGCGAAGCAGTCCGACTGCCCGCTGGGCCAGGGCGGCCCGGACGCGGTGGCCCAGCGCCTGAAGGAGTTCTTCCGCAAGGTCGACGCCCAGCCGGTCCCCTCCGGTGACCCGGCCCGCCCGCTCGGCGAGGCCCTCGCGACGACGGGCGTGATCGCGGCACTGTACGACGAGAGCGCCTGGCCGCAGCTGCGCGAGGCCCTCACCGAGGCGATGGACGGCGACGGCGCTGGCCTGCTGGCGCTCGCCGACAGCTACTACGAGCGAGAGGCGGACGGCTCGTACGCGAACCTCATGTACGCCAACGCCGCCGTGAACTGCCTCGACCAGCCCCCGGCCTTCAGCGGCCCCGAGGCGGTGGACGCCGCCGTGCCCTCCTTCGAGAAGGCCTCCCCGGTCTTCGGCAAGGGGCTGGCCTGGGCCTCGCTGAACTGCGCGTACTGGCCGGTGAAGGCCACGGGCGCGGCGAAGCCCCTGAAGGCGTCGGGCGCGGCCCCGATCGTGGTGGTCGGCACCACCCGCGACCCGGCGACCCCGTACAAGTGGGCCCAGGCCCTGGCGGGCCAGCTCGACTCGGGCACGCTCCTCACGTACGACGGCGACGGCCACACGGCGTACGGCCGGGGCAGCACATGCGTCGACACCGCCATCAACCGCTACCTCCTCCAGGGCGAGCCCCCGCCGGACGGCAAGCGCTGCTGACCCCCCGCCCGCTCCCCGGTTCGGGGCACCCCGATTAACCCTGTAGACTTGGCGCCGCTGCTGATGAGAGCCTCCCTCCAGGGAAATTCTTGTCTTCCCAGCGGTGCCGCCTTAGCTCAGTTGGCCAGAGCAACGCACTCGTAATGCGTAGGTCTCGGGTTCGAATCCCGAAGGCGGCTCAGAGAAAGGCCAGGTCAGATATCGTCTGACCTGGCCTTTTCTGTTGCTCGGGGCATGACGGGTCACACGGCCGCGGTGCCGTGACTTTGCCTGCGTGAGCGATGCGTGAGCGGAGGGGCCGTCAGCCCTTCTTGGCCGCCTTCTTGGCCTTGGCCTTCTTCTTCCCCTTGGCCTTCGCCTTCGCGGCGCGCTTGGCCTCCTTGGCGGCCTTGCGGACCTGCTCTTCCTGCTCGGCCTTGCGCTGGAGGGGGACCAGCTTGGCGGTGGCCTCGGCGGCGCTCTTGCCGACGTGGGGGAGCACGCTCTGGTAGATGTCGCGCGTGATCCGGGTGTCGCTGTGCCCGAGCGTGTCCGACACGATCTTGATGTCGATATCGGCGGCCAGCATGAGAGTGGCCGCGCCGTGCCGGAGGTCGTGCAGCCGGATCGGTGGCAGCCCGGAGGCCGCCACGAGCCGCTCGAAGAGATCGGTCACCTTGCCCGGGTGGAGCCAGGAACCGTCCTCTTGGGTGAACACGAGCCCGGTGTTCACCCAGGCCGACCCCCACTCCGCACGGCCGGCCTCCTGCTGCTTGCGGTGCCGCTCCAGGACGCCGACTGTGTCGTCGTCGAGTGCGACGACGCGGAAGCCGCTGTCCGTCTTCGGCTCGGACGCCTCGACCTCCCAGCCGTCCTGGACGAGCTGGCCCGTCACGGTGAGGGAGTGCCGTTCGAGGTTGGTCTCCGACCAGGGCTGCCCGCATGCCTCACCGCGGCGCAGACCGCGGAACGCGATCAGATGCCACATCGCGTACAGGCGGTCGTCGGCGACGAAGTCGAGGAAGGCGCCTGTCTGTTCCGGCGTCCAGACCATCACGGGGGAGGGCTTCTCGCCGGTCTGCTCCCACTTGGCAACCCGCTCGCCCGTCCACACCAGCGCCTTCGGCTTGCGCACCGGATCGATCTCGACGTGGGCCGCCGGGTTGAACGTGATGATCTGCTGCCCGATCGCGTCGTTCAGGGACGCGCGGAGCGTCGCCTTAACGTGCTGGCGCGTCGAGGGACCTGTCACCCGGCGGAAGGCCGGCATCGCGTCGATCGCCGCCTTCAGCGCCTTCCGGCGAGCACGGTTCTCGGCCCCCTTCCATGGGATGGTCGCCAACTCGTCCACGGCAGCCCGCCGCTGGGCGTTCTGCTCCAGGACGTCGGCGTTGCCATCGGCGATGGCCGTGAACATCTCGCTCAGGTGGCTGACCCGCAGCCGGTCAAGGCGCCGGTGCCCGATGTGCGGCTTGAGATGCACGCGGATATCGGTCTCGTACCGGCTGATGCCCGACTTCCGGATTCGCTTGCCCGCCAGCCACCGGTCCAGCCACTCGGCCACGGTCAGGCTCCCGACGAGGTCCTGGCCGGCCTTGAGGCGCCGCCGGGTCTCCTCCACGTCCGGCAAGGGCAGCTTCTCGCCGCTGACCTCCGCCAGCATCTCGGCGACGAGTTGGACGCCTTCGGGGTCGTCGGCCTTGGCGAGCCCGAGGAGAGCGCGCACATGGTCGAGGTCGGCCTGTGCCGCCTTGACGTTGGTGTACCCGCCACGGGCGAACGACCGCCTGCTGCCGTCCTCGCGGGGTGGCAGCTCCTGGCGTATGGAGTAGGTGCAGTGGTTCCTGCTGTTGCGCTTGGGGCAGGAAGCGCCGAGTTCCTTGCCGGACTTGGGGTCGCGGCAGGAGCAGCGGCGGTAGGTAGAACCCTTCAAATGTCTTCCTCTTCGTAGCCGTCGTCGAACGGGCTCATGAACCGGGTTCGCATCAGATGCGGGGGTGTGCCGCCCTCCTCACGGATGGAGGCGCGTACGCTGCGCAGCCGTTGTTTGGCGAGCGCTGCTCTTTCTGCGTAGAAGGCTTGGGCGCTGAGGGCCTCTTCGCGTTGAGTGGGGTTGCTGGCGGATTTGGCCTTCCAGGCTTCGTGTTGCTCGCTGGATTCGGCGGCATTGAGGGCCTGCTGCTCGCTCTCGTGCTGATGGAACAGGCGCAGCATGCGGTCGAGAGCGAGCGGCTCACCGGGTTCGGCGCCGGTGAACCACTGCATGGCGCCCCAGGTCTGCTCGCTGTCCCGCAGGGGGAGTTTCTGAACCCTTTCGACGTAGCCGACGGGGTAGATCAGGCAGATCGGGTTCGTGTGGAGTGCCTCGGCCAGCACCATGACGTCGACCAAGGGGAGGCTGGCCCGGCGGCCTGACTCCATGTTGGCGATCACGTTGCGCGGGATCCGGTGGCCGATCTCCTCACAGGCATCGGCCAGCTCTTGGGCGCTCATGCCCAATTCCTTCCTGCGCCGTCGCACCTCCTTGGCCACGGTTGCCGTGACTTGGTTCACCCACTCTGGGAAGTCGTCCTCGTCTTCATCATCGAATCCGCGTTGTGTCATGGAGACACATTATCTCGAACAGACTTGTTTCTCGTAGGCCCGGAGCCGGACGTGAGGACCGCGTTCGCCGACGGCTGTGACGAGAGGAGCGCTGCGTGCGCGAGAACCCGACTGAAACCGGGTCGAAGGGGATGGGTCGCGAGGAGATATTGGCCCTACCGGCAGCCATTGACCTGGACACCAGCAACCGTGCGCTGGGACTCGGGCGGAGCAAGGGCTACGAGCTGGCCAAGCGAGGCGAGTACCCGTGCAAGGTCCTGCGGCTGGGCAAGGCGTACCGCGTGGTGACCGCAGACCTGGTGAACCTGCTGGGACTGGCCGCTTGAGGGCGACAGAAGATAGCAGACCATTCTGCGCGGAGCTGACACAGAAACGCTGGACTGTGCCAGGGGTCGGACGTACTGTTCGTCGTCGCCCGGCTCCTCCAAGGGCTCACGGGAAACAAGTGAGCCCCCGACGCGCCAACGTCGGAGGCCCCGGCAACATCCCCACCCGCATTCACACGGTCAACCCGAGTGGCCAGCACGCACGCGGCCACACGAGAAGGAGCTGCCCCTTGGAACCTATGACATCCACGCCCCCTGCCGCACCTGCCAAGGCGACCTGGCCTGCGGTCGCGGTCCCCGGCCAGCCCGGGGCCCACTTGCACGACGTGCCGGCCGGGGGCCTCGACACGGCCGTCGAAGGCCCCGCTGAAGCGGACGTGCCCCCGGCCGTGCCGTCGATCCCCGCGTCGGAGGGGGAGGCGATCCTGGACGAGCTGCGCGCCACGATCCGGCGGTACGTAGTGATGCCCAGCGAGGAGGCCCTGGCCGCCGCCACGCTGTGGGCGGCGGCCACCCACCTCCAGACGGTGTGGCAGCACGCCCCGCGCCTCGCGGTCGTCGGACCGGCGAGGCGGTGCGGAAAGTCGCGGCTGCTGGAGGTCCTGATCGAGGCGGTCCATGATCCGCTGATCACGGTCAACGCCTCGGCAGCGGCGATCTTCCGCTCGATCAGCGAGGGCAACCCGCCCACCCTGCTGGTGGACGAGGTCGACACGATCTTCGGGTCGGCGAAGGTCGCGGAGAAGAACGAGGAGATGCGCGGCCTGCTCAACGCGGGCCACCAGCGCAATCGCCCCACCCTGCGCGTCTCGGGCCCGAACCACGACGTGCAGAAGTTCTCCACCTTCGCCATGGCCGCCCTGGCCGGCATCGGCGACCTGCCCGACACGATCATGGACCGGTCCGTGGTCATCCGCATGCGCCGCCGCGCCCGCAGCGAGAAGGTCGCCTCCTGGCGCTACGGCCGCGACGACCTGGCGGTCAGGGCACTGCGCGAGCGGCTGGCGGCCTGGCTGGCCAGCGTCCGCGACGAGGCCATCGCGCTGGAGCCCAAGCTCCCGGTCGACGACCGCGCCGCCGACACCTGGGAGCCGCTGATCAGCATCGCCGACCTCGCGGGCGGACGCTGGCCGATGATCGCCCGTACGGCGTGCAAGGCCATGACGGACTACGAGTCCGGCCGGGACCAGGACGGCGGACTGAAGATCCGCATCCTGACCGACATCCGGAAAGCCTTCGCCAGCGTCGGCAATCCGCCCGCGCTGCGGACCACCCACCTGCTGGACCTCCTCAACGCCGACCCAGAGGCACCGTGGTCCGAGCACAGCCCCAAGGGGCTCACGCCGCGCGGACTGCAGATCCTGCTCGACGACTACGGCATCGGCTCGGGCAACCGCCGCTTTCCCGACGGCAACCAGGCCAAGGGCTTCACCCCCGCGCAGTTCACGGACGCCTGGACCCGGTACTGCCCGCCGGAGAATCCCGCCGCAGAGGCGCCGTCCGCCACCGGCGCCTGACCCTCCACGTCTCGTCCCACCCGTCCCCGCGCAGGTCAGCGCGGGGACGGGTGGGGAAGGCGCAACGTGTCGACTCGACATCACCAACCTGCTGACTTGGTGAAACCTGGCGTCGAAGGCATGCAACAGCCCGTAAAGCGGCTCCCAGGACGCGCGAATCGACACCCGTACCAACTCGTACCCCACTCGTCTCACCGACCGCCCGGACGCGGTATCGGGTGGGCGCAACGAGTCGACTCGACATCAGCCGAGCACCCGTACCTGCCCTGACCAGCGACAGGACGAGTGGGACGAGTCCCCACCCTCCACAGCCACCCAGTGTGGTGGCCACACCTCAGCCCTTGGAGTGCACCCGCTTGACCACACCCGCCCCCACGCACAAAACCATCCGGGCCGAGCGGTACGTCCTGGCCGCCGCCGGATTCGTGATCGTCGCTCTGACCGCCGCAGGCTTCTGGCTCTCCTACGCCCACCTGGCCGAGGTCGCCGGACGCCACGGCCTGGGTGACGCCCCCAAACGCCAGTGGGCCTGGCCCGCCACCCTCGACGCGTTCATCGTCTCCGGTGAGCTCCTGATGCTCCGCGCCAGCCTGCGCCGCGTGACCGACTGGTGGGCGATCACCCTGACCGCCACAGGCTCCCTCGGTTCCATCGCCCTGAACGTGGCCGGCGTCTACGGCACACGCGGCACCACCCAGGTCCCGCTCCTGGACTACGTGATCGCCGCCATCCCCCCAGCCGCCGCCCTCATGGCCTTCGGTGCCCTGATGCGGCAGATCCACCAGCACGTCGCCGAACCCGCAGCCCCACGTCCCCCGGGCGACCGCCATTCCCCTGAGACGATCGCTGCCCAGCACCCGTACGACGATGGGCAAGCCTTCGGCCGCCAGCCTGCACCCACGGGTGAGGAGCCCGAGGATTCCGGTGACAACGGTGGTGAGCCCGCGGCGGAGTCGGACCTGGATGCCGGTCCCCGCAAAGTCGCCCTGCCCGCCGTCCCTTCCCGGAAGGTTGGCCGACCGACAACCGGTGACGTGGACGACTTCCTCCCAATTGTCGAGAAGCTGGACGGCAAGCCGACGCTGAAGCAGATGCGGGAGGCCATCGAGGGCGCGGGCCACTCGATCAGCAACGAGCGCCTGGGGAAGGTGAAGAAGGCGCTTGTGGACCTCCGCAGGCAGCAGGCTCTCACCGGAGCCGCGCCCGGACGCTGACCGATATTCACCGCAGGTCAACGCCGGTAAGGCCGGACGGGGAGCGTGGCTGCCTGACGGCCACGGTCCCCGGCGATCATCGAAGAGCCTCCGTCCCCTCACCACCGTCCCGGTCCCCAGACCGCGATTCGTACTCCACGGTCCCCTGCACCGGGCCAGCCACCCGCCGTATTCCGGGGACCGTCGGACTTCCGGTCATCTCCTCGCTGACCGCGCGCCGCAACTTGTGCCAACGCCGCTGGCGCCCGCCTGCCGGCCTCGCCTGTCCCCGCATTTGCCAGCCACCCCCACACCGGAGAACCGCCCTGTGTCGCTTGACCCGAACGACCCCGACTCCACGCCCTCGCCGGTCTCGAAACAGCCGTGGCAGACCGACCGTTGGCGGCGCGCGTTTGGGCTGACGGCCCCTGGCGGAGCCAGTAGTACCCCGAGTCCGACTCAAGGCCGGCCTTCGGGGATCTCCGCCCCGGGGGTGGCGGAGACGGCCCAGCGCCAGGGGGCGCCGGACCGGAGGTTCGGGACCGAGGGCGGCCCCGACCAGGACAAGCTCCACGCCATCCAGCGCGAGATCCTCCGTGCCGAACGCAGCGCCCAGCCCGCCGCCGGCGAGCCGACGGTGCAGAGCGTCCAGCCCACGATCCGCCGCTTCACCGGCAACAAGCGCACTGACCGCGTCGGCCCGCTGCGCTTCACCCGCACCGAGCGCGCCCGCCTGATCGAGGCCGCCGCCGAGCACAACTACAAGGGTGAATCCGGCCTCGCCGCCGACATCGTCCTGGCCTTCATCGATGGTCGGTTCACCGCCAACCTCCCCCTGTCCGAGGACCGCCGTCGAACCCACGTCTTCCGTGCCCAGGTCCTCCGCCAGTGCAACCGCATCGGCGTCAACATCAACCAGATCGCCCGCGCCCTGAACAGCGATCTCACCCCGCCCGACATACGCCAGCGCCTCGACGAACTCCATGACCTGCTCACGGTGATCGCCGCAGCCCTGCGCGAGCCCGCCGACCCGAGGGAGGTCTGACCATCGTGATCGCCGCCATCAAGCCCTCCGGCGCCAACACCCGTGGTCTGCTCGCCTACCTCTACGGCCCCGGCCGCCACGACGAGCACACCGATCCGCACATCGTGGCCGGCTTCGCCATGCTCGCCATGCCCGATCCCGGCCGAGACGAGAACGCCACGCTCACCCAGCTCGCCCGCTACCTCGACGAACCCGTCCGGCTCCGCAACAGCGAGTTCGGCAAGAAGATCACCGACCACGTCTGGCACTGCCCCGTCCGCGCAGCCCCCGAAGACCGCTACCTCTCCGACGCCGAGTGGGGCGAGATCGCCCAGCGCATCGTCGCCGCAGCCGGCATCGCCCCCGAAGGGGACGACCTGGCCTGCCGCTGGATTGCCGTACGCCACGCCGACGACCACATCCACATCCTCGCCACCACCGTCCGCGAGGACGGCCGCCGCCCCAAGCTCCACGACAGCGGCATCCGCGTCGGCGACGCCTGCCGCCAGATCGAGAAGGACTACGGCCTGCGCCGCCTGAAGAAGGGCGACCGCACCGGCACCCGCGCGCCCACCCAGGCCGAGATGCACAAGGCCCAGCGCCTCGGCTGGGAGCAGACCAGCCGCGAATGGCTCCAGGACCGCATCCGCGCCGCCATCCCCCACGCCCGCACCGCCGAGGAGCTCCTCGCCTACCTCGAAGCCGACGGCATCGCGGTCAAGGCCAGGCGCGGCCCCTCCGGAGACCTCCTCGGCTACGCCGTAGGTCGCCCCGGCGACCTCAACAAGGACGGCGAACAGATCTTCCACCCCGGAGGGAAGATCGCCCCCGACCTCACCCTCCCCAAACTCCAGGCCCGCCTCGAAGCCGGCCAACCTGAGGAACACCCCACCGCCCGCCGCAACCGCCCGACCACCGCCTGGCACCAGGCCACCGAAGCCCTCGACAGCTTCCGCACCGACCTCGCCGACGACACCCACGCCCAGGCGCACATCACCGCCCTCGGCGAACTCCTCGAAGCCACCGCCCAGAAGGTGCCAACCCACCTCCGCACCGAACTCCAGGCCGCATCCAAGGCGTTCGCACGCGTCCAGCGTTCCCAGATCCGGGCGGAAGACCGCGCTGCCCACGCCATCCGCCACGCGGCCCGCGACATCGTCCACACCGCCACCGGCCCCGACGGCAGCGCCCTCGCCGCACTCCTCGCCGCCCTCCTGTGGGCCGGGATCATCGCCAACCGCTGGCACGAGGCCAAGGGCCACGCCCACCAAGCCGACGCCGCCCGCCAGGCCCTCCACCGCCTACAGGCAGCCGCCGACCAGGCTCTCACCCCCACGCTCGTCGTACTCGAACAGCGTCAACCGAAGCAGGAGACCCGTCGCACGCTCGCCCACGACGTACGCGCCGCCGTCCCCGGCCACGCCGACCGGATCCTCACCGACCCCAGCTGGCCCGCTCTTGCCGCGCTCCTCGCCGACGCAGAGGCCCGAGGCCACCGACCTCACCAGCTCCTGAAGGAGGCCGCAGCCCAGCGCGAGCTGGCCACAGCCCGCCAACCAGCCCGCGTCCTGATCACCCGCCTCCAGCACACCAGCCGCAACCCCAGCCCCAACGTGCCAGCTGACGCCGCCCGCCGCCGTACCAGCGCATGGGCGACTGGCCAGCAGAACTGCACCACACCGCTGCCAGCGACACCCACGTCGGCCACGAGCCAGCACGGTCGACTCCGCCAATAGCAAGGTCGAACAGAAGGAGAGTGGTGGAGAGAATTGCAATTTTCTCCACCACTCTCCTTCCGGCCGGCCTTGGCTGCCGCCCGATGCCGGAGTTGGACAAGAGGCCGTGCGGTGCCATCGAAAGCTGAAAACGCGGCGTCTCCTGTCACTCCCTACCCGTACTTTTATCGGCATGACAGAACCTGATGGTCCAGCGGAGGCTGCGCGGCGTGGCGCGATCGAGGTCGAGCTGAGGCGGCTCGAAGAGAGCGCGATGTGCAGCGGCCAGATGCAGTTCGAGCTGACCAAGCAGTGGCGCAACGTCAACCTCTGGCTCGGCTTGCCAGCCAGCGTGCTGGCTGCCATCTCCGGCGCCGCCGCGCTCGTCTCCACAGCCGGGAGAGTCCCTGCTGGCATTCTCGCCCTCATCGCGTCTGGCTGTGGCGTCATCCTCACAACCATCAATGCCTCGCATCGGATGAACCAGGCGGCAGCGGCAGGTAACGCCTATTTGGAGATTCAGACCGCAGCTCGCCAGGCCAGAGAGATCGACTTGCCCTACTCGTCCATCGAAGAGGCCCGCCAAGCTCTGGCTGAGCTCACGGCTCGGCGGGATGAACAGAACAAGACCGCCGAGCCCCCGAACCAGCGGGCGTACAAGAGGGCCCAACACCACATCAACACCGGCGGGCAGACCTACGCCGTCGATGAGGCGACCACGACAACGGAGAGGTAGCGATGGCACTTACGGTCTCCCAGGCCTACGACATCTTCCTGGAGCGACTGACGCCGCTTCAAAGTGATCGAGACGCCAAGGCTCGACACCGGCTGAGTGTCGAGACCTCGCTGAAAGGATCCCCCCGATTCGGGGTGCAGCTCTTCCGCGAGACTGGTTCGTTCGGCCATGGAACCGGCGTCAGGAACCACTGCGATGTCGACCTGCTGGTCAGCATGACCGGCAGCCGGCCGGTGTCTGACACCGCGCTGCAGTGGGTGAAGGACGCTTTGAAGGCCAGCTTCCCGGCGACCATCGTTGAGATCCGCCGTCCCACCGTCGTCGTTAGGTTCGCTGGCGGAGCAGAGCAGTGGGAGATCCTTCCCGGGTTCCGTACTTCTCCCCGAGACGAAACGCCTGTCTACGACATCCCAGGACCAGCGGGTGGGTGGATGAGCTCGGCCCCGACAGTGCACCTGGGCTACGTCAACACGGTCAACCAGCAGGTGGGCATCTCTGGCGCCGCAAAGAAGTTGGCCCGGCTCGCCAAGGCCTGGAAGTACACCAATCGGGTGCCGATCTCCTCGTTCTACCTGGAGATGCGCGCCGCCCAGTACATGAAGGCGCAGACGTCTTTCAGCGCCTCTCTCTACCTTTGCGGCTACCTCGAGTGGCTCGACGAGATCCAACTGGCAGACATGAATGACCCCATGGGGAAGGCGAGCCGGTTCTCTGCATGCTCGAGTGCGGCCACGAAAGCAACCGCACTGTCCAACCTCCATACCGCCGCGACGAGGGCCAGGAAGGCCGTCAGCGCCGAGCAAGGTTGGAATACGACGCAGGCGTTCGAGTACCTTGACCTGGTTTTCAACCGCCACTTCCCCCGGCGGTGACTTCCAGGACCGGACCATTGGCTCAGGGCGGACCCCACCCCGCAAGGCTTCCTGTGGCAAGAAGCAAGCGGGGCCAGGAGGACGGCTACTTGGTCGCAACGACGTAGACGCTCGCCCACCGCCGCTTCGGGTTGGCCATGCGCGGGTCGAAGTCCCAGGGCTTGACCGTGGCGAAGCCGGCCTCGGTGAACAGCTGGCTGAGCTTCTCGAAGTCGTACGCCCAGTAGTGCGGGTTGTACGTGGGGTCATCGTCCTGGTCACGGAAGACGTAGTTGATCAGGTCCAGGTAGGTGTTGATGTCCTCGCGGCAGTCCCGCTTGGCGTACCAGCGGGAGATCATTTCCTCGGCCTGCCCGGGGCCAGCCGGGTACTGGCCGAGCACGAAGGCCGCGTCCGGCACCCCGGTGATGAGACGGCCGTCGGTCGCCAGGATGCGGTGGGCCTCGCGGGCGTACTGCTTGGCGGATACCGGGTAGTCGATGTGCTCCAGGAAGTGCTCGGAGAACAGCACCTCCACCGAGTCGTCCTGGAGCGGGATCCCCTCCCGGATGTCCCAGAGCAGGTCGGCGGGCGGCACGGCGTCGATGTTGTAGAAGCCGTCGATGCGGTGGGCTCCACCGCCGACCTGGACCTTCTTCGGTGTGGTGTCGAGCAGTCCCGACGGGAACGCCTTCTGGCTGGCGCGGTGGTAGCGGCTGAGTTCGATCTCCTTGGCCGCGGCGCGGAGGGTGCGCGCCAGGCCGTGGGTGGTGGCCGGGTCGGCGAGGAGGGCGGTGATCTGTTCGCCGAGGAGATCGATGGAGGAGCCGTCCGTACGGTGGGCATTCATCTGCCTTGTGTCCTCTCGCGTCAGGTGGCAGCAGGGGTGGGTAAGGTCCACTGGTTGTTGCGCATGAGCGTGTACTTGATGTCGACCAGGCGCGGGGCGATGGTCAGCGTCAGTTCCTCGGTGGGATGGAGCCGGCCGTTGTCGTCCTGCTCGGCGCGCCAGACGCAGTAGTCGAGATCGGGGTACGCGGGGTTGATACCGATCTCGCCCTTGGGGATCGTGCCGTTGAAGGGCGCGACGATGTCCATGTGGTTCCAGTAGTTCCACGCCTGGAGCGCCTTGTGCTGGTCGAAGTAGAAATAGAAGTCGGGGTACCTGCCGAAGGTGCGCAGCTCGCGGTGGATGAGGTGGCCGAGGAGCGGGCCGAGCTGGGTGGAGAGGCTGTCGAACTCCCAGCGAGTGTGGTGCCAGGCCTCCGGGATCTGGCCAGGCGTGAACAGCCGGGCCGCGACGAGGTGGCTGATCCGTTCGGTGAGGTACGCGCGGGCGTGGGCCGCATCGAGGCCGGGATCGATCCGGGCGAGGAGCGTGTCCAGCTCGTCGGGGGAGGGCCGGAACTTCGCGAGATCGAACTTGCCCGCCATGTGCGGGAAGGACGCGAACAGCATGTCCTTGTAGAGCCAGTTGTCGAACTCGCCGAGCTCGGCCCGTTCCCTGGTCTGCCGCGTGGTGGAGTGCAGCATCAGGTACTCCGCCAGAGCCTCGAAGTACACGTACCCGAGGATCGGCAGCCGGGGGATCGTCTCGTCCAGGAGCCGCAGGAACGTGGCGGGCTGGACGGCGGCGCCCTGGTAGGCGACGGCAGCCGCCAGGGCGAGGAAGGCCGTGGAGTTCTTGATCCTGCTGACGATGGTCTCGCGCAGCTGGTAGCGCTCCGTCTTGGAGAGCAGGTACTCCAGGCGGGAGTAGATCTGGAGGTGGATCGAGCCGAGGCGGAGGTAGTCCACACCGGCCAGCCCGCGGTACGCCTGGGGCGGCAGGTTGATCTCGAAGATCAGCGGAGTCGGCACGCGCTTGGGTGCGTCGGCCTTCGCCACGAACGCCGGTGCTTCCCTGGTGAGCACGTACTCAGCGAGGTTGTGCATCCGGTACCCGTGCTCGGTCGGGGTGAGGGGCGCACAGTAGACGCTGCCGACCAGGCAGCCCCCGGAGGGGTAGAGCGAGCCGTGCTCGCTGATCTGCTCCAGGGCGTGCGTGACGTGGAGCAGATGCAGCTTCCCGTCCCCGCCCAGGGCCCGGAATAGGGCGTTGTCCCGGAGCAGCCGGCCGTTGGGCGTCTCGGCCACGAGCCTGCTCTCCCACCTGGCGGTCTGCTCGGCGAGCGGGTCCTGGCTGTCCACAGGGCTGGGGATGAGGGTCGTGTCGAAGAAGGCGTGGGCGTCGGCCCACTGCTGGTAGGCGTCGACGAAGCCCATCAGCCGGTCAGCTCCAGCTGCTCGAGTCCTGAGAGGACCGCCTCTGCGCTGGCCGCCCCGGCCAGCCAAGCGGTCTCGGACCGGACGATGAGCTCGAAGGCGGTCGTCCGTAAGCCGCGGAAGGCGTCGGACCGGACCTGGGCGGGGTCCGGCCACCAGCTCAGCTTCGGCAGTCGGTAGCGGTCCAGGGCGTCCGCGGCCTTGAGGAGGTCGCAGACGGCCTCGGCGCGGGCGTGATCTGCCTGATCGTCCTCGGAGAAGGCGTCGTACGGCAGGTCATGCAGACGCACGGCCGTCGCGGCAGCCATGATCCGGCTGGGCGTCGCCACGAGCCCGAAGTGGTTCCAGACGGTGTCGGCGTTGTCCGTGAGCCAGATGGCGGCACGCGCCCCGTGGCCCCGGTCATCCTTGTCATGGAGGCGCCGGCAGTCGTGCACGGCGGCGGCCAGGACCAGTGTGGCGGTGTCGTCCTCGCTGAGCTCGGCCGCCTCCGCGAGCAGCGCGGCCAGAGCGGCGGTGCGCATCGCGTGCCGGATCCCGTGGAGGGAGTCCAGGCACCTCTCCTCGGCCAGCCACCCGGCAGGAATGGTCGAGCGGGAAAGGAGCCTCTGCGAGGTCGCTCGCAGCCGGGGAGGCGGGCCATCCGAGAGGACCGGCCTGTTGGCGGCGATCCAGCGGACGGTGGCGGGATCGGTGTACTGGTGGTGCGGTAGCTGCTTGCGTGCAGCCAGCTCGACCAGACTGTCGGCCGGCGAGGTCGTGCTCATCGGGCCCACCCCCTCGGTGGTCTGCGACAGCGGATGCCTAGCTGACGGACGCGGCTTGGGCCGCCTTCTCCTTGCGGGCCTGCTCGGCGGCCTCGAATGCGGCCGTGAACTCGGCGAGCTCCTCCTCGGTCATGAGGTACACGCCCAGCTCGTCGGCCACGGCGCCGATGCGGGCGACGGCCTCGTCCCGCGCGGTGGCGCTGGCCTCGTCGTCGAGCAGCACCTCGAACTCCGCGTGGTGCCCCCAGGCGTCGCTCCACTTCACGGCGATCTCGACACCGCGGAAGCGGAAGTTGTGGCGCTGGTTGAACGCCTGGTGCATGGTGTCCTCGAAGCCGAGGGCGTTGAAGATCCGCACGGCGGCCGGAACGTCCTCGCGGCCGATGGCGAACTCGGTCTCCGGGAAAGCGGCGCCCTGGCCGATCTTGCTGGCCTTGAGGGTGACCTTCGCGGAGCCGGCCGCGATGTTGTCCGTGACCTTCAGCAGCTGTTCGGGCAGCACGTAGAAGTGGATGGTCTTGTCGTCGCAGCCGAGGTCTTCGGCCTCCCGCGTCAGACGTTCGACCAGCTGCTCGTGCGCGTCCTTGTCGAAGCGGGCGCGCATCTCGATCTCGATGGCCACAGTGGCTCCCTTACGGAATTGGGCATGGGTGATCCGCCCGAGCCAGGCGAAGCTGGGCTGGCTCAGTTCAGTGCGGTGTGCGATTGATCAAGCGTCCGGGCGGTGCGGTACGCGGGTGCGTGCCGCACCGCCCGGCGGGGATGAGCGTCAGGTGAGCTCGCCGAAGCGGTCACGCACGACGCCCTCGTGCAGGTAGTTCGGGAGCGGCACGCCACCGACGGACACGCGCTTGGTGGCGACGTGCTCTTCGGTCTCGTCCGGGAAGCCCTCCAGCAGCTGGAGGCACTGCGCCACCCACTCGCGGGACTTCTCCCAGTCACCGGTGTCACGGCTGCGGACGGCGAGCGCGAAGGCGGTCTCGGCCGCGGCCCATCGGTCGGTGGCCAGCTCCTGCTGGAAGATGTTCTCCAGCTCGGCCAGGGAAGCGACGCGGGTCGGGTTGGTCATGACGTCTTCTCTCCTACGTTGGTGCCTGGTGGTGTTCAACGCGTCGACAGCCGATTGGTGACATAGGTCGGGCTCAATAGGTGAAGATCTCCGCGAGGGTGCGGTAGTCGTGCAGCTCGTCCTTGTCGAACCACAGCTCCAGCTCCTGGTCGGCCTCGGCCTTGTTGCCGGAGGCGTGCACCAGGTTCGCGACGGCCTTCCCCGAGGCCGTGCTGGCGCCGCGGCTGTAGTGCGAGAAGTCGCCGCGGATCGTGCCGGCGGGGGCCTCGTTCGGGTACGTGCTGCCGACGATCTTGCGGACGGTGGCGACGGCGTCGAAGCCCTCCAGCACGAGCGCGATGACCGGGCCCTGCTGCATGAACGTGGACGTGAGGTCGTACACGTCGGCGCCGAGCCGCTCCTCCAGGTCGAAGTAGTGGCGCCGGGTGAATTCGGCGTCCATCTGCTTCATCTTGATGCCGACGATCTTCAGCGCCGCGTCCTCGAACCGGGCGATGATCTTTCCGGCGTATCCGCGGACCATCGCGTCGGGCTTGAGGAGGACGAGCGTGCGCTCCACGGTGTTTTCCTGATCCTGGGCCATCGGTTCCCTTTCAGCTTTCAGGCAAGCCATATGACGGGCGCTTGGCGCCTCGCCCGCCCGAGGTTACCGGCGTCGAAACCCCCTTCTGTGCCAGTTAGCTGAGAGATGTAAGGCTTATCGGCCAAGTGGCCGAGACTGTCGTCCGATGAGGGCCCAGTGCAGCTGCTCTAGGCGGAAAACGCACTTCCTGCACGCGTGGATCTCGACCTCGAGGTCGCCCACGGCGATGGACCCGATGACGGTCACCTCGACGTCGAGCCGTTCGCAGCGGAAGCAGCTTCCAGCGGCCCACTCGAACCGCTGCCACAGCTGCTGAGGCTTCACGCGGCCGGCTGGCCGCGGGCTGGCCGGAGGCCGTCGATCCGCGCGGTCCACTCCTTTCCGCCGCCCTCCGGCCGCAGCCAGGCACTCGTGGGCGGCTTCTCGGAGTAGTAAGGCCACGGCTGCACCTCACCTCGACGGCCGGTGCCCGTGTCGATCACCAGCGCGCGGACCGTGAGCCAGTCCGGCAGCGAACTCCAGCCAGCCGCGGCTTCGACGGTCACGGGGCGCTGCGATACGGCCTGGACCGCTCCTGCGGGGTCTTGAGGTGTGGGCTTCACGGCTGTGCCATCTCCGATCTCTCTGCCTGAAGAAGACGGGTGGAACGGACGGGCGTCATTAGCCAAACCCAGTTGATGCAGGACGAGTTGTTCGCATCTCCCAGCGGTGTTCTCGGTCTGCTGCGACAGTAGCCAGGGCTTCCGGCGGCACCCCGGAAAAACCTTCCGGGGTTCACTTCGGCCACGAGGTGATGATCAGGACATGCGAGGTATGACTGAGAACCTGACCATCGGCGAGCGCGTCGCCTGGTATCGGCGTCGGCGCGGCCTGTCCCAAGAGGTGTTGGCCGGCCTTGTCGGCCGTACCACGGACTGGCTGAGCAAAGCGGAGAACAACCGGATCGAGCTCGATCGCCTCTCGGTGATCACCTCACTCGCCGACGCCCTCGACGTCTCCCTTGGAGACCTGCTTGCCGAGCCGGCCCTCATGGAGTGGTCGGCCGACAGCGGTCACCGCACGGTTCCAGCGCTGCGGGAAACGCTCATGGACTACAAGCAGCTTGCCCCTTTACTCGGAGCCGCCAGCGGCGAGGAACCGCCCGCCCTGCCGGACCTTCGAGGCAACGTGGGCGACGTGCTCGATGCCTACCAGGCATCTCGGTACGGCTTCGCCACCCGACGTCTCCCCCTTGTCCTGGCCGATGCCCTCGCCGCGTCCCGCGCCTACTCGAGGCACGAGGCGGAGGAGGCCCACGCCCTGCTCGCTCTCGCCTACCACGGCGCCGCCATGGTGCTGGGCAAGGTCGGAGAGTCCGAGCTGGCATGGATCGCCGCGGATCGCGGTCTGGCAGCAGCGCAGCTCAGCGGCCGCAGTGAAGTTACGGGATCGCTCTTCCGCGCGGTCACGCACTGCCTCCTGGCCACCGGCCGCTTCACAGCTGCGGTCCAGCTGGTGAACGACGCAGCAGCCGTCATGCAGCCCGAGCTCGGCAACGCCAACGACGAGTACCTCTCGGTGTACGGCACGCTGTTCCTCACGGGTGCGATGGCCGCCGCGCGGGGAGAAGACCGGGCGACCACGCAGACCTTCCTCCGCGAGGCGAACGAGGCCGCGCAACGACTCGGCGCCGACGCCAATCACATGTGGACGGCCTTCGGTCCGACCAACGTGGCCATCCACTGCGTGGCCACCGCCGGCGAACTCGGCGACATCCAGATTGCTGCGGACCTGGGCTCACGAATCGACACGACCGCCTTGCCCGTGGAGCGACGCGTACGGCACAGCCTCGAAGTCGCCAGGGCGCTGAGCTCCTGGAACCGCACCGACGAGGCTCTGGCCGTCCTGCTGGACGCTGAACAGGCAGCCCCCGAGCAGGTACGCCACCACTACCTGAGCCGAGAACTGGTCATCGGCTGGATACGCGGCACCCGGGGCCGGCCTGCCCATCCCGTGGCAGACCTGGCCCGCAGACTGGGCATCGTCGCGGGCGGCTAGAGTCCGATCCGTGAGCGAGAACGAGCACGAAGCGAAGATGGCCCGCCCCCGCATGGCAGCCGGCGCTCTCTTCTTCGACGAAGAAGATCGAGTCCTCCTCGTCGAGCCGTCGTACAAGGAGTACCGCGACATCCCCGGGGGCTACGTCGAGGAGGGGGAGTCACCGCGGCAAGCCTGCGTGCGCGAGGTCCAGGAGGAACTCGGCATCGCACCCCGCATCGGCCGCCTTCTCGTCGTGGACTGGGCACCGAACCCGGGAGAGGGGGACAAGGTCCTCTACCTCTTCGACGGCGGCCGCTTGACCGCCGCCGACCGCCAGCAGATCGCCCTACAAGCGGACGAGCTCCGCGGCTACGACTTCCACGACGCTGACCAGGTGCCTGACCTCACCATCCCCCGCCTCGCTCGCCGCATCGTTGCAGGCATCGGCGCTCGAGCGCACGGCCTGACTGCCTACCTGGAACACGGGAAGTCGCTGGAATCGGCTCCCTGACCGTCTACCGGACCGCCTATGGCCTGTGTGACGATCCGCAGGCGTGCCGCAAAGCTCGTTGCTGCCTCCGGTGGTCGGCCTAGTGAGCCGACTGGCGCCTTGGGGGTTGGAAGGCTGGGTGGCCGCAGGGGGGGGGTAACGGTCAGATCGGGTCGAATTTGATCTTGAGGTCCCGGTCAGAGGCAGGCTCCGATAGCCTGCTCTGGTGATTACAGGTGAGCTGAAGAGCAAGATCGACCGACTGTGGGACGCCTTCTGGTCTGGCGGCATCTCCAACCCACTGGAGGTCATCGAACAGATCACCTACCTCATGTTCATCCGGCGCCTCGACATACTGGAACAGGCCAAGGAGAACAAGGCCAACCGTACCGGGCGATCGGTTGAGAATCCGATCTACACGGACGAGACCAAGCTCCTGCGCTGGTCGGTGTTCGTTAATGAGTCCCCCGAGACCATGCTCAGCCGGGTACGTGACAAGGTCTTCCCGTGGTTGCGCGCGCTGGGTGGCGAGGACTCTACCTACGCGCACCACATGAAGGACGCGCGCTTCACAATCACGACCTCGAACCTGCTCACCAAGGCCGTTGACATGATCAACGGCATCGACATGGCCGACCGGGACACCAAGGGCGACCTGTACGAATACATGCTCGGCAAGATCGCCACCGCGGGACAGAATGGCCAGTTCCGTACGCCCCGGCACATCATCCAGCTCATGGTGGAGATGATGGCGCCGCAGCCTGGCGACGAGATCTGTGACCCGGCTTGCGGCACCGCCGGTTTCTTGGTCGCCTCGGCCGAGTACGTTGAGCGTACACACCGTGAAGCGCTGTTCGAGCCGGCCCAACGGCAGCACTTCAACAAGAGCATGTTCCACGGATTTGATTTCGACAGCACCATGCTTCGCATCGGCAGCATGAACATGCTGCTGCACTCGGTCGAGAACCCCGACATTCGCTACCGCGATTCGCTTGCACAGAGCGCGGCAATCGAGGCCGATCGATACTCGCTAATCCTCGCCAATCCTCCCTTCGCGGGCAGTCTAGATTACGACGCGACGGCAGCAGACCTGCAGAAGGTTGTGAAGACCAAGAAGACCGAGCTGCTATTTCTTGCCCTGTTCTTGCGCCTGCTGAAGCCCGGTGGCCGGGCTGCGGTAATCATTCCCGACGGCGTGTTGTCAGGTTCCAGCAAGGCACACAAGGAGCTGCGGAAGCTGCTAGTTGAAGGTCACAAACTGGATGCCGTGGTCAAGTTGCCCGGTGGTGTCTTCAAGCCGTACACGGGCGTCTCAACGGCGATCCTGTTCTTCACCAAGACTAACAGTGGCGGCACGGACAGCGTCTGGTTCTACGAGGTCGCCGCAGACGGTTGGAGCCTGGACGACAAGCGCGCTCCGCTGCTGGGAGAAGAAAAGCTCGGGCCGCTTGTGGGAGATGGCGTGCTGGACAAGGGCGACCACGACAAAAACAACCTGCCCGACGTACTCGCACGCTGGCGACGCCGCAACGGCAGCGAGCAGGAGCGGGCGAGAACAGAGCAGAGTTTCTGCATCCCCAAGGCGGATATCGTTGCGCGGGATTATGACCTGAGCGTCAACCGGTACAAGGAGGTCGTTCACGAGGAAGTTGAGCACCGTGCCCCGGGCGAGATCTTGGACGAGTTGACCAGGATCGAGTCAGATATTCGACAGGGGATGAGCGAACTGAAGAGGATGCTGGGATGAGTCTTCGCTCGATTGGGGAACTGACCGAAAAAGTCACCACGTGGAATCCAGCGCGATCTCCCTCTGCGGACGAATTTACGTACATTGATCTCGGTTCGATTGACCAGTTGACCAAGGAGATTACAGCGGCGCAGCAAGTTTCCCCTGCTGAAGCCCCGAGCCGGGCGCGGCAACTGGTTCAGAGCGGTGATGTGCTGGTCTCCACCGTGCGACCGAATCTTAACGGTGTTGCCCTCGTGTCAAGTGAGTTCGATGGAGCGACAGCTTCTACGGGATTCACGGTTCTGAGGGTGACCGAAGAGCTGGATCCCGCGTACCTGTTTCACTGGGTCCGCTCCCCTTCGTTCGTTTCCGAGATGGCCCGTCAGGCGACAGGGCAGAGCTACCCAGCCGTCTCTGACCGAATTATTAAGGAATCGTTGATCCCGGTCCCTCCGCGAGCCGAACAGTTGCGAATTTCGCGATTGCTGGACCAGGTGGAAACGTTGCGCAGGAAGCGTCGCTGGACTATTGCTCTCCTCGACGATCTGGCTCAGTCCATCTTCTTCGACATGTTCGGAAATATTGTTTCGAATGATCGGCGGTGGCCGATCGGTCGAGTCGCGGACCTTGTTGACAAGTTCACGAGCGGGAAAAGTTTCGCTGCTGCAGAAGTTGATGGCCCAGATTCGCGGTATCGCGTACTAAAGGTTAGCTCTGTCACGTCTGGTCGGTTCGATCCGGCTGAAAGTAAGCCCGTCCCTGTTCATTACAATCCCCCCTTCGCGCACATCGTTCAGGATGGAGATTTGATCTTTAGCCGGGCCAATACGGAGGCGTTGGTCGGGGCTACCGCTCTGGCAGTGAAGCCGCCGAATAATCTTCTCCTGCCCGATAAGCTGTGGCGGTTTGTCTGGCATGCGGATCGCGCCACTCATCCACTCTATGTGAGGCAGCTTTTCTCGCAGGCTGAGTTTCGTCAAGAAGTAGGCCGAAGGGCTTCTGGTACCAGTGGATCGATGAAAAACATCTCGCAGCCTAAGGTCTTGTCTATCGAGTGTGGAATCCCGCCCCTGGAACTCCAGCATCGGTACGGGGAGCGGATTAAGATCCTGGAGAACGCCATGGATGGGCAGCGTGCCCACCTCTCGGAATTGGATGCGCTATTCGCCTCGCTGCAGCATCTCGTCTTCCAAGGGTAAATTGCGGTCGCTAAATTTTGCATTCGGTATCCAAATGGGCGTTGCGTGAATGCCGATCTCTCCTGAGTCAGCGAAAGGTCAACACCGTGAGTAACTTCCAGTTCCTCCAGGCCGAATGGCCTGATCTTCAGCGCGAGGCAGCCCAGGCTGAGCGGCTGGCGTATGCAGACCCGAGGGCTTCTGCGTTCTATGCGCGGCGGGTGCTGGAGCTCGCGGTGGCGTGGCTTTTCGAGGCTGACGACACGCTCACGCTGCCGTATCACAGTGATCTGGCCGCACAGATTGCTGAACCGACGCTGGTGAAGGTGGCAGGCCCTGCAATCCGGACGAAGATGGATGTGATTCGTCGGCAGGGTAATGTCGCCGTGCACCGCAAGGCTCCGGTTGCACCGAGGGATGCGGTGCGTACCGTTGCCGAGCTTTTCCATGTTCTGTACTGGATGGCCCGTACCTACACCCGTGACCAGGCCGTGCTGCCTGCGCCTACGCTTGCGTTTGATACTGCACTGATACCTCGGCCGATTTCAGCAGAGGTACGCATCGCCAAGCAGGCTGAGCTGAAGGCGCAGGCCGAAAAGTACGCCGCGCAGGATGCTGCGCTGGCGGCCGAGCGGAAGAAGAACCAGGACCTCGACGCCGAGATTGCCCAGTTGCGTGCGGAGATTAAGGCGGCCAAGGCTGCGAACGAGGCGCAGCCGGACACTCATGACTACAACGAGGCTGAGACCCGCACCCTGATCATCGACCTCCTTCTCAAGGAGGCCGGCTGGGCGCTGGATCAGCCGAAGGACAGGGAGTACCCGGTCACCGGGTTGCCTACCTCGGCATCGCCTTCTGGTAATGGCAAGGTCGACTACGTCCTGTGGGACGATGACGGGAAGCCGCTGGCCGTCGTCGAGGCCAAGCGGACCACCCGCGATCCGAAGCAGGGCAAGTTCCAAGCGACGCTCTACGCCAAAGCTCTGGAAGAGCAGTTCAACCAGCGTCCGGCCATCTTCTACACCAACGGGTACCGCACCTATCTGTTCGATGACCTCAACTACCCGCCCCGTGAGGTCCAGGGCTTCTACACCAAGGACGAGCTGCGGCTTCTGATCCAGCGCCGGGCCAGCCGTCGTAGCCTTGCCAAGCTGCCGATCAACGAGCAGATCGCCGGCCGCCACTATCAGTCCCGAGCGATCAGACGGATCGCCGACTCCTTCGAGAAGGACTCGCTGCGCCACGCGCTGCTCGTAATGGCGACTGGTTCCGGCAAGACCCGCACCGTGATCGCACTCAGCGACTTGATGATGCGCGCCAACTGGGCCAAGCGCATCCTCTTCCTCGCCGACCGTAAGGCGCTGGTCAAGCAGGCGACCAACGAGTTCAAGAAGCACCTTCCGGGTGCCCCCGTGGTCAACCTGCTGGAGGAGAAGGACCCCAACGCGCGGGTGTTCGTCTCCACCTACCCGACGATGATGAACCTGATCGAACAGACCGACACTGAAGGCCGCCGGCTCTTCGGCCCTGGCTTCTTCGACCTGATCATCATTGACGAGGCACACCGATCGATCTATCAGCGGTATGGGGCGATCTTCGACTATTTCGACGCACTTCTCGTCGGCTTGACAGCGACTCCCAAGGACGAGGTCGACCGGAACACCTACCGGCGCTTCGAACTTGAGGACGGCGTGCCCACCGATGTCTACAGCTTGGACGAGGCTGTGTCCGAGGGCTACCTGGTGGCGCCACGGGCTGTCGATGTGCCGCTGAAGTTCCAGCGCGGTGGCATCAAGTACGACGACTTGTCCGACGAAGACAAGGAGAAGTGGGACGAGACGGAGTGGAACGAGGACGGTGAGATCCCTGACGAGATCACCACGGAGGAGCTGAACAAGTACCTCTTCAACGCCGACACGGTCGATAAGGTCCTGCAGACCCTCATGACGCATGGCCTGAAGATCGACGGCGGGGACAAGCTCGGCAAGACCATCATCTTTGCGGCCAACAACCACCATGCGGAGTTCATCGCCGAGCGGTTCGACAAGAACTACCCGCACCTCAAGGGCGCCTTTGCGCAGGTCATCACCTACCGCAAGGAGTACGCCCAGAGCCTGATCGACGACTTCTCCGACACGTCGAAGCTTCCCCAGATCGCCATCTCAGTGGACATGCTGGACACCGGCATTGACGTTCCGGAAGTCGTCAACCTCGTCTTCTTCAAGTTGGTGCGGTCCAAGACTAAGTTCTGGCAGATGATCGGCCGGGGCACCCGGCTCGCCCCCGACCTTTTCGGTCCCAACCGGAGCAAGGATGGCTTCCTCGTCTTCGACCTCTGCCAGAACATCGAGTTCTTCAACCAGAACCTGATGCGTGCTGAGGGCAAGGTCGCCCCATCGCTGAGCCAGCGGATCTTCGAGCGCCGCGCTGACCTGCTCCTCGCCCTTGGCGAGCCCGCAGACTCCGGCGAGGAGCGAGCCGCCGGGGCCGCAACACGCCCCGAATCGGATGGCACGGTCAGTGAGTCCGGCCTGCGCTGGGACCTGGCCAGCCGGCTGCATGACGAGGTTACGGCGATGAACCCGGACAACTTCCTGGTCCGTCCGCACCGCGAGCAGGTCGAAGCCTTCGCCGACTTCGATGCTTGGCTGGCGTTCACACCTGACGCGCACGGCCGAGCCATTGATCATCTGGCAGGCCTTCCGACGGCATTCCGTGACAAGGATGACACCGGCGAGGAGGCCAAGCGATTCGATCTGCTCGCGCTCCGTCTCCAGCTCGCCACGGTGAACGCAGACCCGGGTTTCACCCGTCTTCGCGACCAAGTGCAGGAGATCGCTTCCGCCTTGCTGGACCAGCTGACGATCCCAGCGATCAAGGCCCAGCAGATCCTGCTCGACGAAGTCGCAGGCGACGAGTGGTGGCAAGACGTGACTCTGCCCTTGCTCGAGACCATGCGGCGGCGCCTGCGCGGGCTTGTCCGGCTGATCGAGAAGACGAAGCGCGGCGTGGTTTACACAGACTTCGAGGACGAGCTGGGCGAGCTGACCGCTGCCTCGCTCAAGGGGATGGAGATCGGTACCGACCTCACCCGCTTCGAGCAGAAGATCCGTATCTACCTCAACACGCATCAGGACCACCTCGCGGTACAGAAGATCCGTCGCAACAAGCAGATCACTGCCCTGGACCTGGCGGAGCTGGAGACAATCTTTGTCGAGGCTGGCATCGGCACCGCGGAAGACATCACCTACATCAAGGACGCCAACGGCGGCCTGGGGTTGTTCCTGCGGTCCCTGACCGGCTTGGAGAGGGAGGCAGCGGCTCTGGCCTTCGATGCCTTCCAGCAGGGTAAGACGTTCACTGCGAACCAGCTCCGCTTCGTCAACGAGCTGATCGACTATCTGGCGCGCAACGGCACGATCGATGTCGACGCACTGTACGAATCGCCGTTCACGGCACTCGCACCGACCGGGCCCGAGGCGATCTTCCCCGAGCACGAGGTGGACGTCATGGTGTCCGTCATCCACTCGATCCGTTTGACCGCCGTCGCTGCAGAAGGCGCGGCCTGATCAACTAGGTACGGAGGAGAAGCGATGCCGCAAGAAGAAATCACCGACGAGTGCCCTGGGACGGGACAGCATGGACACATGGACGAAAACGCTGTGGGTGACGAGTGGTATGTGATCTGCCACGTGTGCGGGGCAAAGTGGGCAGGCGGTAGCACTCTTCTCGTACCTCACCGCGACCGGCGTAAGCGCTGAGGGGTCGGCTGCTGTTTGCGTGAGCGCTGCGTGAGCGGACTGGGTGGCACGAGGGCGGACCAGGCGTCACGATGATCATGGCGACAAGTCTCTGATCAGCGGAAACGGGATTCAGCGACACCGTTCGGGACCGCTCGGGATGATCTTGTGGGGCCTCGTAATGCGTAGGTCTCGGGTTCGAATCCCGAAGGCGGCTCCAACAGGACCCCGGTCCGGACTCAGTCCGGACCGGGGTCTTTTGGTTTGCCGGGCAGGGGGAGCTTTTCCGGCGCGCGCGGGGTGCCGGGGCGGGGCTAGCGTGGGAGGGGAGTGCGGCGGCGCGTGGCAGGAGGCCGGGCATGACGACACGGTGGCGCGGTGCGGTGGTGGGGGCGGCCGCGATCGGGATGGTGGTGGCCCCGGTCGGTGTGGGGGCCGGGTACGCGGCGGCGCCGGCGCACGGCGTGGTCGCCGCGCCCGTGGCCGACGAGTTCCCGCAGCTCACACCCGCCGTGGCGGCGCGGCTGGACGAGGCGGTCCGCGCGGTGCTGGAGGAGGCCGGGGTGCCGGGCGTGGTCGTCGCCCTCTCCGCTCCCGGCAAGGGCGAGTACGTACGTTCCTTCGGGATCGCCGACAAGGCGACCGGCGCGCCGATGGGCACCGACGTGTACCAGCGGATCGGGAGTGTGACGAAGACCTTCACCGTCACCGCCCTGCTCCAGCTGGTCGACGCGGGCAGGGTCGGCCTGGACGACCCCATCGGGAAGTACGTCGACGGGGTGCCGAACGGCGACCGGATCACCCTGCGCGAGCTCGCCGGGATGCGCAGCGGGCTCTACAACTACTCCGAGGACGACGGGTTCTTCAAGGCCCTGACGGCCGACCCCCGGCGGCCCTTCACCCCGCAGGAGCTGCTCTCGTACTCCTTCCGCCATCCGGTGCTGTTCGAGCCTGGCGCCGAGTTCGACTACTGCAACACCAACCTCATCCTGCTGGGGCTGGTGGTGGAGAAGGTTTCCGGTATTCCGCTCGCCCGGTACGTCAACGAGCGGGTGTCCAAGCCCGCGGGGCTGCACCACACGCTCTTCCCGACCGGTGCGGAGTTCCCCAGCCCGCACGCGCAGGGCTACACCGACCAGACGGCCTCCGGGAAGACCGAGGACGCCACCGGCTGGAACCCCTCCTGGGGCTGGGCGGCCGGAGCGATGATCTCCGACCTGCCCGACCTGCGGAGCTGGGCGAAGACCCTGGCCACCGGCACCCTGCTGACCCCCGCCACCCAGGCCCAGCGGCTGAAGGTGGTCGACGCGCTGCCGGGCACCGGCTACGGCCTGGGGATCTTCGACGTGCAGGGCTGGATCGGGCACAACGGTTCGCTGCCGGGCTACCAGGACCTGGTCGTCTACCTGCCGCAGGCGCAGGCGACCCTGGTGGTCATGCTGAACACGGACGTCGCCCACGAGGGCAACGAACCCAGCACGATGTTCGGCGAGGCGATCACGAAGACCGTCACCCCGCGGCACGTCTTCTCACTGCCCGCCCAGCCCGTCACCGGCAGCTGAGAGCGAGCCGGGCCCGTCGAGGCGTCCTTCACGGGGACCGGTGCGCCAGGACGTCCGCCAGGACGGCGGGATCTTCTTTCTGGACAACCTCGGCGGCACCGGCCCGTGTTCCCCGCGCACAATGGATCACTCGCACGAGTGGACCAAGGAGTTGCGCATGTTCGGTCAGGCAGTGAGCAAGGACGGCGACGGCACGGGCGTCACGGTCACGGACGGGGCCTCCGGCGTCGTGGTCCGCGTGGCGGGGGAGGCGGACCTCGACACGGCCGCGGAACTCTTCCGCGGCTACCTCGACTTCTACGAGGTGACGGTCGAGGACGCGGCCGCCCCCCGGGCGTTCCTCGCGGACCGCGTCGCCAAGGGGGAGTCGCTGGTGCTGCTCGCCGACGCGCCCGGCGTCGCCGGCACCGTCGGCTTCGCCCAGGTCTACCAGGCCTTCTCCTCCCTCACCCTGCGGACGGCGTGGATCCTCAACGACCTGTACGTCGCCCCGGCCGGCCGCCGTACCGGCGCGGGCCGGGCGCTGCTGCGCGAGGTGCTGCGCCGGGCGCGGGAAGCCGGGGTGGCGGGGGTGCAGCTGGAGACCGCGTACGACAACCACGTCGCGCAGGGGCTGTACGAGTCCGAGGGCTTCGTGCGCGAGGAGTTCCACGTGTACTTCCACGACCTCGGTGCCTCCGGCGGCCACGGCTGAGGACGCCCGGACGTCCGAAAACCGAGGTGAAACATTTCCCGGGGCACGTCGCGTCGATGGGGTGAGACGGACGCGAGGGGGAGTGCATGCGGCAGGGTCGCAGAGACGGGTTCCGCGAATTCGCGGCGGGCCGGTCGGGTCATCTGTACCGGTCGGCCTGTCTGCTGGCGAGCGGGGACACCCACCTCGCCGAGGACCTCGTACAGGAGACCCTGGGGCGGATGTACCTGCTCTGGGGCCGGATCTCGCGCATCGACAATCCGGCCGCGTACGCGCAGACGGTGCTGGTACGGGTCTTCCTGACCCACCAGCGCCGCCGGTCGGCGGGGGAGCGCCCGGTCGGGGAGTTCCCCGACGGCGGGCACGCGGCGGCGGGCGCCGGTGATCCGGCGCTGCGCCTCACGCTGCTGGAGGCGCTGGGGCGGCTGGCGCCCAAGGACCGGGCGGTGCTGGTGCTGCGGTACTGGGAGGACCGCAGCGTCGAGGAGACCGCCGAGGCGATGAAGGTCAGCTCGGCGGCCGTGCGGACCCGCGCCTCCCGTGCGCTGTCCCGGCTGCGGGGACAACTGGGCGGCAGTCTGGCCGAGTTCGTGGGCCACTGAGGCTCCGGCGCAGCTCTCCCCTCCGCCCTGTCCCTCTCTCCGCCAACCAAGTGGAAGGTCTGGTTCCCCATGCCCCCCATGCCCCCTACGTCCCCCATGCCCTTTGAAGACGAGCTCGGCGAAGCCCTCCGCAGCGCGGGTTCCGCCTTCACGCCCGACCCGCAGGCCCTGGTGGACGCGGGCGAGCGGCGCGGGCGCCGGCTGGTGGCCCGCCGCCGGGCCGCCGTGGCCGGCGGATCGGTGCTGGCCCTGGCCCTGGTCGGGACGGCCGGAGCCTGGACCGGCGGCCTGATCGGGGGCGGCGGGGGCGAGGTCGCGTCGGCGCCCGCCCTGCCCAGCCGGGGGCCGGCCCGGCCGCAGGAGGGCGGCCCGCAGGAACGGGCCGGCACCGGGGCGGTCACCGCGCAGCAGATGACCGAGATCCTGAAGTCGCTGATGCCGGCCGGGCAGTTCACCCCCGCCGAGAGCCGCGGCAGCGACGACCAGGGTCCCATGGCGACGGGGCTCTTCGACGACGGCAAGGGCCAGGGCCGGGTGGGCATCCTGCTCACCCGGATCGACCCGGCCGGCGCGATGGCCAAGGAGATGACCACCTGCCCCGACCGCAAGAACGTCGCCTTCGACTCCTGCAAGGAGGAGGTGCTGCCCGACGGCTCCCGGCTGCTGCTGATCCAGACCCACGACTACGACGATTCCCGCAAGTCGGTGAAGGACTGGCGGGCCACCCTCGCCACCCCGCAGGGCTACCTCCTCGACGCCCAGGAGCACAACGCCGCCCAGAGCAAGAAGAGCCGCGTCACCCGTCCCGAACCGCCGCTGACCATGGACCGGATGAAGGCCCTGGTGCTCTCCGACAAGTGGCGGCCGGCGCTGGAGGACCTGCCGCCCGCCCCGCCGGAGAACACCGGCCCGAAGGCCGGCGGCCCCAAGGACGCCGAGCTCGACGCCGAGAGGTACCTGCACCGCCTGGTGCTGGCCCACGAGAAGCCCGTCGCCGACAAGGGCGGCGACGGCGGCTACGGCTGGGTGGTCGTCGACGACGGCAAGGGGCGCTCCCTGGTCGAGCTCAGGATCCAGCGGGTCACGGACAGTACGGGCTTCCCCGCCGACGCCACCGCGCAGTCCGGCGGGGTCCGGGCCAAGGTGTCGCAGGGGCCCGCCGACGCCCAGGGCGTCGTCCGCTGGTCGGTGGACACGCTGCGCCCCAACGGGGTGCGGCTGACGGTCTCGGCGTACAACGCGCCGAAGCAGTCGGGTCCGGCGAGCCGTACGGCGCCCGCCGTCACCCTGGAGCAGCTGAAGCAGATCGCGCTGAGCGACCACTGGAAGGACGTGTGGGGCCGGTGACCCGGTGATTCGGCGGCCCGGCGGCCCGGCGGCCCGGCGGCCCGGTGGCCCGGTGGCGGGGCCGGCCGTCGGCGGGGCCGGCCGCCGCCCCGGTCATTTGGCGTCGGCGTAGCACTCCACGACCGCTGTGGTGAACGGGAACCGCACCGGGGTGTCCCCGAAGGTGATCCGCCCCGCCCGGTCGCCGGCGGCGCGGATCGCCTCGACGACGGCCTCCGCCTCCTCCGCCGGGCAGTGCACGATCACCTCGTCGTGCTGGAAGAACACCAGCTCGGCCCGCATCCCGGCGGTGGCCTGGCGCAGCGCCGCCAGCATCAGCAGGGCCCAGTCGGCCGCGCTGCCCTGCACGACGAAGTTGCGGGTGAACCGGCCCCGGGCGCGGGTGTTCGTGGAGGCGTAGCTCGGCGTCCACCCCGAGTCCTCGGGGCCGGCCCGCTCCGGCTCCTGCGGGATCCCGGCCTCGTCCGCCTCGGCGGCGCCCGCCGGCGGCGGGCAGGTGCGGCCCAGCCAGGTCCGTACGAGCCGCCCCTCCTCGCCCGCCCGGGCGGCGTCGTCCACGTAGGCGACGGCGCGGGGGAAGCGGCGGCGCAGCGCGGCCAGGTTCTTCAGGCCGTCGCCGGAGGTCTGTCCGTAGACGGCGCCGAGGACGGCGATCTTGGCCTTGTCCCGGTCGCCGGAGAAGCCCTGGCGGGAGACGGCCGTGTAGAGGTCCTCCGTACGGCCGGCCACCTCCATGAAGGCGGGGTCGCGGGAGATCGCGGCGAGGACGCGGGGCTCCATCTGGTCGGCGTCGGCGACGACGAGCCGCCAGCCGGGATCGGCGACGACCGCCCGGCGGATCACCTTGGGGATCTGCAGGGCCCCGCCGCCGTTGGTGACCCAGCGGCCGGTGAGGGTGCCGCCGGGGATGAACTCGGGGCGGAAGCGGCCGTCGCGGACCCAGTCCGCGAGCCAGGACCAGCCGTGGGCGGTGTAGATCCGGTACAGCTTCTTGTGTTCGAGGAGCGGCGCGACGGCCGGGTGGTCGATCTCCTCGATCGTCCAGCGGCGGGTCGAGGTGAGCTTGATCCCGGCCCCGGCGAAGGCCCTGATGACGTCGGCGGGCAGCTCGGGGCGCACACGGCGGCCGAAGGCGGCGGAGATCCGGTCGGTGAGCTCGGCGAGGCGGCGCGGCTCGCCGCCGCCGGCGTAGCGCTCCCCGAGCAGCTCGGTCAGCAGGGCACGGTGCACGTCCGCCCGCCAGGGCAGGCCCGCGTGGTGCATCTCGGCGGCGATGAGGAACGCGGCCGACTCCGACGCGATGAGCAGGCGCATCCGGTCGGGGTGGGCGGTGGCCGCCGTCCGGCGGACCTGGTCGGCGTACACGGCGAGGAGGGCGTCGAGGGGGAGGTGCGCGGTGGGCCGGGGGTCGACGTCGAAGAGGGAGTCCTGCGCGGCGGCGCGGGCGGGCTCGGCGGCGCGCTGCGGGGGGTCCGGGGGGACGGGGGCGTCGTTGAGCCGCGCCCAGGCGGCCGCCGCCGACCGGGGTTCGCCGGAGCGGCCCTCGTGGGCGAGGAGCAGCAGCTCGGCGTCCTCGATGTCGTAGCAGCGTTCGACGCGGGTGCCGGAGGCGAGGAGGCGGGGGTAGACGGCGGCGGTCGACCGCCAGATCCAGCGGGTGCCGGGGGGTGCGCGGTGGATCGCTTCCGCGGGGGTGGCGGTGGTGGTGACGGGGCGGGGGCCGTGCGGGTGCGGGTGCGGGTGCGGGTGCAGGGGCGTGGCGTGCCATTGGCCGTCGGCGGTTTCGGCGAGGGCCCAGGGGGTGGTGGGGTGGTCGCTCACGAGTGCGAGTGTCCCACCGGGGTCTGACACGGCCCTGGCCGGGCGCGCGGCGCGGGGCCTGCGGGTTTCGGTGCCGTACGCGGGCCCGGTGCGGGGTGCCGTGGCGGCGGGGCGGGGTGTGCGGCTGCGCGGGGTGGTCCCCTACCCGCCCTTCGCCCGTTCCCCGGGGCTCCGCCCCGGACCCCCTCGGGGCGCTGCCCCCGGGCCCCCCGGGGTGTGCCGTGGAGGCGGTGTGGGGTGCTGCGGTGGCGGGGCGGGGGGTGCCGCTGCGCGGGGCGGTCCCCTACCCGCCCTTCGCCCGTTCCCCGGGGCTGCGCCCCGGACCCCCTCGGGGGCTCCGCCCCCGGACTCCCGGGGTGCTGCGCCCCCGGCCCCCCAGCTCCGCCCCGGACCCCTTCGGGGCTCCGCCCCGGACCCCCTCGGGGCGCTGCCCCCGGGCCCCAGGGGTGCTGCGCCCCCGGCCCCCGGACCCCCGGGGTGCTCCGCCCCCGACCCCCCGGGCTCCGCCCCGGACCCCCGGGCTCCGCCCCGGACCCCCGGGCTCCGCCCCGGTCCCCCCGGGCTCCGCCCCGGACCCCCGGGCTCCGCCCCGGTCCCCCCGGGCTCCGCCCCCGGGACCCCGGACCCCGCGTCGCGTCCGCCGTCGGCCGGGCCGGGCGTGCGGCGTCGGGGAGGGGGTGGGTGGGCGTGGGGGAGGGGGGTGGTGGGGCGTGTAAAGCTGAAGGGGTGAGTCAGTGTGCCGAGATCGTCGACCGGGCCTTCGCGGCCGCCCTCTACGCCCAGGACGACGCCGGGCTCGATACCGGGGCCTCCCTGCTCGCCGCCGACGGCGCGGTGTGGGGCGGGGTCGGGCGGGAGCTGCTCGCGCGCGGGGAGGCGTACGCCCGGCAGGCCTGGGAGCGGGGCTGGCGGCCCGCCGACGTGCTGCGGCTGGTGCGGCGGGACCTGGACGCCGTCCACGTGGGCCTCGCCGGTGACGTGATCGCCGCCGAGGCCCGGCGGTACGCGCGGCTGCCGGAGCGGTGGGGTGCGCCCGAGGTGTGGTGGCCGGCGGACGAGGAGTACGCGGACCGGCTCGCGCGCCGCGAGCGGACGGACCGGTTCACCCTGGCGACCGCCTTCCTGGAGCTGTACCGGCTGCTGGTCCGGCTGCCTTCCGTCGAGCCCGTCGGCCCGGTGCCCGGGGACCCCGCCGGGGACGCCCTGGAGCACGCGCACATCGAGCCGCGCATGCTCGGACGGATCCGGGCGCTGCTGGCGAAGGCCGAGGCGACCACCTACCCGGAGGAGGCCGAGGCGCTCAGCGCCAAGGCGCAGGAGCTGATGGCCCGGCACACGGTGGACGAGGCGCTGCTCGCGGTGCGCGGCGGCGGTCCGGCGCAGGTGCCCGGCGCGTGCCGGATCGGGGTCGAGCCGCCGTACGAGGAGGCGAAGGCGGTGCTGCTGGACGCGGTGGCCACCGCCAACCGCTGCCGGGCGGTGTGGAACGGCGCCTTCGAGTTCTCGACCGTCGTCGGGTTCGAGAGCGATCTGGAGGCGGTGGAACTGCTCTACACCTCGCTGCTCGTGCAGGGCACGGCGGCGATGACCCGGGCGGAGGCCGCCCAGCGGGCCGGCGGACGCAAGCGGACCAAGACCTTCCGGCAGTCCTTCCTGCTCGCCTACGCCAGCCGCCTCGGGCGGCGCCTCGCCGAGACCGCCGAGCACACGGCCACCGAGGCCCCCGATCACCTCCCCGCCCTGGTGGCCCGGGACGTGGCGGTCGGCGCGCGGGCCGACGAGATGTTCCCCCGCACCACGACGACCCGGCTGCGCGGGGCCACCGACCACGCGGGCTGGGAGGACGGCACGGCCGCCGCCGAAGCCGCCCACGTCGGCGGACGGCGCCCCGCCCTGCCGTAGGGGCCCTCCTCCGTCACGGCGTGTCCTCCGCGCGCATGGCCCGGGCCTCCGACTTCAGGATCCGGGCCGACCGGCCCAGCGAGCGGGCCACGTCAGGCAGTCTCTTCGAGCCGAAGACCAGCAGGGCGACCGCCAGGACGATGATCACGTGCCAGGGTTCCAGGCCGTTGCGGAGCACGGGTGCCCACCTCTCGGTTGACGAAGACTCATGACGATGACTCATGACGATGACGGTCGCTCGACGGAGCGAGCGCCCATCGAACAGGGCCGCCCGAGTGGTGCGCAAATCTGAGGAAAACCTGAAAAGAGGGACGAACGGCTACGCTCGACGCCATGAGCTGGCTCCGCGCGCTGAAGGACACCGCGCGCGCGGGCATGAAGGTCGAGCGGGCCCGGCTGGAGCCGCTCGTCGCCCTGCGGGCCGCCGTAGGGCTCGCCCTCGTCATCGGCGCCGGGCTGGCCCTCCTCGGGCCGGGCGCGGCGGCCAGTTCCGCGTTCGGCGCCTTCATGGCCGCCATCGCCACCTTCCAGCAGAGCTGGCGCCCGCGCCCCGTGCTCGCCCTCGCCTCCGGGCTGACCCTGGCCGTCTCCACCTTCACCGGTTACCTCGTCGGCTCCTCCGACACCTGGCTCTTCCTGCTCCTGCTCGCCGTCTGGGCCTTCGTGGCGGGGCTGTTGTGGGCGGCCGGACCCACCGCCGGGATCATCGCCTCCGGCAACGTCGCCATCATGCTGGTCACCGTCACCCTGCCGACCTCCGTCCCGCAGGCCGCCGGGCATGCCGCGATGATCGCCGCCGGCGGGGTGGTGCAGGCGCTGATGATCGTGCTGTTCCCCGTCCGCCGCTGGGGCGACCGGCGCGACGCCCTGGCCGACGCCCTCGCCGCCGAGGCCGACTACGCCCGCCGGCTGCGGCACGACCCCGTCAGCGCCTTCGACCCCGAACCGCTGATGAAGGCGCGGGACGCCGCCGCCGTCACCGTCCGGCAGGCCCGGCGGCGGCCCGCCGAGCTGCACGGGGCGCGGGGGCTCGCGGAGCGGGTCCGGCCCGTGCTGGCCTCGCTCGCCGACCCGGCCGTCGGGGCGCCCGCCGAGGGACCGGCCCGCGAGCGGGTCCGGGGGCTGCTGGAGGCGGCCGGGGAGGTGCTGGACGCCGCCGCGCACGCCATCCGCCACGGGGACCCCGTACGCCTGCCCGCGCCGGCGCTGGCCGTGCTGAAGGCGCCCGACCTGCCCGAGGTCCTCACCGGCGCGGCGCTGCGGGCCGCGCGCAGGCTCGCCGCCCTGCTGGACGACGTACTGGAGACGGCCGAACCGGGGCCCGGTCGCACCGCCGACCCCGCCGAGGCCCTGCTGCGGCCCACCGTGCCCGCCCTGGTGCCTCTCGGGCTGAAGGCCGTACGGGCCGAGCTGCGGCGCGGCTCGCCCGTGCTGCGGCACGCCGTGCGGGTCACGGCGGCGGCCTGCGCGGGCTACCTCGTCGGGCGGCAGCTGCCGTTCGGGCACGCGTACTGGGCGCCGATGGCCTCGGTGATGGTGATGCGGCCGGACTTCACCCAGACCTGGTCCCGCGCCGTCGCCCGCTTCGGGGGCACCCTCGTCGGCGTGGGCGTGGCCACCGCGATCGTGCGGCTGGCGCAGCCGGGGATGTACCTGTCGGGGCTGCTGGCCGTCGTCAGCGCGGGCCTGATGTACGTGCTGATGCGCACCGGGTACGCCGTCACGCAGCTCTTCGTCTCCGCGTACGTGGTCTTCCTGCTCGGCATGGGCGGTGTCCGCTGGGACCAGACGGTGCCCGACCGGATCGCCCTCACGCTCGTCGGCGGGGTCCTCGCGATGCTCGCGTACGCGGTCTACCCGGCCTGGGAGACCCCGCGGCTGCGCACCCGCCTCGCCGACTGGCTCGCCGCCGACGGGCGGTACGCGGCCGCCGTGCTCGACCAGTACGCCGACCCGGCCGGGGCCCGGCGCGCGGACGTGCGGGAGGCGCTGCTGGCGGCCCGCGACGCCCGCATCGCCTGGCAGGAGGCGCTGGTGCGGGCGGAGGGGGAGCCGGTGCGCCACCGGGGGCTGTCCCGGGCGGCCGCCGAGGGCGCGGGGGACGCGCTGGCGGCGCTGGGCCGGGGCGCGATGCTGCTGGAGGCCCACCTCCCCGGCCGCGACCGGGCCCCGGTGCCGGGGGCCGCGGAGCTGGCGCGGGCGCTGCGCGAGGCGACCGGGGCGGGGGCGAAGGCGGTCCGGGAGCGGAAGGTCCCGCGTTGGGACGGGGTCCGGGAGCTGCTGGCGGACGAGGACGCGCCCGAGCCGGGGGTGCTGCGGGCGGCGGCGGAGCAGCTGCTGGCCTCCCTGGACGAGGTGTCGGAGGCGCTGCGGCCCTGAACCGGAGGCGCTGCGGCGCCGGACCGGAGGCGCCGCCGGGCCGAACCGGAGCACGGGGGTCCTGAACCGCCCCCAATGGTGATCAACAGTGACGGACGGAGCACCGCGCGTGCACGTGCATCTGCCCATGCATGCACGGGTGAACACAGCTATGATCCGGTGCAGTTGACATCTGCACTATCGGGGGCTTCCTGTGGACCACGCGTACAACGGGATGGCAGCTGCAGAACTCACTTCCCTGTATGAGCTGACCTGGCAGAAGAGCAGACACAGCAACTCGCAGGGATCCTGCGTGGAGTTCGCCAAACTGCCCGGGGGCGACGTCGCCATGCGCAACTCGCGGTTCCCCGACGGACCGGCACTCGTGTACACGCCGGCCGAGATAGAGGCGCTGCTCGCGGGTGTCAAGGACGGCGAGTTCGACCACCTGACCGGCTGAGGGAACAGCGCACAAGATCGCGCCATGCACGTGCACTGGCCGGGACCGATCGCAGTGATCGGTCCCGGCCAGTCGTTCGTCCGAAAGGAGCCCCGGTCAGTCCTGGAGCATGAAGAGCGCCCAGACCACCTTGCCGGTCAGCCGTCCCGCGAGCGGGTGCCAGCCCCAGCTGTCGCTGTAGGCGTCCACCAGGAACAGTCCGCGTCCCGACTCCAGGTCGCAGTTCTCCTCCGTGCGCTCCGGTGCGAAGGACCCGCCCGGCCGGTCCTCGCTGGGGTCCCGCACCGCGCACACCAGGCGCGTGCTCCACCGCATCAGGTGCAGCCGCACCGTGGCCTCCGCCTCGGCGCCGGACGGCCGCGCCTCGTCCGGGAGGGCGTGGCGCAGGGCGTTGGTGACGAGTTCGGAGACGACCAGCGAGACGTCGTCGAAGCGTTCGTCCAGACCCCACTGGTTCAGGGTCGACCTGGTGAAGGAGCGGGCGCCGCGCACCGCGTCGAAGCGTGCGGGGAGGGCGCAGGAGGCGGACCCGGAGACAGCCGTGGGGTCGACCGGGGGCAGCCCCTGCCGTAACGGCTCGAGCATGGTCGATCCATTCGTCCCCATGCGAGGCACTCCCGGGATTCGCGGACGAAGCGGGTGGCATCGCCCAAAGAGAACTGCGGGGTGGGTCCCGCGCCGGCGCGAAGAGCACGCAGGTGCGCGGCACCATCGTTCCGAATGGCGAAGCCGGATGCAAGGGCAGATGCACGTGCACGCGCCCGACCCGTCCACTCCCGTGACGGTTCTTGCTCATTTCTTCCTACGCATACTTACGGACTTCTTTTCCGGGACGCCGGATTCCGTTACAGAACGAGTACGGGCCGATGCGTTTTGGTGGCAGACTGCGGCACCGGGGTACGGGGGCCCCGCCGAGGCACGCGCACACCACGCGCACACCATTGCGATGGGGAGGGCAGGACTAGTGACCGCAGAAGCCAGCGGTTCTGTGGTGCGCCGCATCCTCCTGGGCTCACAGCTCAGGCGACTCCGAGAATCCCGCGGCATCACCCGTGAGGCGGCCGGCTACTCGATCCGCGCATCCGAATCGAAGATCAGCCGCTTGGAGTTGGGAAGGGTGAGCTTCAAGGCGAGGGACGTGGAGGACCTCCTGACGCTCTACGGGGTCACCGACGGCGCCGAGCGGGAGTCCCTGCTCGGCCTGGTCCGCGAGGCCAACGCGGCGGGCTGGTGGCACAGCTACGGCGACGTGCTGCCCGGGTGGTTCCAGACGTACGTCGGCCTGGAGGGCGCGGCCTCCCTCATCCGCATCTACGAAGTGCAGTTCGTGCACGGCCTGCTGCAGACCGAGGCCTACGCCCACGCCGTCGTGCGCCGCGGCATGCCCGACGCCGGAGCCGCCGAGATCGACCGCCGCGTGGCGCTGCGCCTGGAGCGCCAGAAGGTCCTCGTCTCCGAGAACGCCCCGGTCTTCCACGCCGTCCTCGACGAGGCCGCGCTGCGCCGCCCGTACGGCGACCGGGACGTGATGCGCGGCCAGCTCGAACACCTCATCGAGATCAGCCAGCGGCCCAACGTCCGGCTCCAGGTGATGCCCTTCTCCTTCGGCGGCCACGCGGGCGAGAGCGGCGCCTTCACCCTGCTGCGCTTCCCCGAGTCGGACCTCCAGGACATCGTCTACCTGGAACAGCTGACCAGCGCGCTCTACCTGGACAAGGAAGAGGAAGTGGCCCAGTACGCACGGGCGATGGAGCGGCTCCAGGAGGACTGCCCGGATCCCGGCCAGACCCGGGATCTGCTGCGCGGACTCCTCCAACTGTCTTGAACCGCACGTACTATGACGTCTGATCAGTGCATGAAGATGACCGATCGGTCTCCGGTGCAGCGCAAGGGTGCGCGCTCGCAGTAAGGGATGGCATGTCCATATTCACCGACCTGGCTCACCAGTACATCGACGGCGAATGGCTGGCCGGCACCGGTTCGTGGGACATCATCGACGTCAACCCGTACAACGGGGAGAAGCTCGCGGCCATCACCGTGGCCACCGTCGAGCAGGTCGACCGGGCCTACCGCGCGGCCGAGCGGGCCCAGCGCGACTGGGCGGCCACCGGCCCCTACGCGAGACGCACCGTCCTGGAGCGCGCCCTGCGGATCACCGAGGAGCGCCAGAAGGAGATCGTCGAGGCGATGATCGACGAGCTCGGCGGGACCCGTCCCAAGGCCGAGTACGAGGTCCACCTCGCGATGGAGTTCCTGCGCGAGGCCGTCCAGCTGGCCGTCCGGCCCGAGGGCCGCATCCTGCCCTCGCCGGTCGCGGGCAAGGAGAACCGGGTCCAGCGGCTGCCGGTCGGCGTGGTGGCGGTGATCAGCCCCTTCAACTTCCCCTTCCTGGTGACCCTGAAATCGGTCGCCCCGGCGCTGGCGCTGGGCAACGCGGTCGTGATCAAGCCGAACCAGAACGCCCCCGTGGCGGGCGGCGGGATCATCGCCAAGATCTTCGAGGACGCGGGGCTGCCGGCCGGACTGCTGAACGTCCTGGTCACGGACATCGCCGAGATAGGCGACGCGATCCTGACCCACCCCGTCCCGAAGGTCATCTCCTTCGCCGGCTCCGACCGCACCGGCCGGCACGTCGGCTCGGTCGCAGCCCGCCACTTCAAGCGGACCGTCCTCGAACTGAGCGGCAACAGCGCCCTGGTCGTCCTCGACGACGCCGACGTCGACTACGCGGTGGACGCGGCCGTCTTCAGCCGCTTCGTCTTCCAGGGCCAGGTCTGCATGGCCGCCAACCGGATCCTCGTCGACGCGAGCGTGGCCGAGGAGTTCACCGAGAAGTTCACCGCCCGCGTCCGCGCCCTGAAGACCGGCGACCCCCGCGAGGCCGACACCCACATCGGCCCCCTCATCAACTCCTTCCAGGCCGACGCGCTGACCGCGCTCGTCGACCGCGCCGTGGAGTCCGGCGCCCGGGCCCTGGTACGGGGGTCTACGCGCGGCAACCTCGTCGAGCCGACCGTCCTCGCCGGACTCCCCGACGACTCCCCGCTGCTGGGGCAGGAGATCTTCGGCCCGGTCGCGCTGCTGGTGGTCTTCGACGGGGAGGAGGAGGCCGTACGCCTGGCCAACGCCACCCCGTACGGGCTCAGCGGCGCGGTGCACACCCGCGACGTGGAGCGCGGCGTGCGCTTCGCCCGGCGCATCGAGACCGGCATGATCCACGTCAACGACTCCACCATCGGGGACGAGCCGCTGGCGGCCTTCGGCGGCGAGAAGGCCTCGGGGCTGGGGCGGCTGGGCGGCGAGGCCACCGTGGAGGCCTTCACCACCCAGAAGTGGATCTCCGTCCAGCACGGCCGCACCCAGTTCCCGTTCTGACCCGCGCCGGCTCTATGCCGGCCTCAGCGCCGGCTCCACGCCGGCCTCAGCGCCGGCCTCAGCGCCGGCTCGACGCCGGCTCCGCGCCGGCCTCCGCGCCCGTCCCGTCCACAGATTTCCCCACCCGCGCGGAGTTGCGGACAGACCCTGACCGCAAGCCTCCGTAGCGTGGTTCTCCTCAGCGGGGGAAAGCCTCCGCACAGGGGACGAAGAGGTGGTTGGTCATGGCACAGATTTCCGGTGAGGTCCTCGGCGACGAGCGCGGCACCCTCCTGGCGTTCGTCGAATCCCAGCGCGCCGCGATCCGCGAGGCGGCGGCGGGGCTGACCGAGGAGCAGGCCGCGAGCCGCCCGAGCGCCAGCGAGCTGTCCCTGTCCGGGCTGCTCAAGCACGTGGCGGAGGTGGAGCTGAGCTGGCTGCGGATGGCGCAGCGGCGGGACCTGGAGATCGCCCGCGACCGCGCGGACTACGCCGAGGGCTTCCGGCTGACCGGGGGCGAGACCATCGCCTCGGTCCAGGCCTTCTGGGACGGGGTGAGCGGGGAGCTGGCCGTCTTCGTCGCGGACCTGCCGAGCCTGGACGAGACCTTCCCGCTGCCGCCGGCTCCCTGGTTCCCGGAGAACGCCAAGGTCTCCATGCGCTGGATGCTGCTGCACCTGATCGAGGAGTTCGCCCGGCACGCGGGCCACGCCGACGTCATCCGGGAGTCCCTGGACGGCACCAAGGCGATGGGCTGACCCCGGCCGGAGCCCCGGCCCGCAGAACGGGCTTGCACCTCACGCGGCGTGAGGAACCACAGTGGAGGGCGTACCCAACCAGAGGAGCGGGAAGATGGGCTACTCCGTGGGCCAGGTCGCCGGATTCGCCGGAGTCACGGTGCGCACCCTGCACCACTACGACGAGATCGGGCTGCTCTCCCCGAGCGGCCGCAGCGGAGCGGGTCACCGGCGTTACGACGACGCCGACCTGGACCGGCTGCAGCGGATCCTGTTCTACCGGGAGCTCGGCTTCCCGCTCGAAGAGGTCGCGGTCCTGCTGGACGATCCGCACTCGGACCCGAGGGAGCACCTGCGCCGGCAGCACGCCCTCCTGACCGAGCGGATCGGCCGGCTCCAGCAGATGGCCAAGGCCGTTGAGCACGCCATGGAGGCACGGAAGATGGGCATCAACCTCACGCCCGAGGAGAGGTTCGAGGTCTTCGGGGACAAGGACCCCGAGCAGTACGCGGAGGAGGCCGAACGCCGCTGGGGCGGCACGGACGCGTACGCGGAGTCGCAGCGCAGGGTCTCCGGCTACACCAAGGACGACTGGAAGCGGATCCAGGACGAGTCCGCCGACTGGGGCGCCCGGTACGCGGCCCTGGTGGCCGCCGGTGAACCGGCCGACGGCGAGGCCGCCATGGACATGGCCGAGGAACACCGGCTGCACATCGGCCGGTGGTACTACGAGTGCCCGTACGAGATGCACACCTGCCTGGGCGACATGTACGTCGCGGACGAGCGCTTCAAGGCGTTCTACGACGCGATGGGGCCCGGCGTCGCCGAGCACCTGCGGGACTCGATCACGGCGAACGCCGTCCGCAAGGTGTAGCGGGGCGTAGCCGGCCGTAGCGGAACCTTTACCCATACCGCCCCCTCCGGTCTCTGGAACCCGGTGGGGGCGGTGTGCGTTCATAATTGAGACCGCCTGCCTCGTCGCGTCCCCCACCGCAGACGTCCCCCTGATCCAGGAGAGCCCGGAAACGTGGAACCCCTCTACACGCTTGCCCTCGGCCCCGAGTGGCTGTCCCCGGAGTACTTGATCGGGCACTTCGGCCTGATCGGCATCCTGGTCATCGTCTTCGCGGAATCGGGCTTCTTCGCGTTCCTGCCGGGTGACTCCCTGCTGTTCACGGCCGGCCTGTTCGTCGCCAGCGGCGACATCAGCCAGCCGCTGTGGCTGGTCTGCACCCTGATCGCGGCCTCCGCGATCATCGGTGACCAGGTCGGCTACCTGCTCGGCAAGTACTTCGGCCCGAAGCTGTTCAACCGGCCGAACAGCAAGGTCTTCAAGAAGGAGAACCTGGACGCCGCGCACGACTTCATGGAGAAGCACGGCCCCAAGGCGATCGTGCTGGCCCGTTTCGTGCCGATCATCCGCACGTTCGCGCCGATGGTCGCCGGCGCCAGTGCGATGAAGTACCGCACCTTCCTGACCTTCAACGTCGTCGGCGGCATCCTCTGGGGCGCGGGCGTCACCGTCCTCGGCTACCAGCTGGGCCAGTTCGAGATCATCAAGAAGAACGTCGAGCCGATCTTCATCGGCATCGTGCTGATCTCCGTGATCCCGGTGATCTTCGAGGTGCTGAAGGCCCGCAAGACCAAGAAGGCCGAGGCGGCCGCCGCCCCGGTGCAGCCCGGCTACCCCGTCGAGCAGCCGCCGCCGGCCCCCGGCCAGCGCGGCCGCCACGCCAAGCGCTGACCCCGGGCGCGCGGGGCGCCGTACGCCCCCGTGCCCGCCCGTGAGCCCCCGTACGCCCCGGAGACGGCCCGTCTCCGGGGCGTACGCGCATCCGGGCGCCCGGGGCCTCAGAAGCCGCGGGTCCGCTTGGCCGCGGCCCGCTTGGCGGCGGTGCGCGCCCCGGGGATCCGCATGAAGAGCCGGGAGGTCTCGGAGCCCAGGTTCACCCCGACCGCGATCGCGAGCGCGATGGCGGCGGCGTTGACGAGCGAGGCCAGCCCCGCGTCCAGCCGGTTCTCGGCGATCGAGAGCAGCCCGTAGTACGTCGCCGAACCCGGCAGCAACGGCCCGATGGCGGCCGTGACGTACGGCAGGGCGGAGGCGAACCGGTAGCGCGAGAAGAGCTGCCCGAACAGGCCGACCAGCCCGGCCGCGATGGCCGTGGACGGCACCGGCGGCAGTTCGGCGGCGCGCAGGGCGCCGAAGGTGACCCAGGCGACCCCGCCGTTGAGGGTCACGATCCACACGGTGGAGCGCTCCTGCTGGAGCAGGATCGCGAACGTGAACACCAGGACCATCGAGGCGAGGATCTGGAGCACGGGGCGGTGCGGGATCTGGAGCACCTCGTCCGGGTTCGGCGAGGCGCCGAACTGGAGGCCCACGTAGATCACCACCAGCACGCCGACGATGATCCCGATGAAGAGGTACATGACCTCCAGCAGGCGGGCGGAGGCGGTGATGTAGTAGCCGGTCAGCCCGTCCTGCACGGCCGCCACCAGGGCCCGTCCGGGCAGCAGCGCGAACAGGCCGCCGGTGATCACGGCGGAGGCGCGGACGTCGAACTCGGCGATCTTCAGGGCCACGCCGATGGCCGCCGGGGGCATCGCGGCGACCACGAACTGGTAGAACTCCGGAAGTCCCCGGTCGGCGAAGTACCAGGCCAGGCGGTCGCCGAGGACGGCGCCGAGGGCGGCGCAGAAGAAGACGGTCACGCCGCCGCCGACCAGGGTGGAGGCGGCCCCCGCGAGCAGCCCGGCGGCGGCCGTGAGCACCCAGCTCGGGTAAGGGTGGCGGTTGCGCCGGATCACGGCGAGGCGGCGGTAGGCCTCCTCCAGGGAGACCTCCACGTCGGGCGAGCTGATGTCGTCCACCAGCCGGAAGACGGCCGCGAGGCGGGTGTAGTCGGTGCCGCGGCGGCGCACGGTGCGGTTCGCGGAGACCGGGTCGCCCACCAGGGAGGGCTGGTGGGTGATCGAGAGCAGGGTGAAGGTGACGGTGGGCTCGCAGCGGTCGAGCCCGTAGGAGTGCGCCACCGCGAACATCGCGGCCTCCACGTCCTCGGCGCCCTCGCCGCCCGCGAGCAGCAGCTCGCCGATGCGCAGGGTGAGGTCCAGGACGCGGCCCACGGCGGGGCCGGCCTCGCTCTGGCGCTGGACCGGCTCGGGGACCGGGCGGACGTCCACGGGCATGCGCAGCATGGTGCGCATGCGGTCCTGCCAGGGGGAGGACGTGGGGAAGCCGGGGGCCGGGAGCGGGGTGTAAGCGGGCGGGGACTGGCTGGCGCTGTAGGTGGCCGGGGCGGCGAAGGCGGAGCCCTCCGGTTCGGCGGGGGGCGGGGCGGTGCCCTCGGGGAGGGTGAACTCGGAGGTGGGCTGGTCCTCGTCCGGAGCCCCCGGCTCCATCCCAGGCGGCGGGGTGAAGGCGCTGCGCGCCTCGTCGGACTTCGGCTTCCGGTCCTCGGGACCGGTCCCCTCGGGCTCCGCCACGCATCCTCCCACCCTTGATCACCCGGCGGTATCAGTATGCGGAATCGTTTCGTCCGTCGCGAAACGGCCGCCGGGAACGCCACAGCGGGCGGCACCCCCGGTATGGGGATACCGCCCGCTGCGGGCGTACGTCAGGGCCGGGACGGGCCCCGGGCCGGATCACCCGGCCGGCGCGAGCCCTGGGCCCGCGTCACCGAGCGGAGCTCAGTGGTGGCCGCCCTGGGCCTCCAGGCGCTTGTACGAGGCCTCGATCTCGGCCTCGGCCTCGGCGCGGCCGACCCAGTTCGCGCCCTCGACGGACTTGCCCGGCTCCAGGTCCTTGTAGACCTCGAAGAAGTGCTGGATCTCCAGGCGGTCGAACTCGGAGATGTGGTGGATGTCGCGCAGGTGCTCGACACGCGGGTCGGAGGCCGGCACGCACAGCAGCTTGTCGTCGCCGCCCGCCTCGTCGGTCATGCGGAACATGCCGATCGCGCGGCACTTGATCAGGCAGCCCGGGAAGGTCGGCTCGTCAAGGATGACCAGCGCGTCCAGCGGGTCGCCGTCCTCGCCGAGGGTGTTCTCGACGAAGCCGTAGTCCGTCGGGTAGCTGGTCGAGGTGAAGAGGCGACGGTCCAGACGGATCCGGCCGGTCTCGTGGTCCACCTCGTACTTGTTCCGCGAACCCTTGGGGATCTCGATGGTGACGTCGAACTCCACGTCCTGCTCCTCCATGATCAGCTCCGGCCCAGTGCCGAAGCTTGTCTGCTTCGAGACGGCATTTGATTCAAATGCGCGCGCGTCCGGCCCAGCCCTGCGGGTGGGGTGCCATGCTCGCGGCAAGACGCAGTGGTTAAGTGTCCCTCACGCATAAGTGTGATCGCGAAAGGGGCTGGTCCGAGGTGCCCTTGGCCAAGACGTGGCAGCTCATCGCGGGGTCGGCCGTCGCCGGCCTCGCCCTCTCGGCGGTGGCGGTGGCCGCCGCCGGTCCGTGGGACTCCGGCCAGCGTAAGGCCGAGCGGGACAAGGCCGCCTCCTGGAGCCGGACGGGTGGCGCAGATCACGCCGCCGGCGGGCTCTCGCAGGCCGCGCCCAGCGCCCCCGGGGTGCTGCCCGCGCTCGCCCCGCGCCCGAACCCCGGCGGCGCCGCGCTCGCCGGAGCCCTGGCGCCGCTGCTCGCGGACCCCGCCCTCGGCACCGTGCGCGGGGCCTCGGTGGTCGACACCGCGACGGGCCAGGTGCTGTACGAGTCCGGTGCGGGCGACGCCATGACCCCGGCCTCCACCGTCAAGATCGCCACCGCGGCCGCCGCCCTGGCCGCACTCGGCCCCGAGCACCGGATCCGGACCACGGTGTCCCCCGGAGCCGGACCCGGGGAGATCGTGCTGGTCGGCGGCGGGGACCCCTCCCTCACCGCCAAGAAGAAGAGCCCCGCCGGCTCCGGCGGCAGCCTCGTGGCCCTCGCCGCCGACACCGCGCAGGCACTCAAGGCCGCCGGCACCGACACCGTGACCCTCGGCTACGACGACTCCCTCTACACCGGGGCCGTCCGCCACCCCATCGGCCGCAACGACAACATCGCCCCCGTCACCGCCCTCACCGCCGACGAGGGCCGCCCCGACGACTCCACCTCCGGACCCGTCGCACGCACGGACGACCCCTCCCGCGACACCGCCCGCGCCTTCGCCGCCCTGCTGCGCGACCGCGGCATCAAGGTCACGGGCGAACCGGCGAAGGCGAAGGCCCCCGCCGGGACCCAGCCGCTGGCCACCACCCTGTCCACCCCCCTCGCCGGGCTCGTCGAGCGGATGCTGACCAACAGCGACAACGACATCGCCGAGGCCCTCGCCCGCCAGACCGCCCTCGCCGCCGGCCAGCCCGCCAGCTTCGAGGGCGCCGAGAAGGCCGTCTCCGACAAGCTGGCCTCCCTCGGCGTCGACCTCACCGGCTCCCGCTTCGCCGACGGCAGCGGCCTCAACCGCGCCGACAGGGTCAGCACCCGCCTCCTGACGGGCCTCCTCGCCAAGGCCGCAGACCCCCGCCGCCCCGAGCTGCGGCCGGTCCTCACCGGCCTGCCCGTCGCCGGCTTCACCGGCACCCTGCGCACCCGCAACGCCGGCACCTCCCCCGCGGCCGGCCTGCTGCGGGCCAAGACCGGCACCCTGACCGGCGTCAACTCCCTCGCCGGGACCGTCGTCGACCCGTCCGGGCGCCTGCTGGCCTTCGCGTTCCTCACCGCGAACGCCCCCGACGGGGCCGCCGCCGAGAAGGGGCTCGACAAACTGGCCGCCGCCGTCGCCACAACCCCCTGACCCGCGGGGGGTCCGCCGGGGCGCGGGTCCACGTACGGTTGACGCATGACGAGCATCGGTGGTGCGGAGATGGTCGACTGGAACCTCGCGGTGGCGACCGCGACCCGGCTGGTCAGGCCAGGTCCGGAGGTCAGCCGCGACGAGGCCCGGGCCGTGGTGGCGGAACTGCGCCGGCACGCCAGGACCTCCGAGGAGCACGTGCGCGCGTTCACCCGGATGATCCCCGAGGGCACGGCCCTCCCCGACACCCCCGTCCTCGTCGTCGACCGGGCCGGCTGGATCAAGGCCAACGTCGCGGGCTTCCGCGAACTGCTCGGCCCGTTGCTCGGGAAGATGCAGGACCGCCGCGCCGCCACCCCCGGCGGCGCCGTCATCGGCGCGGTCGGCGGCAAGGTCACCGGCGTCGAGCTCGGCATGCTGCTCAGCTTCCTGGCCTCCCGGGTGCTCGGCCAGTACGAGACCTTCGCGCCCGCCGGACTCGACCTGCCGGGCGGCGCCGCCACCGGCGGCCGGCTGCTGCTCGTCGCGCCCAACATCGTCCACGTGGAACGCGAGCTGGAGGTCAGCCCGCACGACTTCCGGCTCTGGGTCTGCCTGCACGAGGAGACGCACCGCACCCAGTTCACCGCCGTCCCCTGGCTCCGCGCCCACCTGGAGGGCGAGATCCAGACCTTCCTCGGCGCCACCGAGATGGAGCCCGGCGCCGTACTCGAACGGCTGCGCGAGGCCGTCCAGTCCTTCGCCGGCGCCCGCGCCGAGGGCGAGCGGGGCGACGAGGGCCCCTCGCTGGTCGAACTCGTCCAGACCCCCGAGCAGCGCGAGGTGCTCGCCCGGCTCACCGCCGTCATGTCCCTGCTGGAGGGCCACGCCGACTTCGTCATGGACGGCGTCGGCCCCGAGGTGGTGCCCTCCGTCGCCGAGATCCGCGAGAAGTTCCAGCAGCGCCGGGCCACCGGCGCGGGCCGCCTCGACGCCGCCCTGCGCAAGCTGCTGGGCCTCGACGCCAAGCTGCGCCAGTACCGCGACGGCGAGCGCTTCGTGCGGGCCGTCGTCGGCCAGGTCGGCATGGACGGCTTCAACCGCGTGTGGACCTCCCCGAACACCCTGCCGACCAAGGCCGAGATCGCCCGCCCCGCGGACTGGGTGGCCCGGGTCCACCGCAAGGGGGGCACGCAGAGCGAAGAAAGGTGAAGCAGGAGGCGTAAACATGTCTCACTGGGGGAAGCAGCATCACCCTTCCGAGGGACCGTGAGCCGTGGAAGGGCGTGCGATGCTCGGGGAACGGCTCGGTTCTGTCACCATCGACGCACTCTGAGTGACATTCCGCATCTCCCCCCGCGCAACATCCCGAAGCCTCCGAGCATCCGAACTCCACGAAGGGCACCGGACATGGGTCCCCATCCTGCGGTCGCGGCGATACGCCTGGCGGTCCGCCGCGTACTCCACGACGTCCTCACCGACCTCACCGACCGGCCCGCGGGCCACCGCGCACCGGCCGGCGGCCGGCCCCTGGTCCTCGTCGCCTGCTCCGGCGGCGCGGACTCCATGGCGCTCGCCTCCGCCCTCGCCTTCGAGGCCCCCAAGCTCGGCATCCGGGCCGGCGGCATCACCGTCGACCACGGCCTCCAGGTCGGCTCCGACCTGCGCGCCGCAGAGGTCGTCACCCGCATGACCGCGCTCCGCCTCGACCCGGTGGAGTCCGTCGCCGTGCGCGTCGGGCGCGAGGGCGGACCCGAGGCCGCCGCCCGCGACGCCCGCTACGCCGCCCTGGACGAGGCCGCCGACCGGCTCGGGGCCTGCGCCGTGCTGCTCGGCCACACCCGTGACGACCAGGCGGAAACCGTCCTGCTGGGCCTCGCCCGCGGCTCCGGCATCCGCTCGCTCTCCGGCATGGCCGAGGTCTCCGGCGGCCCCGGCCGCACCACCCGCTACCGGCGCCCCTTCCTCCAGGTCGACCGGCAGACCGCCCGCAAGGCCTGCATGGTCCAGTCCCTGCCCGTCTGGGACGACCCGCACAACATCGACCCCGCCTACACCCGCTCCCGGCTGCGCCACGAGGGACTGCCCGCCCTCGAGAAGGCGCTCGGCAAGGGAGTGGTGGAGGCCCTCGCCCGCACCGCCCAGCTCTCCCGCGACGACGCCGACGCCCTCGACGCCTGGGCCGCCGACGCCGAGGCGGGCGTGCGCGACGAGGACGGCCGCCTGGAGTGCGCCAAGCTGTACGCCCTGCCCCCGGCCGTCCGGCGCCGCGTACTGCGCCGGGCCGTGGTCGCGGCGGGCTCCCCCGCCGGCTCCCTCTTCGCCCGGCACATCGAGGAAGTCGACCGCCTCATCACCGGATGGCGGGGCCAGGGCGCCATCAACCTGCCCGGCCGCGTCGAGGCCCAGCGGCAGGGTGGCAGACTTGTCATCCGGCAGGGCTGATTGGTGCTGAAGCACGGCTGAGTTCCTCCGGGGGCGCCCCGGAGCCCCGGCCGACAACGAAAGTGATGCGGGTGGACGAGAAGGACATGGGCAACGACCTCCAGTCGGTGCTCATCACCAAGGAAGAGATCGACGCGAAGCTGGCCGAGCTGGCCGCGAAGATCGACGCGGAGTACGCGGGCAAGGACCTGCTCATCGTCGGTGTGCTCAAGGGCGCCGTGATGGTGATGGCGGACCTGGCGCGCGCCTTGTCCACCCCGCTCACCATGGACTGGATGGCGGTGTCCTCGTACGGCGCCGGGACCCAGTCCTCGGGCGTGGTGCGGATCCTCAAGGACCTCGACACCGACATCAAGGACAAGCACGTCCTGATCGTCGAGGACATCATCGACTCGGGCCTGACCCTGTCCTGGCTGCTGTCGAACCTCGGCTCCCGCCAGCCGGCCTCCCTCAAGGTCGTGACGCTGCTGCGCAAGCCCGAGGCCGCGAAGGTCGCCATCGACGTCGAGTGGGTCGGCTTCGACATCCCGAACGAGTTCGTCGTCGGCTACGGCCTCGACTACGCCGAGAAGTACCGGAACCTGCCGTTCGTCGGCACGCTCGCCCCGCACGTCTACGGCGGCTGAACCCCGGTCGTCACCGCGATCGCCCCCGGGGGAACCTGGGGGCGCTTCCCGCCGTTGGAGGAGAAGGCGGGTCTGTCAGCCGTCCCACGGGGCGGCGGGTGACAATACAGGGGTACATTCCGAAGAACAGTCTTTACTCACAGCAGCATTTACCTACGGGCAGGAGGGACGGGGTGCCCGGCACCCCGTATGGATGGACGTGAAGCGATACTTCCGTGGGCCGGTCATGTGGATCGTGCTGGCCGTCCTCGCCGTGGTCGTGTTGATGAACGTCGTCGGCTCCGGCGGCGGCTACAAGTCGGTGGAGACCAGCGAGGTCGTCAAGGCGATCAACAGTGGCCAGGTGGACAGCGCCAAGCTGACCACCGGTGACAGCCAGATGATCAAGATCGAGCTGAAGAAGGGCCAGAAGCTCGGCAACAACAGCGGCACCAAGTTCCAGGCCAACTACATCGGGGACCAGGGCGTCCAGCTCGCCCAGAACCTCCAGACCAAGTACGAAGCCGGTCAGATCCCGGACGGCTACTCCGTCACGCCGGACAAGACCAGCCCGTTCCTGAGCGTGCTGCTCTCGCTCCTGCCCTTCGTGCTCATCGTCGTCGTCTTCCTGTTCCTGATGAACCAGATGCAGGGCGGCGGCTCCCGGGTCATGAACTTCGGCAAGTCCAAGGCGAAGCTCATCACCAAGGACACCCCGAAGACGACGTTCGCCGACGTCGCGGGCTCGGACGAGGCGGTCGAGGAGCTCCACGAGATCAAGGAGTTCCTCCAGGAGCCGGCGAAGTTCCAGGCCGTCGGCGCCAAGATCCCCAAGGGCGTGCTGCTCTACGGCCCGCCCGGCACCGGCAAGACCCTGCTCGCGCGTGCCGTCGCGGGCGAGGCCGGCGTTCCCTTCTACTCGATCTCCGGTTCCGACTTCGTCGAGATGTTCGTCGGTGTCGGCGCCTCGCGCGTCCGTGACCTGTTCGAGCAGGCCAAGGCCAACGCGCCGGCGATCGTCTTCGTCGACGAGATCGACGCCGTCGGCCGGCACCGCGGTGCGGGCCTCGGCGGCGGCCACGACGAGCGCGAGCAGACCCTCAACCAGCTGCTGGTCGAGATGGACGGCTTCGACGTGAAGGGCGGCGTCATCCTGATCGCCGCCACGAACCGCCCCGACATCCTCGACCCGGCCCTCCTGCGCCCGGGCCGCTTCGACCGCCAGATCGCGGTCGACCGCCCCGACATGCAGGGCCGTCTGGAGATCCTCAAGGTCCACCAGAAGGGCAAGCCGGTCGCTCCGGACGTCGACCTCTCGGCCGTCGCCCGCCGCACCCCCGGCTTCACGGGTGCCGATCTCTCCAACGTGCTGAACGAGGCGGCCCTGCTGACCGCCCGCTCGGACAAGAAGCTGATCGACAACCACATGCTGGACGAGGCGATCGACCGCGTCGTGGCGGGCCCGCAGAAGCGGACCCGGATCATGTCGGACAAGGAAAAGAAGATCACCGCGTACCACGAGGGCGGACACGCCCTGGTCGCGGCGGCCTCCCCGAACTCCGACCCGGTCCACAAGATCACGATCCTGTCCCGCGGCCGGGCCCTGGGCTACACGATGGTCCTGCCCGACGAGGACAAGTACTCGACCACGCGCAACGAGATGCTCGACCAGCTCGCCTACATGCTGGGCGGGCGCGCGGCGGAGGAACTGGTCTTCCACGACCCGACCACCGGCGCGGCCAACGACATCGAGAAGGCCACGGCGACGGCCCGCGCGATGGTCACCCAGTACGGCATGACCGAGCGCCTCGGCGCGATCAAGTTCGGCGGGGACAACACCGAGCCGTTCCTGGGCCGCGAGATGTCGCACCCGCGGGACTACTCGGAAGAGGTCGCGGCGCTCGTCGACGAAGAGGTCAAGAAGCTCATCGAGACCGCGCACAACGAGGCCTGGGAGATCCTGGTCGAGAACCGGGACGTCCTGGACAACCTCGTCCTCGCGCTCCTGGAGAAGGAGACGCTGGGCAAGGAGGAGATCGCCGAGATCTTCTCCACGATCGTGAAGCGTCCGGCTCGCCCGGCGTGGACCGGTTCGTCCCGGCGTACCCCCTCCACCCGTCCGCCGGTGCTCTCTCCCAAGGAGCTCCAGCTGACGAACTCCGCGAACGGCACCTCGGCGGCCGCGCCCGCCGCCGCGCCGGTCTCGACGGAGAAGGGCATCGAGGTGGCTCCGGAGGACCGCCCCGAGGTCTGACCACCCGGAATGGAAGCCGCGCCCCCCAGGTTCTAGCCTGGGGGGCGCGGCACATTTGTACGAAGCCGCGCGTGCGCACAGGAACGAGGATGAGATGACCGACCCAGTGACCCTGACCGGTGACGAGGGCATGATCGGCGAGTTCGACGAGAAGCGTGCCGAGGCGGCCGTCCGCGAGCTCCTGATCGCGGTCGGCGAGGACCCGGACCGCGAAGGCCTCCTGGAGACCCCGGCGCGCGTCGCGCGGGCGTACAAGGAGATATTCGCCGGCCTCTACCAGAAGCCCGAAGAGGTCCTCACCACGACGTTCGACCTGGGCCACGACGAGATGGTCCTGGTGAAGGACATCGAAGTGATGAGTTCGTGTGAACACCATCTGGTCCCCTTCCACGGCGTGGCCCACGTCGGCTACATCCCGTCCACCGACGGCAAGATCACCGGCCTGTCCAAGCTGGCCCGCCTGGTCGACGTCTTCGCCCGCCGCCCCCAGGTCCAGGAGCGCCTGACCACGCAGATCGCGGACTCCCTGATGGAGATCCTCGACCCCCGCGGCTGCATCGTGGTCATCGAATGCGAGCACATGTGCATGACCATGCGCGGCGTCCGCAAGCCCGGCGCCAAGACCATCACCTCGGCGGTCCGCGGCCAGCTCCGCGACCCCGCCACCCGCAACGAGGCCATGAGCCTGATCATGGCGCGCTGAGCCCGTGACGGAGCAGACGGCCGGAGAGGCCGTCTGGGAGCCCCTGGGCGAGGAGGTCCGCCGGACGCTGGAGCTGCTGCTCGGCGGTCCCTCCGACGTCCACCGGGCCCTGCGGGCGCAGATCCCGTACGCGGAGATGCGCGACAGCGGCTGCACCTGCCCCTGCGTGTACCTGAGGGTGGACCCGGCCGCCGTGGCGGCCGCCCCGACGGGTCGGCGCTTCGGGCCCGTGGCAGGGGCGCCCCTGCTCGGACCGGACGGCGACTACGACGGCGAGGCGACCCTGTTCGCGTACGACGGCGTCCTGCAGGACCTCCAGTTCTGCGACTGGGAGGACCGGGGGCCCGGGCCGCGCCCGCTCTGGGAGTGGCTGGGGGAACCCCACCCGTGAGCCCCCGGGCGGGGCTCAGGCCGTCGCGCGGGCCTTCGTCGGGTCGTCGTCCTCCGGGAGCTTCAGGACGTGCTCCAGGAACAGCGCGGCGGCGACCACGGCCGCCCCGGCGAGGACCGAGCCGCCCGCGTACCAGGCCTGGTCGCGGCGGGCGGGGACGTCCATCGCGTCGGTGAGCAGGAAGACGCCCACGCCGCCGTACATGCCCGACACCAGGGCCGCGACCAGGGCGCTCGCCTGGCCGAAGACCACGGCCCGGGCCGCCATCAGCGGCTCCACGCCCTTCGCCCCCGGGCGGCGCTCGCGCTGGGCCTTCAGGCGGGCCCGCATCGACAGGGCCGTCGCCAGCAGGACGGCGGCGATCACCGCCAGCACGATCGGCGCGGCCAGCGGAACCCCCGGCAGGGTGCCGTACGCGTTCCACAGGCGGGCGCCGGCCCAGGACAGCGCCGCGGCGATCGCGAAGATGCCCGCCAGGACCGCCGGCCTCAGTTGCTTCACTTGCACATCCCCACTCGGTGACTGGTTACCGCACAAGCCAACGCTATTCCGGCAGGCGGAGTTCCAGGTCGGGGCGTGCCGTCACACCGGTGAGGCCGATCGAGGCCAGCAGCTCCGAAACCGGTCCGCGGCCCGGCAGCTGCGCCTCGGCGTCGATGTCGTGCCAGGGGGCCAGGACGAAGGACCGCAGATGCGCCCGGGGGTGCGGGAGGGTGAGGACGGGGTCGTCGGAGACCACGTCGGCGTACGTGACGATGTCGACGTCGATCGTGCGCGGCCCCCAGCGCTCCTCGCGGACGCGGTCGAAGGCCTCCTCGATGGCGTGGGCCCGCTCCAGCAGGGAGGACGGCGGCAGGGTGGTCTTCAGCGCGACCACGGCGTTCAGGTACGAGGGCTGCGAGCCGGGCTCGACGCCCCACGGCTCCGTCTCGTAGACCGGGGAGACGGCCTTGACCCGCAGGCCCGGGGTGTCGCCGAGGGCGTCGATGGCGCCCTGGAGGGTGTCCAGGCGGTTGCCGAGGTTCGCGCCGAGCGCGACGACGGCCCATTTGGGGTTGGACAGGGTGACGTCCGCCGCGTCGACCGCCTCGACGACGGAGGCGGGTACCGGCTGCACGGTGGGGTCGCTCTGGGCGTTCAGTCCGTTGTTCATGCGCGGCTCCGGGTGATCGTGATGGTCACGTCGTCGAAGGGGACGGTGATGGGCGCGTCCGGCTTGTGGACGACGACCTCCACCTGGGCGACCGCCTCGTGCTTGAGGCACTGCTGGGCGATCCGTTCGGCGAGGGTCTCGATCAGGTCCACGGGCTCGCCCTGGACCACGTCCACGACCTCCTCGGCCACGACGCCGTAGTGCACGGTCTTGGCCAGGTCGTCCCCGGCCGCCGCCGGGCGGGTGTCCAGGTGCAGCACGAGGTCGACGATGAAGGTCTGGCCCTCTTCGCGTTCCCGGGGGAAGACGCCGTGGTGCCCGCGAGCCTTGAGGCCGCGCAGCGCGACACGATCCACGCGAATCACTCCTGCTTTCGTAGGTGCTTCCGGTCCCGGGACTCCCCGGGGCCATGGGCCTACGCCGAGTGCGGTCGGCGTCGTCCACCTTCGAATTTACCTGCGATAAACCTCGGGCCCCGCCCGTGGGGTCAGTCGGAGCCCTCTTCTTCCTCGTCATCGGAGTCCGTGAGGACCGGAGAACCGTGGTGGGACCAGAGGCGCCAGCCCTCCGGTGTGCGTCGGAACACATTCGTCGCGACGACCAGCTGGCCGACCAGCGGACCCAGCTCCCCGGCCTCCTGGGAGGGGCCTCCGCTGAGGATGTTCTCGGTGCAGGTGACCAGGGCGGTGTCGCCTATGAGGGCCACCTTGGTGTCGGTCAGGAAGAACTGGATGTACTCGGTGTGGGACATGATCAGCGCGTAGGAGCGCAGCACCTCGCCCCGCCCCGAGAGCACCGGCCACCCCGGATGGACGCAGGAGATCTCGTCCTCGAGCCAGAGCGCCGACAGCGTGTCGAAGTCCCCCTGCTCCATGGCCGCGTAGAAGGCCGTGTTGGCCTCTTCGACGGCTTCGATGTCGGTACGGCTCACCGTGCCCCTTCCCTGTGCGTCCGGCGGGTGTACGACCGGCGGGTCACAGAGCCCCTTCCACGGCGCGGGCCACCCGAACCGCGTCCGCGGTCGCCCGTACTTCGTGCACCCGTACGGCCCAGGCGCCCTGGTGCGCGGCGATGGCCGAGACGGCGGCCGTGGCGGCGTCGCGTTCGCGGGCCGGGGGCGGGGCGGCGTCGGCGGTGCCGGCCAGGACACGGCCGAGGAAACGCTTCCGCGAGGCGGCGACCAGGAGGGGGAAGCCGAGGGCGCGCAGCTCGGGGAGGCGGGCGACCAGGGCCAGGTCGTGTTCGGCGTTCTTGGCGAAGCCGAGGCCGGGGTCGACGACGAGCCGCTCGGGGGCGATGCCGCCGGAGACGACGGCGTCGATGCGGGTGCGGAGCTCGGCGGTGACCTCGGCGAGGACGTCGTCGTAGACGGCGAGGCGGTTCATGTCCTGGCTGAAGCCGCGCCAGTGCATGACGACGAACGGGACCTCGGCGGCGGCGACGGCCGGGATCATGCCGGGGTCGGCGAGGCCGCCGCTGACGTCGTTGACGAGGGCGGCGCCGGCCGCGACGGCCTGGGCGGCGACGGCCGCGCGCATGGTGTCGACGGAGACGGTGACGCCTTCGGAGGCCAGGCCCCGGACGACGGGGACGACGCGGCGGAGCTCTTCCTCGGCGTCGACGCGGGAGGCGCCGGGGCGGGTGGACTCGCCGCCGACGTCGACGAGGTCGGCGCCCTGGGCGACGAGCTCCAGGCCGCGCTTGACGGCCGCGGTGGTGTCGAACCACCGGCCGCCGTCGGAGAAGGAGTCCGGGGTGACGTTGACGACGCCCATGACCGCGCAGCGGTCCCAGTCGGGCAGCCCTGTGACATTGCCCCTGGGGGCCGGCCCGAGGTTGCTGTTCATGGGCTCCAGGGTAGAGCCCCTGCCCTGGCCGGGCGGTTCGGCGGCCTCCGCCCCGGCCTCCGCCCCGGCCTCCGGCCGTCGGCCCGGGCCCGGGGCGGGGCGCCGGCGGCCGGGGCGGTGCCGGGGCGGGCGTGGCCGGGGCGGTGCCGGGCGGGCGTGGCCGGGCCCGGCGGGCCGTCTGGGGGCCGGTGGGCCGCTGCGGGGGATGGAGCCCCGCCCCGCCCTTCACCCGTTCTCGGGGGCTCCGCCCCTGGCTCCGTACGGGCGCTCGCGCCCGGCGCCTCACACGCCGGCGGGGCTGGAGGATCCGGCCCCGCCGGGGAGGGTCACGCGGCCTGGACCTCGCGTTCCTGCTGGGTCGGGACCTTGGCCGTGTGGATGGTGTGCGCGCACGTGCGGACCGGCTTCGGGCGGCGGCGGCTCGCGAACAGGCGCGGGAGCGCCAGTGTGACGAAGCCCTCGGCCTGCATCACGGCGAAGCCGATGCGGGGCAGGTCGCGGTTGTGGCGGAACACCATGAAGCGCGGCTCCCAGCGGGGGCGGAACTTCTCGTTGAACTTGTACAGGGACTCGATCTGGAACCACCGCGAGAGGAACACCAGCAGGCCGCGCCAGGCACGCAGGACCGGGCCGGCGCCGATCTTCTCGCCGCGGGCCAGGGCCGCGCGGAACATCGCGAAGTTCAGGGAGACCTTCTCGATCTTCAGCTCGGGGGCCTGCTGGAGGGAGGCGACGATCAGCAGTTCGTTCATGCCGGGGTCGGCGCCGCGGTCGCGGCGCATCATCTCCAGCGACATGCCGTCCTTGCCCCACGGCACGAAGTGCTGGATGGCCTTGAGGTCGCCGAAGGGGCTGGTGTCGCCCTCCTCCACGCGGTGCGCGGTGGCGATGATGCAGTCGCCGTCGCCGGGGTCGCCGACGCGGCCGAGGGCCATGGAGAAGCCGCGCTCGGTGTCGGTGCCGCGCCAGGCCTCGGCGGCGCCGCGTACGGCCGTCAGCTCCTCTTCGGTGAGCTCGCTGACCCGGCGGACCTTGGTGGTGTAGCCGTTGCGCTCGATGCGCTTGACCATCTGGCGGACGTTGCGCATCGGGCGGCCCGACAGGGAGAAGTCTTTGACGTCGACGATGGCCTCGTCACCGAGTTCCAGGGCGTCCAGGCCGGTCTCGCGGGTCCAGACCTCGCCGCCGGTCTCGCTGCATCCGACGACGGCCGGGGTCCAGGAGTGGGCCTTGGCCTCCTCCATGAACCGCTCGATGGCGCCGGGCCAGGCCTCGACGTCGCCGACCGGGTCGCCGGAGGCCAGCATCACGCCGGAGACCACGCGGTAGGTGACGGCGGCCTTGCCGCTGGGGGAGAAGACGACGGCCTTGTCGCGGCGGAGCGCGAAGTGGCCGAGCGAGTCGCGGCCGCCGTGCTTGGCGAGCAGCTCGCGCAGCTTGGCCTCGTCGTCGGAGGTGAGCTGGGCGGCCGGGTGCTCGGGGCGGAAGGCCAGGTAGATCGTGGTGACGGCGGTCAGCATGCCGAGGGCGCCGAGGGAGTAGCCGACGGTCCAGGAGACCCGGCCGGCGTAGTCGACGGGGCCCTCGAAGCCGAAGAGGCCGTAGACGACGTGGGTGATCTGCTCGTACAGGCTGGGGTGGCCGACGACCTTGCCCGGGTGCACGTTGACGATCACGAGGCCGAGGCCGATGGAGCCGGCACTCATCAGGACGAAGTTCGCGAGGGCCTTCCAGCGGCTGCGCGGGTCCGGCAGGGCCTTGAATTCACTCTGGTGGCGTACCAGCAGCGCGAGGAGGACGGCCGAGATGACCACGCCGATGACGGAGTGGCGGTACGCGAACTGCGCGACGGCGCCGGCGGGCAGCAGGATCACGGCGGCCCGCCAGGCGCGGCGCTTGCGGCGCTTGAGACCGTGCGCGAGCAGCAGGATGAGCACGCCCGCGCTGATGGAAAGGGCCGCGGCGAAGGGGCCCAGGGATCCGGGCAGCACCTCGGTGACCGCGTGGATCCGGCTGTGGCGGAATCGCGGGAAGACGCCCGCCGCGATGTCCAGAAGGCCGACGATCATGACGGCCGTACCTACGAGACCGGGCACCGACTCCGGTCGTGGTCCGCGGAAGATTCGCCGGACCGTACTCGGAACCTGTCCCGACTTATCGCCATCTATCCTGCTAGACATCGCTTCCCGTTGCTCCGCGAGAGATCATGTGGCCGAAGGCCGCGACAGCCTCCGGAGTGTGGTGCGTCCACTAGGACGACATCGGCGGGTGGCGGGTTCACTCTTCCGTCGGAAAAATCCAGTCCTGCCATCAGAAAGTCGACTGACTGCTCATGGGTCTCACCAGTAATACGGTTCTGGTCCTGGCCATCATCGCGGGCGTGGCCCTGTTCGCGGTCACGGTCTGGGCCTGGCCGAAGCTCTCGGGGCGCGGCGTGCGCGCGGTCCTCGGCAGGATCGGCCTGCTGCTCGCGACCCAGCTGGCGCTGTTCTCGGCAGTCGGTCTCGGTGCGAACAAGTCGTTCCTCTTCTACGGATCGTGGGCGGACCTGTTCGGCCAGGAGACGTCGATCGGCAAGGTCGTCGACCACTCGATGAGCAGCAAGGACATCAAGGTCATCGACAAGCAGGCGCTGGACGTGCCCGGCGGGGCCAAGCCCCAGGTGGGCGGGCAGATCCTCAAAGTGTCCATAACGGGGCAGAAGTCGAAGATAACGAGCCCGGGCTACGTCTGGCTGCCGCCGGAGTACTTCCAGCCGCAGCACAAGGACAAGAACTTTCCGGCCTCGATCGTCCTGACCGGCTACCCGGGCACCGCCGAGAACCTGATCAAAGGGCTGAACTACCCGATGACGGCCTTCAAGCAGGCCAAGGCGGGCAAGATGAAGCCGATGATCCTGGTCATGCTGCGGCCGACCATCGCGCCGCCGCGTGACACCGAGTGCGTGGACATACCCGATGGCCCGCAGACCGAGACCTTCTTCGCGCAGGACCTGCCGCAGGCCATCCAGTCCACCTTCCGGGTGGGCAAGAAGCCGGAGAACATGGCCTTCGTCGGCAACTCCACGGGCGGCTACTGCGCCCTGAAGATCGCCGCGCACCACCCGCAGACCTTCGGTGCGGCGGTGGGCCTGTCCGCGTACTACAAGGCGGCGGACGACGCGACGACCGGTGACCTGTTCCACGGCGACGACAAGCTGAAGGCCCGCGCGGACGTGCTGCAGAGCCTGAAGGAGAAGAAGCCGACCGGTACGTCCTTCCTGGTCACGACCAGTGAGAAGGGCGAGGACAACCTGAACGACACGAAGAAGTTCATCAAGCTGGTCAAGGGCCCGGACCGGGTCTCCTCGATCGTGCTCGACAGCGGCGGCCACAACTTCAACACCTGGCGCCGTGAGATCCCGCCGATGCTGGTGTGGCTGAGCGGCCGCATCCAGGCCTGAGCCCCGTGCTCGCGGAACCCGCGGAACATCCTGAAGGGCCCGGCTCCGGCCGGGCCCTTCACGCGTGTCCGGGGGCCGTCAGGCGGCGGCGCCGTCTCCCTGGCCGGCCCGGCGCAGCGCCCGGTGGACGCCGCCGGGGGTCAGGACGCCGGCCAGCGCGCCGGAGTCCGGGTCCGTGACCCCGATCCGCCCCGAGTCCTCCTGGAGCAGCGCGGCCAGTGCCTCGCGCAGCGAGGCCCCCAGGGGCACTGACACGGCGGGGGCGGGGCCCTCGGGGGCGGCCAGATCGGCCGGCCCGACGGGGGTGACGGCGAGCCGCCGCAGGCCCCGGTCGGCGCCGACGAACGAGGCGACGTACGCGGTGGCGGGCGCGGCGAGCACGGCGGCCGGGCGGGCGAACTGCTCGATGGTGCCCTCCCCGTAGACGGCGATCCGGTCGCCGAGCCGGACGGCCTCCTCCAGGTCGTGGGTGACGAGCAGGATCGTCTTGCGGACGGTCTTCTGAAGGGTCAGGAACTCGTTCTGGAGGCGGTCGCGCACCACCGGGTCGACCGCGCCGAACGGCTCGTCCATCAGCAGGACCGGCGGGTCCGCCGCGAGGGCGCGGGCCACGCCGACGCGCTGGCGCTGCCCGCCCGACAGCTGCTGCGGGTAGCGGCCCCCGTAGACGGCCGGATCCAGTCCCACCAGTTCGAGCAGTTCGGCGGCCCGGGCGCGGGCCTTGGCCTTCGGGGTGCCGACGAGCTGCGGGACCGTCGCCGTGTTCTCCAGCACCGTCCTGTGCGGGAACAGCCCGACCTGCTGGATGACGTAGCCGATGCGGCGGCGCAGCTCGACCGGGTCGGCGGCGGCGATGTCCTCGCCGTTCAGCAGGATCCGCCCGGAGGTTGGCTCGATCAGCCGGTTGACCATCTTCATCGTGGTCGTCTTCCCGCAGCCGGACGGGCCCACCAGCGTGACCAGCTCGCCCTCCGCGACCTCGAAGGACAGGTCCTCGACGGCCGTCGTCCCGTCGGGGTAACGCTTGGACACTCGCTCGAATCGGATCACCCCGCCATCCTCCACCACCACACCGCCCGGTTGGGCGAAGGGTTTGTCAGGGGAGTGTTGCGGCTGTGCGAATCATTCCGGCCACCACGGGCATCGGGGGTTAGGGTCGCTGCAGGCCGGTTTGCGGCACGTGCGTGCGAAGGGGGAAGGGGTGAACGGCATGGCCGGGGGCGGCTGCCTGGTGGCGAACGACTGGATCTGCTGGGAGTACGTCACCTCCCGTTCCGCGGAACTCACCGACGCCACCGTCGAGCACGTCTGGATCACCGCCGTCTCGGTGCTCATCGGCGTCGCCGTCGCCGTGCCGCTGGCGCTGCTGGCCCGCCGCGGCCGCCGCTGGGCGGCCCCCGTGCTCGGCCTGACCACCCTGCTCTACACGGTCCCCTCGCTCGCCATGTTCTCCCTGCTGCTGCCCTTCTTCGGGCTGTCGGCGGCGCTCGTGGTGACCGGTCTGGTGCTGTACTCGCTGACCGTCCTGGTCCGGAACGTGCTGGCCGGCCTGGAGGCCGTCCCCGAGGACGTACGGGAGGCCGCGCGCGGGATGGGCTACGGCCCGGCCCGGCTGCTGTGGCAGGTGGAACTGCCGCTGGCGCTGCCCGCGCTGCTCGCCGGGGTGCGGATCGCCACCGTGTCGACGGTGGCCCTGACCACCGTCGGCTCCATCGTCGGCAAGGGCGGGCTGGGCAACCTGATCGCCCCCGCCGTGAACAGTTCCTTCAAGGCCCAGGTGCTCACCGCCTCGGTGCTGTGCGTGCTGCTCGCGCTGGTCGCCGACCTGCTGCTGCTCGGCGTGCAGCGGCTGCTGACCCCGTGGACCCGCCCCGGCCGGTCCGCGAAGGCCGAGGGGGCGTGAGGGCATGGGCGTGATGGCGCGGGCCTGGGACTGGCTGGCCGACGGGGCCAACTGGTCCGGGGAGGCCGGGGTGTGGCACCGGCTGGGGGAGCACGTCTACGTCAGCGGCACCGCCCTGGCCGTCGCCTGCGCGCTCGCCCTGCCGGCCGGGCTGTGGCTCGGCCACCTCGGCAAGGGCGGCACCGTCGCGGTGAACGTCTCCAACGCGGGCCGGGCCGTGCCGGTGTTCGCGGTGCTGGCCCTGTTCATGGTGTCGCCGCTGCGCAGCGCGGGCTACGTGCCCACCATCGCCGCGCTCGTGCTGTTCGCCGTGCCGCCGCTGCTGACCAACGCGTACGTCGGGATGCGCGAGGTGGACCGCTCGGTGGTCGAGGCCGCCCGGGGCATGGGCATGTCCGGCCGCCAGCTCTTCTGGCGGGTGGAACTGCCGCTGGCCCGGCCGCTGGTGATGACCGGGCTGCGCTCGGCCGCCGTGCAGGTCGTGGCCACCGCCACGATCGCGGCGATGGTCGGCCAGGGCGGGCTGGGGCGGATCATCACGGCCGGCTTCAACACGTACGACACCCCGCAGGTGGTGGCGGGCGCCGTGCTGGTGGCCCTGCTGGCCCTGGTGGTGGAGGGCGCGCTGGTTGCCGCGGACCGGCTGCTGCCCCGGGCCCCGTCGCGCTGAGGCGCGGCGGCCGTCCGGCTTTCTACTGATCCCTAAGGAGCATGATGAGCAAGTCCACGCGCATCCTCGGCGCGACCCTGGGCGCGGTGGCCCTGACCGTTTCGCTCGCCGCCTGCGGGGGCGAGAGCCTGGAGAAGTCCAAGGACGGAGGGTCCGCTTCCGCCCCGGCCGGGGGCGGCGGCAAGGGCAAGCTGGTGGTGGGCGCGGCGGGCTTCACCGAGTCCAACGTGCTGGCCGAGCTGTACGCGCAGGTCCTCAGGGGCGCCGGCTACGACACCTCGATCACCACGGTCAACAACCGCGAGCTGTACGAGCCGTCTTTGGAGAAGGGCGAGATCGACGTCGTCCCGGAGTACGCGGCCACCCTCGCGGAGTTCCTGAACGCCAAGGTGAACGGCCCGAACGCGCCGAAGGAGAAGCCGGTCGCGTCCAGCGACGCGGCGGCGACCGTCGCCGCGCTGGAGAAGCTCGCGGCGCCGCTCGGGCTGAAGGCCCTGCCGGCCGGTTCGGCGGTCGACCAGAACGCCTTCGCGGTGAGCCGGGAATTCGCGCAGAAGAACAACCTCAAGACCCTTTCCGATCTTGGGAAGTCGGGGCTGAAGGTGAAGATCGCGGCGGGTGACGAATGCGCCGTCCGTCCCTTCTGCGCGCCGGGACTGGAGAAGACCTACGGAATCTCGGTATCCGGAATCGACCCGAAGGGAGTCGGCACTCCGCAGGCCAAGCAGGCCGTCAAGGACGGCGTCGACCAACTGGTGCTGACCACCACCACCGACGCCACCCTCGACGGCTACGGGCTGGTCCTGCTGGAGGACGACAAGAAGCTCCAGAACGCCGACAACGTGCTCCCGGTCGTCAACGCCAAGGACGCCGGCTCCCCGGAGGTCGCGGCCGCCCTGGACGGGCTCACCAAGGCACTGACGACCGCCGACCTCGTCGAGCTGAACCGGAAGGTGGACGCCGAGCGGGCCAAGCCCGCGGACGTCGCGAAGGCCTATCTCGACGCCAAGGGCCTTCTGAAGAAGCAGTAGTTACGTGTTTGATGGTCAATTGTGGGGTAACTGCCCGGGAACGGATTGCCGGGCGGGTACCCCACGCGCCGCCCACGCCCTGTAAATTTCAGGCCATGCCCCGTGGACGCCACCGCAATCCCGAGCCCCTGCACCGACTTCTCACGCCGACGGCCGTCGCCGGGGTTTCCGTGGCCAGTGCCGGTGCGGCCTGGCTGCTCGCGGAACCCCTCGCGCTGCGCCTCCTGGTGGCCCTCACGGCCGCGGCGGGCGTGGGCGGTGCCGTCCTCATGCGCTCCTGGGACCGGGCGGCGGGCCGCCGGGTCGCGGAGCTGGCCCGCGAGCGCGTCAAGGACGAGTGGAAGACGGACGAGCGGATAGCCGAGCTCGAATCCGACATCGAGGAAGCCCGCCTGCTGCGCGCCCGGCTCGACGCCAAGCTGCGCGCCAAGCGCGTCGAACTGGCGGGCCTGCGCGGGGAACACGCCGCGCTGCTCCGCCGGTACGCGACCGCCGAGACCGAGCGCGCCAGTGCCCTGGAGAAGCGCCGGCTGCTGGCCATCGAGGCCGCCTCCGCCCCGGCGGCCGGGCCCCGGGAGCTCCCGGCGGTCTCCGAGGAGCGCACCGGCGCCGGCGCGCCCACCCCGGTCGGCTACGCCCGGGCCCACGCGGCTATGTCGGCCCTGGCCCGCAAGGCGCAGGAACGGTCCGCCTCCGAGGCCCCCGCGGCGGCGCCCGCGCACACCCGCCCGGCCGTCGCCGCCCCGGCCGTCCCCGCCCCGGCTGCGGCGGCGGTCCCGGCCCGCCGGCCGGCGGCGCCCGTGGCCCCGTACGCCTCCCAGCGCCGCACCGCCTCCCGCGTCGAGGGCGGCTTCGACTTCTTCGGCACCAAGAACGCCGCGCAGGCCCGCGCCGTGATCGAGTCGGTGCAGAACGAGGACCTGGCCGACGTGGTCGGCGCCGAGGCCCTCGCCGTCCACAAGGCGGAGACCGCGGGTACCGGGACGGACCCGGAGTTCAAGGCGGCCACCCCCGAACAGCAGGCGGTGGGCCAGGTCATCGACCTGACGGCGCACGACGAGACCGAGCCCATCGACGTGGTCCGGCTCCGCACGGCGATCTCGTAGCGCGCGGGCCCCGCCGGAGCACCGGGAGCACCCGGAGCGCCCGGCGGGGTCGTCCACAGCCTGTGCACGACGTACGCGCGACGGGCTCAGGGGAAGACGAGGACGAGCCCCACCGCGAACAGCTCCAGCAGGACCTGGGCCGCCAGGGCCTTGCGCCGCAGCCCCTCCGGCCCGGCCAGCGCCGCCACCAGCGCGAGCGCCGCCGCCCCGCACAGCACCAGGAAGAAGGAGCCGGGGAAGGGCTCGCAGCCGCCGTACATCAGGCAGCGGCCGCCCGTCTCGGTGGTCAGGACCAGGATCTTCGCCGCCACCAGCGCGGGCACGAACAGCGCGGCCGCGATCAGCGCGCGCACGGGGATCCGGGAAGCCCTGGCGGGCTGCGGCTCGGCGACGGTCAGGGGCGAAGGGGTCCAGGTCATGCGGCCATCCTGTCCCCGGGGCGTCCGTGCGGGCATCCGTACGCCTACTCAGTCCGCGCGGCCCCGTACTCGGACGGCACCGCCCGGACGGGGCTCAGAACAGCGGCAGCTGGCCCGGTGACGGGCCGAGGGCGAAGCCGTCCAGCGTCGGAGCGCTCGCGCCGAGCACCACCCGGGTCCGGGAGCCGGGGCAGGACACCAGGTCGCCGCGCCCGCGCCCGGCCGGGGGGTCGTGGCGGGCGATCCGTCCGGCCGTCACCGCGCAGTCACGGCCGCAGGAGGGGCAGGCCCGTCGGGGGGAAGGGGACATGCCCCCAGTCTGCCCTGCCGCACCGACGCCGAAGCCGTCAGGCCCTGGACGCCAGCCACGCCCGGTGCGCCTCGTCGACCCGGGCCCACAGGGCGTCCCGGTCGGCGGCCGTCAGGTCGTCGAGGCTCCGCCGGAAGACGCGCCCCACGACCTCGAAGAACTCCCGCTGCCCGGCCACTTCGCGCTTGTCGGTCTCCTTCCCGGGGGAGATCCGGGTCAGGACCCGGCCGCGCATGACGTCCATGCCGTCGGCGTCGCGCCGGAGCAGCGCGAGGGTCCGTACGAAGGGGGAGTCCGCGGAGGTCGACAGCCAGGTGTGCATCTCCTCGAAGTCGGCCGTCGTCGCGGGCGCGTCGCGGAAGTTGACCCGGGGCGTGCTGCTGCCGGGGGACAGGTAGCTCCAGCCGGGGCCCTCGCCCTCCAGGGGCTCCAGCCGTTCCAGCGAGTAGCTTGAGCCGCCCTGCTCGTACGGGCCCTCGCGCAGCGGGAGCGGCTCGTACGGGCCGTCCCCGAGCCCGGCGTCCACCCAGTAGGCCGCCCCGTCGACGCGGACGGTCAGGGTCAGGTGCTGGCCGTTGACCACGCGCGAGCCGGCGTCCTCCTCGACACCGCCGAGGTGGCGGGTCACGTCGTACCCCAGGTGCTCCAGGAGCGCGCCGAAGGCGCCGTTGAGGTGGAAGCAGTAGCCGCCGAACCCCGCGCCCAGCCGCCGCACCGACAGCGCGGGGTCGATGCCGGGCGGGCGGCCCAGGTGGATGTCCACGTTGTCGTAGGCGATGTTCTCCAGGTGGGCGCGCTGGAGCGCGAACAGCCCCTCGGCGGAGGGGGCGCCGGGATCGGCGAGGCCGAGCCGGCGCAGGTAGTCCGTGTACGTGCCAGTGGTCATGGGGGCACCCTAGGACGCCCCGCCGACACCGTCCCGGGCGGTTTCCGCCGGACTGTCAGGTCGCGGCGGAGCCGGTTCCCCGCGTCCTACTTGTCGATGTCGCCGACGACGAAGAAGAGCGAGCCCAGGATCGACACCATGTCCGCGACCAGCTGCCCCGGCAGCAGCACGGCCAGCGCCTGGATGTTGTTGAAGGAGGCGCTGCGCAGCTTCAGCCGGTACGGGGTCTTCTCGCCCTTCGAGACCAGGTAGTAGCCGTTGATGCCCAGCGGGTTCTCCGTCCAGGCGTACGTGGCCCCCTCGGGCGCCTTCAGCACCTTCGGCAGCCGCTGGTTCACCGGCCCCGGCGGCAGCTCGGCCATCCGGTCCAGGCAGGCCACGGCCAGGTCGAGGGCGTTGTGCGTCTGGTCGAGCAGCACCTCGAAGCGGGCCAGGCAGTCGCCCTCGCTGCGGGTGACCACCTTCAGGACGTCGGCCAGCTCGCCGTACGCCAGGTACGGCTCGTCGCGGCGCAGGTCGAAGTCCACGCCCGAGGCGCGGGCGATCGGGCCGGAGACCCCGTACGCGTGGACCGCCTCGGCGGACAGCACGCCGACGCCGCGCGTGCGCGCGCGGAAGATCTCGTTGCCGTGGACCAGCTTGTCGTAGACGTCCATGCGGGTGCGGACGTCGGCGATGGCGGCGCGGGCCCGGCCGAGCCAGCCGGCGGGGAGGTCCTCCTTGAGGCCGCCGACGCGGTTGAACATGTAGTGCATGCGGCCGCCGGAGATCTCCTCCATGACGGCCTGGAGCTCCTCGCGCTCGCGGAACGCGTGGAAGATCGGGGTGATCCCGCCCAGTTCGAGGGGGTACGACCCGAGGAACATCAGGTGGTTCAGGACCCGGTTCAGCTCGGCGAGGAGCGTACGCATCCACACCGCGCGCTCGGGGACCTCCATGCCGAGCATCCGCTCGACGGCCATGACCACGCCGAGCTCGTTGGAGAACGCGGACAGCCAGTCGTGGCGGTTCGCGAGCATCACGATCTGGCGGTAGTCGCGCGCCTCGAAGAGCTTCTCGGCACCCCGGTGCATGTAGCCGACCACCGGCTCGGCGCTGGCGATGCGCTCGCCGTCCAGGACGAGCCGCAGGCGCAGCACGCCGTGGGTGGATGGGTGCTGGGGTCCGATGTTGAGCACCATGTCGGTGCTCTCCGCCGCACCGCCGATGCCGACCGTGGTCTCCGTCATGGGCGCATTGTCTCAGTCCTAGGGTGGGTGCATGGATACGGGGACGAAGGGTGAGACGGGCCTGCCCGAGTGGGTGGGCCTGCCGGGCGGGCTCCGCCGGGTCCGGCGGCTGGTACTGGTGATCTGGACGGTGCCGCTGACGGTGGCCACCGGCGTGTCGCTGGGGCTGGCGTTCGGGGCGGGATGGGCGGCCCTGGCGGCGTTCTGGCCGGCCGTCCTGGCCTGGGGGTGGGTGCTGATCGGGCGGAACTGGCGGTCCTGGCGGTACGCGGAGCGCGCGGACGACCTGCTGATCAGCCGGGGTGTGCTCTGGAGGGAGGAGACGGTGGTCCCGTACGGGCGGATGCAGCTCGTGGAGGTGACCTCGGGCCCGCTGGAGCGCCGCTTCGGCCTGGCCTCGGTCCAGCTCCACACGGCGGCCGCCGCGACCGACGCCAAGATCCCGGGCCTGGCCCCGGCGGAAGCGGAACGCCTCCGCGACCGCCTCACGGCCCTCGGCGAGGCAAGGTCGGCGGGCCTGTGACGCAGCCGCACGCGTCCCCGGACGCCCCCGACGGCGAGGCCCCGCACCCGACCGGCGAGGCCCCGCACCCGACCGGCGAGGCCCCGCATCCGACCGGCGGTGAGCGGCGGCTGCACGTACTGACCCCGCTGCGCCGGGCCTGGGTGCCCGGCGCGGCCATCGGCGGTGTCGTCCTCCAGCAGGGCGAGCGCGCCCAGGAGTGGGTCGCCGGCCTCACGCCCGGCGTGCGCGTGCTGATACTGGCCGCCCTGGTCCTCGTCTTCGGCACGTACGGCTTCCTCAGCTGGTGGTTCACCCACTACGCCGTCACCGACACCGAGCTGCGCATCCGCACCGGCCTGGTCTTCCGCCGCACCGCCCACATCCGCCTCGACCGCATCCAGGCCGTGGACGTCACCCGCCCGATGCTGGCCCGCGTCGCCGGGGTCGCCAAGCTCCGGCTCGACGTCATCGGCACCGAGGCGAAGGACGAGCTGGCCTTCCTCGACGAACGCGACGCCGTCGCCCTGCGCGCCGAGCTGCTGGCCCGGGCGGCCGGCTTCGCGCCCGCCGAGGCCGTCTCCGTCGGCCAGGCCCCGGCCCGGGAGCTGCTCCGCGTCCCCGTACGGGACCTGGTGCTCTCCCTGCTGCTCAGCCTCGACGTGTGGGCGGCGCTCGCCGGCGGGCTCGTCGCCCCGGTGGTGGTGTGGCGGCTCAGCGACAGCCTCTGGGCGGCCGTGGCCACCCTGGTGCCGCTCCTCGGCGCGGTCTGGGCCGGCAGCCTGGGCCGGTTCCTCGCCGGGTACGACTGGACCGTCGCCGAGTCCCCCGACGGGCTGCGCCTGGACCACGGGCTGCTGGACCGCGCCCACGAGACCGTTCCGCCGGGACGCGTGCAGACCGTACGGATCGTGGAGCCGCTGCTGTGGCGGCGGCTCGGCTGGGTCCGGGTCGAGCTCGCCGTGGCCGGCTCCAAGAACGGGCTGCTGGTCCCGGTCGCCGGCCGGGACGCCGCCCACGCCCTGATCGCCCGCGTGCTGCCCGGCGCGGACCCGGCCGACCTGGAGTTCAGCCCGTCCCCGTCGAGCGGCTCGCGGTGGGTGGTGCCGGTGTGGTGGAAGGGGTACGGCCTGGCCCTCTCGGACGAGGTCTTCGCGGCCCGGCGCGGGCGCCTGTGCCGGCGTACGGAGATCGTTCCGCATGCGAAGGTGCAGAGCGTACGCCGCTCACAGGGCCCCTGGGAACGCGCCCGCGGGGTGGCCGACCTGCACGTGGACACCGGCGCGAACAACACCGTCACCGCCCGGCTGCGCCCCGCCGGCGAGGCCCGCGACCTGCTGTACGACCAGGCGGTCCGCTCCCGCACCTCCCGCGCGGCGGCCCGCCCCGACCGATGGATGACCTGACATGACGACGGCCTACGAACGGCTGCTGGGGACCGGATTCGACGGCACTCCCGCCGACGATCCCTACGACGTGATCTGGGAGGGCGAGGACCATCCCGGCCACCGCGACCGGGTCCCCGGCCTCACCGCCCTCGCCGACGACCCCGCCGCGCCGGCCGGCGAACGCCTCCTGTCCCTCGTCGCCCTGGTCCACTGGGCCGAGCCCGCCGGCTACGAGGCCGTCCTCCGCGCCGCCATGACCGACCCCCGCGCCGCCTTCTGGTACGGCTGGTCGACCGACCGCTGGTTCTCCGCGGACCGGAGCTACGGACTTTTCTGTGAAGCGGCCGTCCACAGCCGGGAGTTGGCCGAGGAGAAGGGCACCTCGGAGCTGTGCGCCGCGACCCTGCGCGCCCTGGTCGGCCTCGCCGACCGGGAGGGCTTCGACGACCGGCTCGGCGACTGCCTGGACGCCGCGTCCGTACGCGACTGCCTGCCCGGGATCCGCGCGGCCGTCGAGCGGGGCCTCGACCGGATGCGGGCCGGCGAGCGCTTCCACTTCGACGTGGAGACCCAACTCGTCGGCCTGGCGGGCGCCGTGACCCTGGTCGACGAGGAAGCCGCCGTGGAACTGCTGCGGCGGCTGCTCGGCAACGCGCCTTCCGGCCGCGCCCTCCGGCACGCGGCGGGGCCCGTCGCCCGCTGCCAGGGCCGGGCGGGCAAGGCCCTGGCATCCTGGCTGTGGGACGCCGGGGACGACTACGTCCGGGAGGTGCTGGGGGTACGGGAACCAGCCGAAGGCGATTTTCGGCCAGACGTCAAGGCCGGATGAAACCGTGTTTGTGTTCGCAACGTCCCTTCGGTAGACAGGTACGCACGCAAGTGACGGCACAACACGTCAGGGGTGGGTGAATGAAGTTCGACATGGGCAGCACGACGCTGTCCGACCTGGGCAAGGCCACGAGCGGCTCCAGCGACGACCTCGGCACGCTGATCAAGCTGCTGATCGCCGCGGCGGACCCGCTGGAGGGCAAGTTCAACGGTGTCGGACGCCAGGCGTTCGACTCCTTCAAGCGGCGCTCCGACGCGATCACCGCCGAGCTGAACGGCTCGCTGCGCGCCATTCTCGGCGGTCAGGCCGGCATGGACACCTCGTTCACCACCGGTGACCAGGAGCAGGGCGACAACGCCAACCAGAACATGGGCTCCGCGAACTTCGACGCCGCCCGCTTCGGCGCGCGCTGACACCCGGGGGACTGAGACACATGGCAAACCAGGACCGCACTTCGTACGACATCGCCGCTTCCGTGGAGGTCCAGGGCGGCCTCGGCGGGATCATCGGCCAGCTGGAGCGGGTGCTCGGCGACCGTGACAACGCGGTGAAGGCGGCGATGGCCGACTTCCAGGCCGACGGCGTCTCCGAGGACTACCACGGCAAGGAAGTCCGCTGGAACAAGGCGGCGAACGAGGTGCGCGACATCATCCGCCTCGTCCGCAACACGCTCGAGCAGAACGACTCCACCGCGCAGGCCACGCTGCAGAAGGCCAAGGCGGCGGTCGACAACATCGGCTGACACCGTCCGGCCGACGCACGAGTGACGCGACGAGGGACGCGAGGACACGGGGGTAGGGCATGCACTGGGACATCAAGCCGTCCGGCGTGCAGGGGGTCGTCAACAAGACGATCACCGCCGCCGAGGGCTTCCAGAAGGCGGGCAAGTCGCTCCAGACGGAGCTGCCGGAAGCGGCGAAGCACGCGGGCACCGTCACTCCGGGTGGCGGCACCGGCGGTGAGGGCGGCGGCATGGGCCCGATCGCCGGCGCGCTGGGTGAGCTCATGAAGGCCCACGAATACCGACTCGCGTTCATCGGCGCCCGCACGGAGGCCTCCCTCAACGGCGCCATCAAGGCGACGACGGCGTACGTACAGGGCAACATCGAGCAGGCACAGAACGCACAGAACGAAGCCCTGAAGGAGCCCAAGGTGGACCTTCCCGGGGCAGGTCAGAAGTGACCGACCACGTACCCATCAATCCGTGCACGATCCCGCAGTTCACGGGTGACCTCGACCTGCTGGAACAGGACCACGCGGCGATCACGGCGGCCGCGGGCACCTTCCGCCAGGCCGGTGCGAACGTGGACTCCGAGTTCCAGGGCCTGTCGGCGTTCTACTCGGCCCCGGAGGCGGCGCAGCTCTTCGCCACGACGAAGCCGGTGAAGACGGACAGCGACTTCTTCGCGGACCAGCTGGAATCGGCGGCGAAGGCGCTGGGCGAGTACGTCACCGAGGCCCGCCCCATCGTGGCGCGGCTGAAGGAGCTCCAGGCGAAGGCCACCACCTTCACCAGCAAGATCGCGGGGGACGAGCACTGGAAGGACGACGGGGACAAGATCGACGAGAACAACGATCTGATCCACGACGTCAACGCCGCCGTATCCGCGTTCTGGGCGGCCGAACGCACCTGCGCCAACAAGATCCGCGCCCTGTACTGCGCGCCCCCTCTCACGGCGGATGACGGCTCGCACGGCGCGAACATGTACGGCTACAAGGGCGAGGACCTCAACAAGGCCCAGGACCTGCCGTGGGGTTCGCAGCTGGAGGAGACCCACCGCTGGTACGAGATCGGCCACTGGGCGAAGTCCTTCGTCTGGGACGGCATCATCGTCGACGGCATCTGGGGCACGATCCGCGGTCTCGGCACGCTCGTCGGTGTCGACGGCTGGGACGCCGCCGGGCAGGCCTGGACCGGCCTGGCGAAGCTCGCCACGGGCCTGGCGATCACCTCCATTCCCGGTGTCGGCACGGCGTTCTGGATGGCCGACGACAAGCAGCTCCCGGGCTGGCTCAAGGACTCGCGTACCGCGATGAAGGAGACCGGCAAGGCGCTGGTGGCCTGGGACCAGTGGGGCAAGAACCCCGCCCGCGCCGCCGGAGCTGTCACCTTCAACGTGGTGACCACGGTCTTCACCGGCGGCGCGGGCGCGGTCGCCAAGGGCGGCGCGGTCGCCAAGGCCATCAGCGTCGCGGGCAAGGCCGGCAGGCTGATCGACCCGATCACCTACATCGGGCAGGCCGGCTCCCTCGCCAAGCTCAAGATCGGCGACCTGTTCGCGAACCTCGGCAAGGTCGACGGGGCGTTCCCGAAGATCGACGACGTGGTGTGGAAGGACCTCCCCAAGGCCGACGCCCCGGGCGTGAAGTTCCCCCACCCCGACGACACGGTCCGCCTCACCGACGACGCCCTCGGCCGCCCCCAGTACTTCGACAAGGTCACCAACCAGCTCCTGGACCACAAGGGCCTCCCCAAGCAGGACCTCACCGCCGTCCCCAAGGGCCCCGACCACCCCCTCGCCGAAGTCCCGAAGAAGCAGGAAGTCACGGTCGGCGGCCCGGCCCACCAGGTCGACGCCACCACCCGCACCCCGGGCGGCACCACCACCCACACCCCGGGTGGCACCGCCGACAACATGCCGCACAACAGCCACACCGAACCCGGCGGCAACGGCAACGGCAACGGCGGCCGCGGCAACACCGACACCACCCCCACCACGGGTGGCGGCCACACGGAGACCCCGTCCACGGGCGGCCACGGTGACGGCCCCGGCCCGGGTGGTTCCGGCGGTCCGGGTGACGGCCCGGGCACGGGCGGCCCGGGTGACGGCCCGGGCACGGGCGGTCCGGGTGACGGCCCCGGTGACGGCCCCGGAAACGGCGGCGGGCCGGACAACCCGGTCAACCAGAATCCTCTGGGCAGCCCCGAGAATCCGCACCCGATCACCGATGCCCAGCAGGCCGACTTCATGAAGAGCCAGGCCGAACTGGACGCGCTCAGCAGGAAGAAGCAAATCGACCTGGTGAGCCGGGGCATCGAGTTCAACGGCCAGAAATACAAGCCGGAAGCGCCCCTCCTCAAGGGCGCCAAGCACGGAATCGACTGGACCGAGGGGCCGGCGCGCGCGAGCAAGGAAATGAAGCCGCAAGGAAAGTTCGGCACGCCCGCGGACGTCCACTACGCTACGCTGCGCGCCGCTGAACTGGGCACCGGAAAGACCGGCTTCTTCAAGCTTCCCGAGGGCCACGGCTGCATCGAGTACATGCCCGACGGCACGACGCGCACGCCGAACACCCTCTTTGTCAAGGTGTACCCGAACGGCAAGGTGCACGCTTACCCGACCACGCGATAGGAACGGCGATGAGCTTCTCGATCCAGGCAGGCTGCCCGGTTGTCCGGGGGTGTGAGTCCGCAGCCGACATGGCCGACGCGGTCGGCGAGATGTACTCCTCCGAGGCCGAGGACGCCATCCTGGTCTGGAACCTGGTGCCGGTCAGGGTGCCCTACGGATACGACCTCGCCGCTCTCCTCGACGACCTGGTACCCCTCCTTGAGGAAGTCCAGCGCCCGGAATTCTCGGAGACCGAGGTCTTCTGGGGGTCTGACACGTTCTCGGCCGAATGGCGAATCGTCCGCGAGGGCGATTCCCTCAGGATCGGCGCGCGGTGGCACAGCACGCTCGGGAACTACGAGTCGCTGCTCGCCGAGCGCGGCGATTCGGTGGTTCCCGTGCCCGTCTTCGTCAGCGAGTGGGCGAAGGTGCTGCGGCGGATCGTGACCGATATCGAGGCGCTGTCCGTGGACTTGGAAGACGACGACATCTTCCTCCGCGCCAAGACGCTGCTGGCGGCCTGAGCCACCTCGGTGATCACGGCCGAGCCGGGGCGCCGGAGGCTCTGGGCACCTGCCCCGGGCGTACGGAATCCGGTTCGGCCGGCGGAGGCGTCGGGGAGGTTCTGAGGATGTCCGCGTCGCGGATGCTGGGACGGCTACGGGCCGTGGAGTGGGACATGCGGTGGGACCTGGCCTTCGAGCGCCGCGGGTCCCGGCGGGTGCTGATGTGGGAGTACCTGCGGCGGGCCGCCGTGTGGGCGAAGGCCTGCGGGGCCGACGAGGCGTGGCCGTTCTACGACGTCACCGCCTACGTGGACCCGGAGTTCGAGCTCCCGGCCGCGCAGGCGGCCGAGCTGGACGGGCTGCTGTGCACGGTGCACTGGCAGGAGCTCCGGCAGACCTGCGCCGGGGCGGTGCGGCTGGCCGGGCTCCGGGAGCGGGACCCGGCGGTGGTGGCCGGGCTGCCGGACCCGTACGAGCCGCTCGTGCTGTTCTACGAGCGGGGCGGGTCCTTCAGTCGTGACTGCTCGGGCCTGTTCCTCGACCTCGTCGGTGTGATGTTCAGGCCCGGCAAGGCGGAGGGCTACCTCGGCAGCCGCCCGGTCGGCGTGCTCGACGACGCCGTACTCGACGCACTGGAGGGCGAGGGCAGCATCACGTACTACGGCGCGCAGGACGGCGGAGCGCCGCTGCTCCGGAACCGGCTGCTGAGGTACGGCCGGGCCGACGAGGTGCTCGGACGGGATCTGCGCTGGGAGCCGACGGAGGCGGTGGCCGAGGCGGCGGGCCTGGCGGCGATCGACCACCTGGAAGCGGCCAGGCGGATCGGCAGGTCCCTGTGATCCGTGCCGACGAGCCGATCGCGACGTGGGGGGAGTACGCGGCTCGGGTGGAGACCCTGTGAAAGGGCGCAACCTCCGTCCGAGGTTCCGGCGTCGTGAGGGGGCGTACTAGCGTGCGGGGCGACAGGGAGAAGGGAGGCCGGGGTGGCGGCTGAGGATTACGACAGCCAGTTGCTGGAGTCCGTCGCGGTGCGGCGGCGCAGGATGCGCGACGCCGTGCTGTTCGGTGCGCAGCGCGGGCGGCGGGTGGCCGACGAGCGGATCGGGAAGGCCGTCGCCGGGCTGGTGATCGCGGCGGTGCTGTGCGCCGGCTGCGTCGGCTGGTCCTTCATTTCCCACCGCCTCATCGGCAAGACCGGCACGCCGGGACAGGTCAGTACTCGGTGATAGGTTCGAGCGCGTGGTGAGCATGGGGGCAGTGAGCGGTACGGCTTTGAGCCGGGTCACCTTGGTGGGTGAGCGGCGGCGGATGGATCTCGTACTGCCCTCCCAGGAGCCGGTCGGGCGCCTGCTGCCCGACGTCATACGGATGCTGGACGACCGGGTGGCCGCGCAGCCGATGCTGCGTCACCTCGTCACGGCCGACGGGTCCGTGATCGAGCACGGGCTCTCGCTGGAGGACGCGGGCGTCGCCGACGGGGCCGTGCTGCGGCTCGTACGGGTGCAGGACGTGCCGTCCGCGCCCGTGGTGCACGACGTCACCGACGAGGCCGCCGAGGACCTGGACGTACGCGCCTGGCGCTGGCGCCCCTCCGCGCGACGGGTCACCGCCGGTGCGGGACTCGTGCTGTGGGCGCTGGTCGCCGGCTGGTTCGCCCGGCGGGAGTTCGCGCCGGGTGCCGTGGCCGGGGTGCTGCTCACGGCCGCCGCCGCGTGCGGGGTCGTCGGGGCGCTGGCCGGGCGGCTGAAGCGCTCGGGGCTGGCGGCCGCGCTGCTGGCCTGCGCCGCCGCCGTCGGGGTGCTCGGGGCGTGGACCCTGGGCGACGCGCAGCACTGGGGCGGCATGGGCCGGCTCGCCGCCGTGGCGGGTGCGCTGGCCGTCGGGCTCGCGCTGCTGGGGTGGTTCACGCCGCTCGGGCGGGGCGGGTTCGTGGGCGCCGCCGCCGTGGTGGGCCTGACGGTGGCGTGGGAGGCGACCGCGCTGGCGCAGGGCCAGGCGGGCGCCCGTACCGGGGCCGTCCTCGCCGTGTTCTCGGTGATCCTGCTCGGGCTGCTGCCGCGCCTCGCGCTGGCGGCGGCCGGGCTGACCGGCCTGGACGACCAGCGGGCCCGCGGGGCTTCGGTCAGCCGGTACAAGGTCGCCACCGCCCTCGGCGCCACCCACCGGGGCATGGCGCTGGCCACCCTCGCCACCGCCGTCTCGGCGGGCGCGGCCGGCGTGCTCACGCTGCGGGAGCCCGACGTCTGGACGGTGTCCCTCGCCTCGGCGGCAGCCGTCGTGCTGTGGCTGCGCGCGCGGGCGTACCCGCTCGTCGCGGAAGTGGTCGCGCTGCTGCTGGCCGGGGCCGCCGTCACCGTGGCGGCGCTGCTGGTGTGGGCCGGCCGGGCCGGTGCGGCCGGGCCGCTGGCCGTACTGCTGGCGCTGGCCCTGGCGGCGCTCGGCGTCCTCGCCGTCCAGCCGCCCGAGCACGTGCGGGTACGGCTGCGGCGGGTCGGGGACACCGTCGAGTCCATCGGCGTCATCGTGCTGTTCCCGCTGCTCATCGGGGTGTTCGGCGTGTACGGGCGGCTGCTCGACACCTTCGCGTAAGGGTTGCTACTCAGACATGTCAGACATGAGCATGAACCAGCGGCGTGACGACTGGCAGGCCGGGGTCCTCGGCGATCTGACCGGCGCTCCCCAGGCCCAGCAGCCACCCCAGGGCGCCCTGCCGGTGCAGCCGCACGCACCCGTCCCGCACCAGGCGGCCCCCGCGCCGCAGCAGGCGTACGCCCCGCAGACCCACACCCCGCAGACCCACACCCCGCAGGCGCCGCAGGCCCGGGCCCCCGAGACCGTCCCGGTCCCCGGCTCCGACGCCCCCTCCGGCCGCCCCCGCCACGGCGACCCGCTGATGCGCCGCACCCTGCGCACCCTGCGCGGGGCGCTCGGCTCCTCCGTCGCCAAGGCCGTCACCGCCGAGACGGAACTCGCCACGCAGGTGCAGCAGCCCGTCACCACCGGCCGCCACATCGTCGTCACCAGCATCCGCGGCGGCTCCGGCAAGACCACCGTCACCGCCCTCCTCAGCCGCACCTACAACCACTTCCGGCACGACCCGGTCCTCACCCTGGAGGCCGACGCCGCCCTCGGCACCCTGCCCGTCCGGCTCGGCGTCCAGTCCCTGCGGTGGACCTGCGCCGACCTCGCGCAGATCGTCCGCCCCTCCATGCAGCTCACCGACATCACCGGATACCTCGTCCCGCTCGCCGACGGCGGCTGGCTGCTGCCCGGCAGCCAGGGCCGCATCGGCGCCCAGGTCGACGTCGCCACCTACCGGACCGTGATGGTCGCGCTGCGCCGCTACTTCGGCGTCACCGTCGTCGACTGCGAGACCCTCCCCGGCGACGTCGCCCGGACCGCCCTCGACACCGCGCACGCCCGCGTGCTCACCGCGCCCGCCACCGCCGAGGGCCTGGTCTCCACCCACGCGGTCCTCGACTGGCTGGCCTCCCTGCCGGTGCCCGTGCTGCCGCGTACCGTGGTCGTGCTCACGGTGCAGTCCCCGCACCCCGCCGTCGACCTCGCCAAGGCCGCCGAGAAGCTGCGCGCGACGGGCGCGGGCGTCGTCGTCCTGCCCTACGACCGCCACCTCGCCTCCGGCGGCGCCGTCACGTCCGAACTCCTCGGCGCCCGGACCCGGGAGGCGGCCGTGCGGCTCGCCGCCGAGGTCCTCCAGCGCGCCGTGGCCCAGCCGGCGTCCGGTGCCGCCCGGTGACCCAGCAGCTGATCCACCGGCCGGCCCGGGGAACCCTGCCCGCCGCCCCCGCCCGCCCCCACGCCGTCGAGGCCCCGCCGAACCTGCCCGAGGGCAAGATCGGCAGCCCGGCCACCGCGCTGCTGCCGATGGCCGGCGTGATGGGCTCCGTCGTGATGATGACCGTCATCCGCAACAGCCAGTTCGCCGCCGTCGGCGCGATCGTCCTGGTCTTCGCGCTGGTCGGCGCCATCGCCCTGTTCTGGTCCCAGCGCGGCAAGGCGCAGCGCACCCGCCGCGCCCAGCGCGAGCGCTACCTGGAGTACCTGGAGGAGCAGCGCGAGGAGCTCGGCGCCCGCGAGAGGGAACTGCGCGACGAGGCCCGCCGCCTCAACCCGCCGCCGGAGGCCCTGTACGACCTCGTACGCGACCCCGCGCGGCTGTGGGAGCGGCGCCGCACCGACCCCGACTTCCTGCGCCCGCGCCTGGGCACCGGCGCCGTCGCCGTGCAGGACCTCTCCCTCGTGGACGGCGCCGGGGGCGTCCTGACCCCGCCCGACCGGTTCATGCTCAACGAGGCCGGCGCGCTCATGGCCCGCTTCGGCCGGGCCAGCGACTTCCCGCTGACCGTCCCCCTCGACCGGGCCGGCAACGTCAGCATCGTCGGCGACCGCGAGGGCGTCCTGCGCGTCGCCCGCGCCCTGCTCACCCACACCGCCGTCCTCCACGCCCCGGACGACGTGGCCGTCGCCCTCGGCGTGCCCGGGGACCGGCTCGGGGACTGGGAGTGGGCCAAGTGGCTGCCGCACGTCCTCGACCAGCAGGAACAGGACGGCCCCGTCGCCGCCCGGCGGATCGCGCCCAGCCTGCCCCAGCTCGCCGCCGGGGTCCTCGCCCCCGACCTGCGCCGCAGGGCCTCGTACGCGGCGGAGGTGCGCCGCGGCCTGTCCGACAAGCGGGCCCTGCGCCTGGCCGGCCGGCTCCTCGTCGTCAGCGACGAGTACGGCGAGAACGCCGTCGAACTGCCCCGCCCCGACACCGCCGTGGGCCTGTCCGACATGAACACCACCGTGCTGCACCTGCTCGCCGAGCAGGTCCACGAGCCCGACGAGGTGACCATACGGATCACCGTGGACGGCAGCCACGTCACCGTCCGGGACCTGCGCACCCCGCAGGCCCCCGCCGCCGAGGGCATCAGCGACGCCCTCGGCCCCGCCACCGCCGAGGGCCTGGCCCGCATGCTGGCCCCGCTGCGGCTGTCCGCGGAGTCCGTCGCCGAGGGCACCCCCGTCTCCGGGCCCGTCGACTTCATGGGCCTCCTCGGGATCAACGACCCCGCCGCCCTCGACGTGAAGCGGATGTGGGCACCTCGCGGCGAGCGGGACTTCCTGCGCGTCCCGATCGGCATCGACGACCGGCACGGCCCCGTCCTGCTCGACCTCAAGGAGTCCTCGCAGCTCGGCATGGGCCCCCACGGCCTGTGCGTCGGCGCGACCGGATCCGGCAAGAGCGAACTGCTCCGCACGCTCGTCCTCGCCCTCGTCGCCACCCACTCGCCCGAGGACCTCGCGATGGTCCTCGTCGACTACAAGGGCGGCGCGACCTTCGCCCCCTTCCAGAAGCTCCCGCACGTCGCCGGCGTCATCACCAACCTGGAGAACCAGGCGGGGCTCGTCGAACGCGTCCACACCAGCCTCGCCGGCGAGGTCAAGCGCCGCCAGCAGGTCCTCAAGGACGCCGGGAACGTCGCCGACATCGGCCACTACGCGGTGCTGCGCGCCGAGAAGCCCGAACTGGAGCCCCTGCCGCACCTGTTCGTCGTCATCGACGAGTTCGGTGAACTCCTCACCGCCAAGCCGGACTTCATCGACCTGTTCCTCTCCATCGGCCGCATCGGCCGCTCCATCGGCGTGCACCTGCTGCTCTCCAGCCAGCGCATCGAAGGCGGCAAGCTCAAGGGCCTCGACACCTACCTGTCCTACCGGCTGGGCCTGCGCACCTTCTCCGCCGACGAGTCGCGGACCGTCCTCGACACCACCGACGCCTTCCAGCTGCCTCCGCTGCCCGGCTTCGGCTACCTCAAGGTGGACACCTCCACCTACACCCGCTTCAAGGCCGGGTACGTCTCCGGCCGCTACCGGGGCCCGGCCGCCGAACGCGACGACACCGAGCGCGGCCCCCTCGCCCTGCCCTACCCGACCTTCAACACCCTCCAGGACAGCACCGGCCCGGCCGAACCCGTCGAGGAGAAGCCCACCGCCACCGCCCGCGAGACCGGGCCCAGCGTCCTCTCCGTCATCGTCGACCAGCTCGCCGACGCCGCCCCGCCCGTCCGCCGCATCTGGCTGCCGCCGCTGCCCGAAGCGATCCCCCTCGACGCCGCCGCCGGACCGCTGTCCGTCACCGACCGCGGACTCCAGCTCGGCACCGCCCGGCGCAGCCCGCTCAAGGTGCCGCTCGGCGTCCTCGACGACCCGGCCCGCCAGTGGCGCGGCCCCTGGGAGCTGGACCTGACCGTCGCCGGCGGGCACACCGCCGTCACCGGCGGCCCCCAGTCCGGCAAGACCACCCTGCTGCGCACGCTGGCCCTGTCGCTGGCGCTGACCCACACCCCGCAGGAGGTCGCCGTCTACGGCCTCGACCTCGCCGGCGGCGGCCTCGCCGCGCTCGCCGGGCTCCCGCACGTCGGCGGGATCGCCGGCCGCGCCGACCGGGAACGGGCCGCCCGTACGGTCGCCGAGGTACGGGCCATGCTCGCCACCCGCGAGCAGCTGTTCCGCGAGCACGCCATCGACTCCGTGGACCAGCTGCGCCGGCTGCGCTCCCAGGGCCGGCTGCCCGAGCTGGCCTCCACGGACATCGTGCTGCTCGTCGACGGGTACGGCGCCCTGCGCGAGGAGTTCTCCGAACTCGACGACTCCGTCACCGACCTCCTCAAGCGGGGCGGCGGCTACGGCATCCACGTCGTCGCCGGCATGCTCCGCTGGAACGACGTGCGGATCGCCAACCAGTCCCTCTTCGGCGGCCGCGTCGAACTGCGCCTGGGCGACCCCTCCGACTCGGCGATCGACCGGAAGCTGTCCGAGACGATCTCCCCGGACACCCCGGGCCGGGTCCTCACCGACGGCAAGCTCTTCGCACAGACGGCCCTGCCGCGCATCGACTCCCGGGCCGGGAACACCGACCTGGCCGCCGCCCTGGAAGAGGCCGCGGGCACCGTCCGCGCCACCTGGCACGGCGAACTCGCCTCGCCGGTACGGGTCCTGCCCGCACGGCTGCCGTCCGACCGGCTGCCCACCGCCGACGAGGAGCCCCACCGGATCCCCGTCGGCGTCGACCAGGACGTCCTCGCGCCGGTGCTCCTCGACCTCTTCGGCCAGGACCAGCACCTGCTGATCCTCGGCGACAACGAGTGCGGCAAGACCAACCTGCTCGCCCTCGTCGCCCGCCAGCTCATCGCCCGCCACGGCGAGGAGGAACTGGTCTTCGCCGTCTACGACCCGAGGCGCGGCCTGCGCGGCGTGGTCCCCGAGCCCTACCGGGGCGGGTACGCGCACAACGCGAAGATCGCCGCCGCCCTGTCGGCCGGCATCGCCAAGGAGCTCGACAAGCGGCTCCCCGAGGACGGCATCGACCCGGACGCCGAGCCGGGCGAGGGCCCGGGCTTCGCCGGACCGCGCATCGTCGTCCTCGTCGACGACTACGACATCCTCACCACCGCCGGACAGCAGCCCCTCCAGGCGTTCGTCCCCTACCTGCCCTCCGCCCAGGACATCGGCCTGCACTTCGTGATCGCCCGCCGCGTCGCCGGTTCCTCCCGGGCCCTGTACGAGCCGCTGCTGACCACCCTGCGCGAGTCCGGCACCACCGCCCTCGTCATGAACGGCGAACGCTCCGAAGGGCAGTTGTTCCCGCAGCTGTACGCGAACGCCCAGCCGCCCGGCCGCGGCACGCTGGTCCGGCGCGGCCGCCCGCACCAGATCGTGCAGACCGCCCTCGCGGGCTCCCCGACCCAGGAAGCGCCCTGACACCGTGACCAAGGACGTCATCGCCCTCACCGCCAAGATGCCCGACACCACCGCCCTGATGGTGGCCCTGACGGCGGGCGGCGCGGACCTCGACGCCCAGACCGCCGCGGACGGCGCCGTGATCCAGCTGCTCGGCGCGGCCGGCCGGCCGCTGGTCTCCGTTGAGGCACCCGTGCTCGTACAGGTCCCCGGCGAGGTGGAACGCCTCCTCGGGACGTCCGCCCCCACCCCCGTCTGGTGGACGGAGACCCGCGCCTCCACCGCCGTGCCCGAGGCGGCCCCCCTCGCCGGCGCCGTCGCCGGACGCCTCGCCGAGGTGCTCGGCGGCGCCGTCTGGCCCGAAGGCGCCGGGCACCTCGCGGTGGTCCCGGTGACCTCCGAGGCCTCGGCGGCGCCCGCGCCCGTCGGAGCGCTCCCCACCGTGGACGTGGTCACCGAGTCCACCGCCGTGGTCCTCGCCGACCGGCCCGTCATCGGCCTGACGGCCTGGCTGTCGGACGTCCTGCGCACCACCGCCGGCTTCGGCGCGGCCCTGCACATCGTCACCCCCGACCACTGCCGGCTCAGCCTCCCGCTGCGCACCGCGCTCGCCGGGGCGCCGAACCGGTGGGTCGTCCAGGACCCCGCCTGCGGCTACTACGACGGCCTGTCCGGCGCGGTGCTGGCCTGGCAGGACGGCACCTTCGCCCCCGCCCGCGACGAGGCGGGCCGGCCCCGCCCCGCCGCCGCCTTCGCCCGGGCCGAGGCGTCGGGGGAGCGCCGGCTCACGGTGCAGTTCCGCACGGAGCACCCCGCCGAGGAGGAGCTGCTGGTCGGGCGCTCGCTGGAGGCCGCCTGGCGCACCCTGACCGGGGGCCCGCCCGCGGGCTGGGGCACCGCCGAGCCGGTGAACCTGCCCTGGTCGCCGCGCCAGCTCACCGACCTGGCCCGGGGGCGGGCGCCCGAGCCGACGCTGGTCACCGCCGTCGGATCGCCGGAGCGGCCCGCGCTGGCCACCGTACGCGTGACCCGCACGGCGGCCGGGGTCGAGGAGGACATCACCCTGTCCCTTGGGTACGGGCCCTCCGAGGAGGTGCCGACGGCCGCGCTGGCGGAGCTGGCGGAGGTACTGGTCGCCGGGCACGGCCTGGTCAGCATGCTGGCCTCCCTCGGGCCCGGCAGGCGGGACCTGAGCCTGACCCCGCGGGTGTCCGCGCCGGCGGTGCCGGTGTCCTTCACCCTCGGCGGGGCCGGCGTGGCCGAGGCGACGCTGACCCAGGCGCGGCGGCCCCCGCTGGAGGTGAAGCCCGTCCAGGTGGGCCCGCGGCGCCGGCCCGGGCTGCACTACCCGCTGGGCGACGGGAGCGACCCGGCGGCGTGGGAGTCCCTGTCGACGCTGCTGACCCACCTGCGCACGGCGGTGCCGCCGCTCCCGTAGAACGGGCCGCGGCGCGGGCTACCCCGCCCCGCCGCCCCCGGCACGCACCAGGCCCGTCTCGTACGCCAGCACCACCACCTGCACCCGGTCGCGCAGGTCCAGCTTCGTCAGGATGCGGCCCACGTGCGTCTTCACCGTCGCCTCCGACAGCACCAGCCGGCCCGCGATCTCCCCGTTCGACAGACCCTGCGCCACCAGCAGCATGACCTCGCGCTCGCGGTCCGTCAGCCGCTCGATCTCCTTGTTCTCCGGCTCCGCCGTCGTCGTCGGCAGCATCGGCGCGAACCGGTCCAGCAGCCGCCGGGTCGTCGACGGGGCCACCACCGCGTCCCCGCTGTGCACCGACCGGATCGCGGCCAGCAGCTCCGCCGGCGGGACGTCCTTCAGCATGAAGCCGCTCGCGCCCGCCTTCAGGCCCGAGAAGGCGTACTCGTCCAGGTCGAAGGTGGTCAGGATGATCACCTTCGGGTGCTGCTCCGGCTCACAGATGCGCCGCGTCGCCTCCACCCCGTCGAGCTTGGGCATGCGCACGTCCATCAGCACCACGTCCACGGCTGTGGACCGCAGCACCTCCAGCGCCTCCAGGCCGTTGCCCGCCTCCGCGACGACCTCCATGTCCGGCTGGGCGGCGAGCACCATCCGGAACCCGGTGCGCAGCAGCACCTGGTCGTCGACCAGCATCACTCGGATGGACATCCGTGACTACCTTCTCACTCTTCTCGACCGGGCTAACTCTTCTTGAGGGGGAGCAGGGCACTGATCCGGAAACCCCCGCCGGGGCGCGGGCCCGCGTCCAGGGTGCCTCCGACCATACCGATGCGCTCCCGCATGCCGATCAGGCCGTGTCCGGCGCCGTCCGCGCCGCCGTCCTCGTACAGTTCGTGCGCCGCGCCCCGCCCGTCGTCCTCGACCAGCAGGCCCAGCCCGTCGTCGAAGTAGACCAGCCGCACGCTCGCCTTCGCGTCGGGCCCCCCGTGCTTGCGCGTGTTCGTCAGCGCCTCCTGCACGATCCGGTACGCCGTCAGCTCCACCCCGCTGGGCAGCCTGCGCGGCGCGCCCTCCACCTCGAAGTCCACCGTCAGCCCGGCCGCCCGCACCTGCTCGACCAGCACCTCGATCTGCTCCACGTCGGGCTGCGGCACGTAGTCCTCGGACTCCTGCGGCTCACCCGTGCGCAGCACGCCCAGCAGCCGGCGCATCTCGGCCAGCGCCTGGCGGCCCGTCCCCGAGATGGTCTGGAGGGCCTCCTTGGCCTGCTCGGGCGCCACGTCCATGACGTACGCGGCCCCGTCGGCCTGGACCACCATCACCGACACGTTGTGCGCGACCACGTCGTGCAGCTCGCGGGCGATCCGGGCGCGCTCGGCGGCCACCGCCACCTTGGCCTGCGCCTCCCGCTCCTTCTCCAGCCGCTGGTTGCGCTCCACGAGCTGGGCGTAATAGGCGCGGCGGGTGCGCAGCGAGTCGCCCATCACCCAGGCGAGGGCGAAGGGCACCATCACGAAGAGGGCGAAGAGGACCTCCTCCGGGCCGCTCGCGTTCTTGTCGACGCCGAAGCGCAGGAAGTACAGCGGCGAGGCCAGCAGCCCGGAGGCCAGGGCGGTGCGCGAGACCCAGCGCGGGACGTCGGCGGCGGCCACCGTGAACAGGATGACCAGCATCGCGACGTCGCAGAACTGCATCTCCTGGCCGATGGCCAGCTGGTAGGCGCCCGCGCCGGCCGTCAGCCAGAACATCGGCACGGTCCACTTGCGGCGCAGGGCCACGGCGGCCGTCAGCGCGGCCACGACCGGGACGGTGGCCAGCCGCAGGGCGGTGCTCTGCCCCTCGGCCCCGGCCACGTTCATCATCGAGATCCCGAAGAAGAGGACAGCCCAGAAGCTGTCGACGCCCGTCGGGTGTCTGCGGATGAAGTCGTAGAGGCGCTGCACGTAACCCAGAGTAGGGAAAGGAGATAGGTGCTGGAGTCAACCACAGGTGCGATCCCTGCGACGGGCGAGTACTCCCCAAGGTGGAGGGTTGGCTTAACCTGCGGGTGATGAGCGCTGAAGGTGAGGTCAGGGGACCGGTGCGGTGGCGGGCCGCGATGGAGGCCGCGCTGTACGGCCCGGACGGTTTCTACGTGCGTCCGGGCGGGCCGGGACCCGCCGGGCACTTCCGGACCTCCGTGCACGCCTCCCCCCTGTACGCGGGTGCCGTGGCCCGGCTGCTGACGTGGGTCGACGGGGCCCTCGGCCGGCCCGGGCGGCTCGACCTGGTCGACGTGGGGGCCGGGCGGGGGGAGCTGCTGACCGGCGTGCTCGCCGCCCTGCCGCCGGAGACGGCGGCGCGCGTGCGCCCGTACGCGGTGGAGCGCGCGGCGGAGCCCGACGGGCTGGACCCCCGCATCCGCTGGGTGGCCGAGCCGCCCGAGGGGATCACGGGCCTGCTGTTCGCGAACGAGTGGCTGGACAACGTACCGCTGGAGATCGCCGAGGCCGGCCGGTACGTCCTGGTCGGCCCCGACGGTACGGAGACCCCCGGCGGGCCGCTGGACGAGGCCGACCGGGCCTGGCTGGAGCGCTGGTGGCCCGGCGCGGCGGGCCCCGGCGGCGGCCGCGCCGAGATCGGCCGGAGCCGCGACGAAGCCTGGGCGGCGGCCGTCGCCACCCTGGACCGGGGCCTGGCGGTGGCCGTGGACTACGCCCACACCCGCGACGCCCGCCCCCCGTACGGCACCCTCACCGGCTTCCGCGCGGGCCGCGAGGTCGCACCCGTCCCGGACGGCGGCTGCGACGTCACCGCGCACGTCGCGCTCGACGCCTGCGCGGGACCGGGCGCCGGCCTGCTCACCCAGCGCGCGGCCCTGACCGCCCTCGGCGTCTCGGGCGGCCGGCCCCCGCTGGCCCTGGCCTCCACCGACCCGGCGGGCTACGTCCGCGCCCTGTCGGCGGCGGGCGAGGCGGCGGAGCTCACCGCGCGCGGCGGCCTCGGCGACTTCGGCTGGCTGGTCCAGCCGGTCGGCATCGGCGCCTGGCCGGGGTAGCCGCGGGGGCGTGGGGCCGTGGGGCCGTGGGGCCGTGGGGCCGTGGGGCGTGCGGGCGGGTACACGGCCGAGGGGCCGGCGTCCCTGGCGGGACGCCGGCCCCTCGTGCGCTGCTGTTCCTACTCCGTGACGTCGTGGTCGTGGCCGGGGCGCAGACCGCCGCCGTTGCCGGAGCCGGTGGACGGCTTCGGGGTGACCGGCTGCGTCAGCGGGGCCAGGTCCCAGGCGTAGTGACCGACCGCGTTCGCGATGACGTCGACGTTGATGTCGAGCGCCTTCTGGTCGATGTTGTTGATGTCGTCGCCCTTGCCGTGGTAGTTCGGGTCGTAGGCGATGCCCGCCTGACCGCCGAACTTCGCGGCCTGCTCCGGGGTCTTGATGCCCTCGGCGCCCGTGTCCGTACCGCCCGACGGGATGCCGGCCTCGATGAACGGGCCGTAGTCCGAGCGGCCGGTGAAGTCACTGCCCTCGTGCGGGATCTTCTGCGCGTCGAGGAAGTCGGTGATCTGCCGCTCCAGCTGCGCCGAACCCTCCGGGCCGGGGCCCGAGCCGACCTTGTCCGAGTCGTCGCCGTCGTAGACGAAGTACGCGGCGTTCGGCGAGGCGATCATGTCGAAGTTGAGGTAGAGCTTGATCTGCTTCTTCTGCTCGGGCGTCAGCGACGCCACGTAGGCCTCGGAGCCGAGCAGACCGAACTCCTCCGCCGACCACCAGGCGAACTTCACCTTGTTCTTGATCTTCGACTGGCTGCTCGCGAGGCGCTGCGCGACCTGGAGGATGCCCGCCGAGCCGGAGCCGTTGTCGTTGATGCCGGGACCGGCCGCGACCGAGTCCAGGTGCGCCCCGAGGAAGACGGTGTTGTCCGCGTCGCCGCCCTTGGTCTCCGCGATGACGTTGTAGGTCTTGCGGTTCTCGCGCAGCTCGCGGACGTCCAGGGTGAGCGAGACCGGACCCGCGGCCGCCTCGGCGGCGAGCTTCTCGCCCTCCTCCTGCGTGATGCCGCCGGTGGGGACCTTGCCGGCGTTGGCGTCGCCGAGGGTGCCGTTCAGGGCGCCCGCGGTGTTGTTGTAGATGACCGCGCCGACCGCGCCGGCCGCCGCCGCGTTGGCCTGCTTCGCCGCGAAGGTGCAGCCGCCGCGCTTGATGAGCGCGATCTTCCCGGTGAAGGCGCCGGCGGCGAAGTCCGTGGCCTCGCAGCCGTTGGTGCCGTCCGCGTCCACGGGGGCGACGGCGACGGGCGCGGTGATGCCGCCCTCGGGGCCGCTGGCCGTGTACGTCATCAGCTTGAGCGGGACGTCGCGTCCGTTCGCGCCGTTGACCTGGAGCTTCTCGGCGATCGTCTCGACGTACACGAAGTCGAACTCGTGGCGCGAGACCTGGTACCCGGCGCCCTTCAGCACGGCCTCGACGTACTGAGCCGACTGGAGGTGGCCCTTGGAACCGGCCACGCGGTTGCCGCCGTTGTAGTCGGCGATCGACTGGAAGACCTTCAGGTGGTTGTTGGCACCCTTGCCCGTCGAGTCCTTGACCAGCTTCCTGGCCAGCGCGTCACCCCGGGCGGCGTCGCTCTGCGGGCTCGTGGCACCGGCCGGGCCGGCGAGGAGCAGCGGGGAGACGAGGGCCACTGCCGCGAGGGCGGCGGTCGCAGTGGCTATACGGCGAGAGGGCATGAAGGTCCTTTCACAGCAGGAAGCGCCTGTGGGGGATGGTGGACGCACGTTAGACACCAAGAGGCGGCCCTCGCCAGACCTTTCACTGCTTCCGGTTCGTGAAATCCGGATATCGGTACCTCTGGGGAGGGGCGAAAACCAGCCACCGTCCGATGGGCGGTCGGCTGGGAGCACGCGGCTGCCCGGCGCGTCAGCGCAGGATGCCCTCGATGAAATCGGAACCTATTCGTGCAACCACGGACAGATCCAGCTGGTGCTGTACGTAACGCCCCTGACGGCGCGTGTGCATCAGCCCCGCCTTCTTCAGCACCGTGAGGTGCCGGGACACCTCCGGCGCGGAGATCCCGTACACCCGGGCCAGCTCGCTGGTCGTGTACGGAGCCCGTGCCAGACTCCGGCACAGCATCATCCGCATGGGGTGGGCGAGCGCCTCCATCCGGCGCTGCAACAGCTCCACCGGGCCCGGCTCGGAAGCCAGTCCGGGCGAGTCCAGCGGATAGTGCACCACCGGCAGCCAGCCGGGTGCGTGCAGCACCAGCAGGTGCGGCCAGCCGAAGTTCGTCGGCACGAAGACCAGCCCCGACCCGATCTGCGGATCGGTCGCGGTGGCCTGCCCGTTGACCATCTTGTCCGCGGTGATCGTGGTCAGCCCCTCGTCGACGCTCAGCGCCGCCGACACCTCCCTCAGCACCGCCGGCAGCCCCTTGCGGCGGAGCACCTCCGTCTTGTGCCGGGCGTCCGCCGTCTGGCGGGGCTCTATGCGCCGCCACGTCTCCGCGAAGAAGGCCTCGTCGCAGTCCTCCAGCAGCCGCCGCATCCACACGCGCACGCCCGCCGGGTCGTCCAGCAGCCGGATCGAGAACTCCAGCTGGCGCGGCCCCCGCGCGGCCGCCGTCTCCAGCGCCTTCGCGCGCGCCCCCGCGTCCTTCAACGGATGCGGCCCGCCACCCTCGTTGTACTGCGCCAGCCAGCAGTGTTCCAGCGCCGCCATCACGAACCGCTCGTCGTCCAGCCGGTCGAGCACGTCCAGCTCCTCGGCCAGCGTCACCCCCGGCCGGCCGGTACCGCCGGGAATGCCGGCGAAGGCCATGAAGATGTCGGAGAAGGAACTCCGCCACATGAACTCGGCCTCAAGGAGCCGGTCCGCCAGGCAGGGGTCGAGCGAAGCCGTGGTGGACGTCGTCCAGGAGTGCAGCCGCGGGTGATGGGCCGGCTGCGAGAGCGCGTGCAGGGTCATGCAGAGCTCGGCGAGCGGCGACGGCGCGAAGCCGATCCGCTCCACGGGGAGCCCGGCGATGTCGATGGTGACGCTCATCGCCCCATTCTCCTTCCTGGCGCGGGCAGCGCACCGCCGCACCGCACCCCGTCCGGCGGGAGCGGGGCGTCGGGGCCGGGCAGGGGCTGCGCGGGCCGGCGCGGGGCGGGGGGCGCCTGTGCGTCCGTACGAGGGTTCCCGAGGCGCTCACCGGGGCATCGCCGCAGGTGGGAGGCGTCGATTGACGGGGAGCGTCAATCGACGGGCACTCTGCGCCCAACGGGGTGAGGGTGGATGCATGACAGCGATCGAGCAGTACCTCGTGGACACCTACCGCGCGGCCCAGCACCGCACCCCCATGCCCCCGCCCCCGGGCCGCGACGACCTCGCCACCCTGCGCTCCCTCCGCACCACGGCCCAGTTCGGCGCGGTCCTGGCCGGCCGCCCGGCCACCCACCCCTGGCTCCACACCCTGACCCGCCTCCTCCACCGGACGCGGGCGTGCTGAGGGGGGCGGGGCGGGTACGGGGCTTGCGGCGCGGGCGGGCTATCACCCCCGCGAGGGGGTGGGGGCGGGTCGGCGGCTGCCCACCCGCCCCCCGGGTGCGGGTGGGTGGTCGGGGAGCCGGACCCCCTTGGGCGGGGTCGGGGAGGGGCTGGGGGTTTCCCGTCAGTCCCATCGTCGTTCCGTGTCGTGCCGGTCCCTCAAGGGCGCTCCCTTCGGTCGCGTCACTTCGTGATCGCCTTTGGCGCCCCTTGACCGACCGGCCCGCCCCGGAAAGCCGAAAGACTGCCGGGAAACCCCCAAAAGAACGGTCACGGGGCAGAAGAGGGAGGGACGGGTCTCTCAGAGACCAGGCGAGGGACTGGGCCATGGCCGGCCGGGCTTCCGGGCCCTCCGAGGCCGTGATCCGGGACCGGTGGGGCTCCACCTGCACCGAAGGACGACAGGAGCGTCCTGCGGACCACCCAGACGCGACAGATCGCTACGCGCTCCTCATTGCTTGGCGTCCGGCGACCGTCCGGGGCTGATACCTGCACCGAATGGCGACCAGGGCGGCCTGGGGAGCCGGCAGGCGCGACAGATCGCTACGCGCTTCTCTCGTCTCGGCGTCCGGCGGCCGTCTGGGGCTGGTCGCAGGCGGGTTCGACGTTGGTGGCGGCGGTGGTGAACTCGCGGCCCGAGGCGCCACGGATGTAGGCGAGCTCCATCCAGCGCTCGATGCCGGTGTCCGAGACGTTCTCGTTGATCACCGCCATCAGCACGCCCTCGACGCCCGAGGCGAAGGTACCCGCACCACCCGGTCCGTCACGTCCGACTCCACGCAGATGGGCGGCGGTTGCCTAGGTTCGGCGCCATGACGACGAGGACGCTCTACCTGTTCTGCTCCGCCGCGCCGCCCGTATTCGACGTGGCCCATGTGATCGAGAACGCCCAGGCGCGGGGCTGGGACGTCTGCCTTGGTCTGAGCCCGACTGCGGCCGAGTGGCTGGAAGACGGTATTCCCGGGCTGGAGGCGCTGACGGGGCATCCTGTCCGCTCTAGGTACAAGCGTCCGGGGCAGCCGGATGTGTGGCCGTCCGCAGACGCTGTTCTCGTGGCTCCGGCGACCACCAACACGATCAACCGATGGGCCTTGGGAATCACGGACACCTTCGTCGTGGGCTTCGTCGCCGAGGCGCTGGGCAAGGACATTCCCCTCACCCTGATGCCGTGTGTGAACGCCGCATACGCGCAGCATCCCCAACTCCCGCTGTCTCTGGCCACCTTGCGTGAAGCCGGCGTGCGGGTGCTCTTCGGGGAGGGGGGCTTCGAACCGAATCCCCCGGGGGAGAAGCGCCCTTACCCGTGGGACGTGGCACTGGACGCCCTCGATCAGTAGGCCGTGACCTTACGCACGGCTGGCCGAGCTGGGGCACAAGCCCGTCCACTTCCGGGAGGAAGTCCGGTGCCGCATGCCTTCTGCCGACGAGGCCGAACGACTCGCCCTCTCCATGGGGACACCCGTCATCCAGATCGTCCGCACCGCGTTCGCCGAGGATGGCCGGGCCGTTGAAGGCAACGAAATGACCCTCGACTCCGCCTCCTATGTCCTGGACTACGACTTCGACGCCTAGCCGGCCCGGGATGGCCCAGGCGCGTGGACGACTTCCCACGCCATTCGGTGTAGGTATCAGCCCCGGACGGTCGCCGGACGCCAAGCCGGGAGGAGCGCGTAGCGATCTGCTGCGCCTGGGTGCTCCGCAGGGTGGTCCTGTCGTCCTTCCGTGCAGGTAGAGCCCCTGCGGCCCCCGATCAGGACGATGAGGGCCCGGATGCCCGGCCGGCCGAGGCCCGGTCCCTCGCCTGATCCCTGGGGGACCCGCTCCTCCCCCTCCTGCCCCGTGACCGTTCTTCTGGGGGCTTCCCGGCAGTCTTTCGGCTTTCCGGGGCGGGGCGGCCTGTCAAGGGTCGCCGAAGGCGATCACGAAGTGACGCGAACGCAGTGAGCGCCCTTGACAGGCCGGCACGACACGGAACGACGATGGGACTGACGGGAAACCCCCAGCACCTCCCCGGCCCCGCCCAGGGGGATGCGGCTTCCGTGCCTGGCGGTTCGCCTGTTCGGCAACGTGCGTATGGGTTGGGGGTGTTGCCCGCAGTCGCCTCGCACGGGTCGTTAGACGGGCGAATGGTTTAGTCGCATAATCCTTAGACATGGGAAAGACTTACGAACGCATCGACGGCCGGCTCCGGGCCTTCATAGAGCAGCAGCCGGTCTTCTTCACCGCCACCGCCCCGCTGACGGGCGACGGGACGGTCAACCTGTCCCCCAAGGGGCTCAAGGGTTCCTTCGCGGTGCTCGACGAGCAGCGGATCGCCTACCTCGACTTCGCCGGCAGCACCGCCGAGACCATCGCTCACCTGCGGGAGAACGGCCGGATCACGGTGATGTGGTGCGCCTTCCAGGGGCCGCCCAACATCGTCCGGGTGCACGGCCGGGGCGAGCCCGTCTTCCGGGACGATCCGCGCTTCAAGGAGCTGCTCGCGCACTTCCCGGACATCGACCCCGCCCCGCACGGCCTGCGCGCGATCATCGTGGTCACGGCCGAACTCGTCCGTGACTCCTGCGGGTACGGGGTCCCGTTCATGGCGTACGACGAAGACCGCGACCTGCACGGCAAGCGCTTCGCGCGTGAGGACGACGCCTCGCTGAGCGCCTACTTCGCCAAGAAGGAACACATCGCCCAGAGCATCGACGGCCTGCCCGGGCTGCCCCTCCCGCTGCCGCCCGGCGACTTCTGAGGGGCCCGCCCCCTACAACCGCGCCAGGAACTCCGCCGCCGCCTTGCGGACGTCCTCCGGGGTCCACGCCAGGCCCGGCTCCGTGACCTCCAGCTCCGTCACCGACAGGCCCGGCGGGCCCTCCGGCGACCAGCGGCGGAACAGGGCCGTGCCGGTCTCCTCCGCCAGGCGGGCGCTCGCCTCCGTGAGGCGGTCCGCCGCGTACGGGAGCCACACCTGGAACTGGTGCGTGTGCGGCACCTCCGGGTGGATCCGGGACCACGGCACGCCCGCCTCCTCGAAGGCCTCCCGCAGCGCGGCGGCGACGGCCCGGGCCTGCTCCACGTACGCGGGGAGGCGCGGCAGCTCCCGTTCCAGCCCGGCCAGGGCCGCCAGGGCCTGGGGGAACTGGCGGAAGACCTGGCCCCCGTACCGGTGGCGCCACACCCGGGTCTCCTCCACGAACTCCCGGGATCCGGCCAGGCAGGCTCCGCTCAGCCCGCGCAGCGACTTGTAGAAGGAGACGTACACCGAGTCCGCGAGTCCCGCGATCTCCGGCAGGGGCCGGCCGAAGTGGAGGGTGGTCTCCCACAGCCGGGCCCCGTCGAAGTGGACGACGGCGTCCCGCTCCCGGGCGGCGTCCACCAGCCCCTCCAGCTCCTCCCACGCGGGCAGCAGGAACCCGGCGTCGCGCAGCGGCAGCTCCAGCATCAGTGTCCCGAAGGGCTCGGGGTGCTCCCGGACCTCCTCCGGCGTCGGCTGGCGCGGCTCCTTCACCGGGTGGGTGGTCCGCAGCCCGGCCAGCGCCGTCAGGGCTCCGCCCTCCCACCGCTCCGGGTGGCTCATCGGATGCAGGGCCACGACCGGGTTCCCGGTACGCCCCGCCCAGCAGCGCAGCGCGACCTGCTGGGCCATCGTCCCCGAGGGGAAGAACGCCGCGTCCTCGGTGCCGAGCAGCTCCGCGACCCGCCGCTCCAGGTCGGCGACGACCCCGTCGCCGTAGACGTCCGCCGGGGCGTCCAGGTCGTACGGGGCGTCGCAGAGCCCCGCCAGCAGCTCCCGGACGGTCTCCTCCCGCCCGCCGTGCGTCAGGGCCCGGTGGGCGCCCTTCCAGGCCGCCACGAGCCGCTTCGTCTGCTCCGCGTCATCGCTCATGTGCCGATCATCGCGGACGGCCCCGCCGCACGGCCCCGGAAATCCGGCCGTTCCCGCCCGCTCCCGCCCCCGGCGGGCCTGACCGGCACCGGTGCGGAGAAAGGGCCTAGCATGGCGACGTATCGTCCGGTACCCCTCGCGGACTGGAACGGAAGGCCTTCCCCGCGTGAACTCATCCCAGGAACCGCGTCCCGCCCGGCTCACCGTCGGAGTCGTCGGCGCGGGCCGTGTCGGCCCCGCGCTGGCCCGTGCCCTCCAGCAGGCCGGGCACCACCCCGTCGCCGTCTCCGGGGTCTCCGACGCCTCCCGGCGCCGGGCCGAGCGGATGCTGCCCGACGTGCCGCTGGTGACCCCGGCGCAGGTGCTGGAGCGGGCCGAGCTGGTCCTGCTGACCGTCCCCGACGACGCCCTGCCGGGCCTGGTGGAGGGCCTCGCCGGGACCGGCGCCGTGCGCCCCGGCCAGCTCCTCGTGCACACCTCGGGGCGGTACGGGACCGCCGTGCTCGACCCCGCGCTCCGCGCGGGCGCGCTCCCGCTGGCCCTGCACCCCGCGATGACCTTCACCGGTACCGAGGTGGACGTGCAGCGCCTGGCCGGGTGCTCCTTCGGCGTGACCGCGCCCGAGGAGCTGCGGCTCGCCGCGGAGGCCCTGGTCATCGAGATGGGCGGGGAGCCCGAGTGGATCGCGGAGGAGAACCGTCCGCTCTACCACGCGGCCCTCGCACTCGGCGCGAACCACCTGGTCACCCTGGTCGCCCAGGCCATGGAGCTGCTGCGCACCGCCGGCGTCGGGCACCCCGACCGGATGCTCGGCCCGCTGCTCGGCGCCGCCCTCGACAACGCCCTGCGCTCCGGCGACGCCGCCCTCACCGGCCCCGTCGCCCGCGGTGACGCCGGCACCGTCGCCGCGCACGTCTCCGAGCTGCGCAAGCACGCCCCCGCCACCGTCGCCGGATACCTGGCGATGGCCCGTACGACCGCGGACCGCGCCCTCGCGCACGGCCTGCTCAAGCCCGAACTGGCCGAGGACCTCCTCGGCGTGCTCGCGGACGACGCCGACCCGAAGGATGCCGAGCGATGACCGGCCCGCTCCAGCTGCTGAACACCGCCGAAGAACTCGAGAAGCTGCCGCGCAGCGGCCGCCGTGCCGTCGTGATGACGATGGGCGCCCTCCACGAGGGCCACGCCACCCTCATCCGCACCGCGCGAGAGGAGGTGGGTCCGGACGGCCAGGTCGTGGTCACCGTCTTCGTCAACCCCCTCCAGTTCGGGGCGAACGAGGACCTCGACCGCTACCCGCGCACCCTCGACTCGGACCTGTCGGTCTCCGAGGAGGCAGGCGCCGACGCCGTGTTCGCACCCGCCGTCGACGAGGTCTACCCGGGCGGCGACCCGCAGGTGCGGATCACCGCCGGCCCGATGGGCGGGCGCCTCGAAGGCGCCACCCGGCCCGGCCACTTCGACGGCATGCTGACCGTCGTCGCCAAGCTGCTCCACCTCACCCGCCCCGACCTGGCCCTCTTCGGTCAGAAGGACGCCCAGCAACTGGCCCTGATCCGGCGCATGGTGACCGACCTGAACTTCCCGGTCGAGGTGGCCGGCGTCCCCACGGTCCGCGAGGACGACGGGCTCGCCCTGTCCTCCCGCAACCGCTACCTCGGCCAGGCCGAACGCCGCACCGCCCTCGCCCTGTCCCGCGCCCTGTTCGCCGGCCGGGACCGGCTCGCCGCGCAGGCCGCGCTGCGCGCCCGCGCCGAGGCGGCCCCCGCCAGCGACGAGCGCGCCACCGCCCTGGCCCGGCTCGGCGAGATCCGCGCCTCCGCCGACGCCCACGCCGTCTCGGCGGCCGGCACCGGCCTGCCGGACGCCGTACGGGCCGCCGCCCGGCACGTCCTGGACGAGGCGGGCCGGCACGAGCCGCCGCTGGTCCTGGACTACCTGGCCCTGGTGGACCCGCAGGACTTCACCGACGTCGGCCCCGACTTCACCGGACAGGCCGTGCTGGCCGTCGCGGCGAAGGTCGGCGCGACCAGGCTGATCGACAACATCCCATTGGAGTTCGGAGCACACGCGTGAGCACCACAGGCAACCCAGGCAACGCAGCCGCCGCCGGCACCGGCATACGGCTGCACGCCCCCGCCCCCGGCTGGGCCCTCGACGCGGACGTCGTGGTCGTGGGATCCGGCGTCGCCGGCCTGACGGCCGCGCTGCGCTGCGCCGCCGCGGGCCGCCGTACGGTCGTGGTCACCAAGGCGCGGCTCGACGACGGCTCCACCCGCTGGGCCCAGGGCGGCATCGCGGCCGCCCTCGGCGAGGGCGACACCCCCGAGCAGCACCTGGACGACACGCTGGTCGCGGGTGCGGGGTTGTGCGACGAGGCGGCCGTGCGGCTGCTGGTCACCGAGGGCCCCGACGCCGTGCGCCGGCTGATCGCGGCCGGGGCGGTCTTCGACACCTCCGCCGAGACGGGCGAGATCGAGCTGACCCGCGAGGGCGGCCACCACCGCCGCCGCATCGCGCACGCGGGCGGCGACGCCACCGGCGCGGAGATCTCCCGGGCCCTGGTCGAGGCCGTGCACGCCGCGGGCATCCGTACCGTCGAGAACGCGCTCGTCCTGGACCTCCTCCAGGACGCGGAGGGCCGCACGGCCGGCGTCACCCTGCACGTGATGGGCGAGGGCCAGCACGACGGCGTCGGCGCCGTCCACGCGCCCGCCGTGATCCTGGCGACCGGCGGCATGGGCCAGGTCTTCTCCGCCACGACCAACCCGGCCGTCTCCACGGGCGACGGGGTGGCGCTCGCGCTGCGGGCCGGCGCCGAGGTCTCCGACCTGGAGTTCGTCCAGTTCCACCCGACCGTCCTCTTCCTCGGTCCGGACGCCGAGGGCCAGCAGCCGCTGGTGTCGGAGGCGGTGCGCGGCGAGGGCGCGTACCTCGTCGACGCGGACGGGGTCCGCTTCATGGTCGGCCAGCACGAACTGGCCGAGCTGGCGCCCCGGGACATCGTCGCCAAGGGCATCATGCGGCGCATGCAGGAGCAGGGCGCCCGCCACATGTACCTGGACGCCCGGCACTTCGGCGCCGAGATGTGGGAGAACCGCTTCCCCACGATCCTGGCGGCCTGCCGCGCCCACGGCATCGACCCGGTGACGGAGCCGATCCCGGTCGCCCCGGCCGCGCACTACGCCTCCGGCGGCGTACGCACCGACCTGCACGGCCGCACCACCGTGCCCGGCCTGTACGCGTGCGGGGAGGTGGCCTGCACCGGCGTGCACGGCGCGAACCGGCTGGCCTCCAACTCCCTGCTGGAGGGCCTGGTCTTCGCCGAGCGGATCGCCGAGGACATCGCCGCGAACCCGCCCGTCGGCAGCGGCCCGGGCATACCCGTGCCCGCCACCGGCCCGCTCCAGCCGGCCGAGGCCCGGTACGAGGTCCAGCGCATCATGACGGACGGCGCGGGCGTGCTCCGCTCCGCGGGATCCCTCGCGGCGGCCGCGGAGGCACTGGAGACCCTGTACACGACGGCCCTGGGCGAGCTGGAGAGCCAGGGCAAGACCGCCGTGCCGGGCGTGGACACCTGGGAGGCGACGAACCTGCTGTGCGTGGCCCGCGTCCTGGTGGCCGCCGCCCAGCGCCGCGCCGAGACCCGCGGCTGCCACTGGCGCGAGGACCACCCCGACCGGGACGACGCCGACTGGCGCCGCCACCTCGTGGTGCGGCTCTCGCGGACCGAGCGGCGCGCGCTGGTCGTCACCCCCACCGACTCCGCGGACTTCCCGTCCGTACACCACCCCCTCAGCCTGGAGAAGTGACCGTGAGCACCCCCGAACTCCCCCTGATCGAGCAGAACGAAGGCGGCTGCGGCGACGACTGCGGCTGCGGTGACGGCGAGGAGAGCGGTCTCGACCCGGCGCTCGCCCAGCTGCTGGCGGACGCGGGCCTCGACCCGATCGAGGTCGAGGACATCGCGCACATGGCGCTGTCCGAGGACCTGGACGGCGGGGTCGACGTGACCACCGTCGCGACCGTCTCCGAAGAGGCCGAGGCCATCGCCGACTTCGTGGCCCGCGAGGCCGGCGTGGTGGCCGGGCTGCGGATCGCCGAGGCCGTGTTCTCCGTGGTCTGCACGGAGGCCTTCGAGGTCGAACGGCACGCCGAGGACGGCGACAAGGTCGAGGCCGGACAGCTGCTGCTGTCCGTACGCGCCCGGACCCGCGACCTGCTGACGGCCGAGCGCAGCGCGCTGAACATCCTGTGCCGGCTGTCCGGCATCGCGACGGCCACCCGCCGCTGGGCGGACGTCCTGGACGGCACGAAGGCCAAGGTCCGCGACACCCGCAAGACCACGCCGGGCCTGCGCTCGCTGGAGAAGTACGCGGTCCGCTGCGGCGGCGGCGTCAACCACCGCATGTCCCTGTCGGACGCGGCGCTGGTCAAGGACAACCACGTGGTCGCGGCGGGCGGCGTCGCCCAGGCCTTCAAGGCCGTCCGCGAGGCGTTCCCGGACGTCCCGGTGGAGGTCGAGGTCGACACGATGCACCAGGTCCGCGAGGTCGTGGACGCGGGCGCCGACCTGATCCTGCTGGACAACTTCACCGTCCCGGAGACGGAGGAGGCCGTGACGATCGTCGCGGGCCGCGCCGTCCTGGAGTCCTCGGGCCGGCTGACCCTGGAGACGGCCCGCGCCTACGCGGAGACCGGCGTGGACTACCTGGCGGTGGGCGCGCTGACGCACTCCTCGCCGATCCTGGACATCGGCCTCGACCTGCGCGAGGCGGTGTAACCCGATGCTGCTCACCATCGACGTGGGCAACACCCACACGGTCCTGGGCCTGTTCGACGGTGACGAGATCGTCGAGCACTGGCGGGTCTCGACCGACCCGCGCCGCACGGCCGACGAGCTGGCCGTGCTGATGCAGGGCCTGATGGGCATGCACCCGATGCTCGGCAGCGAGCTCGGCGACGGGATCCACGGCATCGCGATCTGCGCGACGGTCCCGTCGGTCCTGCACGAGCTGCGCGAGGTCACCCGCCGCTACTACGGCGACGTGCCCGCGGTGCTGGTGGAGCCCGGGATCAAGACGGGCGTGCCGATCCTGATGGACAACCCGAAGGAGGTCGGCGCGGACCGCATCATCAACGCGGTGGCCGCCGTCGAGCTGTACGGGGGCCCGGCGATCGTCGTGGACTTCGGTACGGCCACCACCTTCGACGCGGTGTCCGCGCGGGGCGAGTACGTGGGCGGGGTGATCTCCCCGGGCATTGAGATCTCGATGGAGGCGCTCGGTGTGCGCGGGGCGCAGCTCCGCAAGATCGAGCTGGCCCGGCCGCGGAACGTGATCGGGAAGTCCACGGTCGAGGCGATGCAGTCGGGCGTGGTGTACGGGTTCGCGGGCCAGGTCGACGGGATCGTCAACCGGATGGCGCGCGAGCTGGCGGGTCCGGGCGGCGACCCGGACGACGTCCGCGTCATCGCGACCGGCGGGCTGGCGCCGATCGTCCTGGGCGAGGCGTCGGTGATCGACGACCACGAGCCGTGGCTGACCCTGATCGGTCTGCGTCTGGTGTACGAGCGGAACGCGCCCAACTTCGACTGATCCGGCCGTGGATGGGGCCCCCGCCCAAGGGCGGGGGCCACACCGCGCGGTAGCGGAACGTCATGCGGAGTCCTCAGCTTGAACCTGATCGGTTAGCTTGTCGGCGTCGGACGCACACCCTCCCGAAGCGGCACAGCCGAGACGGCACAGGACGGCCCAAATGCCCCGTAAATCACCGTACTTGCAGGTGGTCGCATCGCTCCGGACCCGCATCGAGGCGGGCGAGTGGGCGATCGGCGACCGGCTCCCCTCCCGCGCCCGGTTCGCGGAGGAGTACTCCGTCGGGCAGGGCGTCACCCAGCGGGCCATGGAACAGCTCATCATCGAGGGCTTCCTGGAGGGACGCGCCGGTTCCGGCACGTACGTGCGCACCCCGCGCCGGCGGATGCGGATGCTCCGCACCCGCCGCCGGGTCCTCGGCTCCGGCAACACCTTCCGTTCGGAGGCCGCCGCGCACGGCATCGCCGCCTCCTGGGACTCCAAGACCCTGCCGCAGGTCCCGGCGCCCGAGCGGATCGCCGCCCGCCTGGCCATCGAGCCCGGCTCCCCCTGCGTGATGACCCGCTACGAGTTCATGGCCGACGGCAGCCCCGCCGAACTCTCCGAGTCCTGGGAACCCCTCGCCATCACCTCCGGAACCCCGATCGTCCTCCCGGAAGTGGGCGAACTGCGCGGTGCCGGGGTGGTGGCGCGGATGCGCTCCATCGGCATCACCGTCACCTCGGTGGTGGAGGTGCCGCGCCCCTCGCGCGCCAACCAGAACCAGGCCAACCTGCTGGGGATCAGCCTCGGCGCGCTGATCACCGAGGTCGAGCGCACGTACATCGACTCCGACGGGCGCCCCGTGGAGACCGCCGACCTGGTCATCCCCGACTCCCGCTACGAGATCGCGTACGCCTTCCCGGTGGAGTGAACGACGGAGCGTATTCTTGGCGGCCGTACTTTCCGACGACCGGGTTTTTTACCGGAACTGGCCGGAGTGTGCCTCTCGTGGAGATAGCGTCACGCTCGAGAAGCACCGCGACCTCGTCCTTGCGGAGGAGACACCATGACCGCGAACGCTCGCCCCGACTGGCGCAAATCGTCCTACTGCGGCGCCGGTGACGCCTGCGTCTACGTGGCGGCCGCGCCCGGCACCCTGGTGCGCGTGGCGGACCGGGCCGACCCGGCGCACCTCGTGATGGCCACGACCCACGCCGCCTGGGCGGAATTCGTGAAGGCCGTCAAAGAGACCGGCTGAACCGCCCGGAGGGGGCGGCGTGGGTTTCCGCCGCGCCGCAATCCCGCACCCTCAGGGGATTTTGTCCGATTAGCGCGTATCTTCGCCCCATGCCCACGCCTTACGGATCCCGCGGCGGCATGGCGTTCAGCGCCGCCGAGCTGCACGTGCTCAGGCGTTCCCTCGCCCACGCCCTCCAGTCCTCCACGGCCCCCCTGACGGCTTCCGAGGTCCAGGACTGCCTGCGCCTCGCGGCGTCGGTGGACGACGCGGTCCTGGAGGCGGGCAGGCTCAGAGCCTTCCTGCTCGACGATCTCGCCCGCTACCGGGCGGCCCTGCCCGGGAGCCTGTCCGGCTACCTGGAGCTGCTCCAGGACGCCCTGGCGGCCGGCTACGAGCCCCGGCCCGACGACCTCGCCGCCCTGCGCGCCCTGCGGGCCAACCCGCTCGCGGGCGCCGTGCTCCGCCGGGCCCAGGCCGTCGCCGAGCGCTCCGTACGCCGCCGGCTCGCGACCGGGACCGCCCCGGCGACCGCCCCCGCCCCGCGCACCCGCCTGCTGGCCCTGCCCGGCGGCAAGGACCAGCCGCCCCCGCCCCCGCCGAAGCCGGCCCCGGTGAAGGAGCCCGGGACGCCCGCCCGCCCGGTGCCCACCCCGGGCGACGTCTTCCCGCCGCGCCGCAAGCCCACCCCGCCCCCGTCGGCGGGACGCGCGGCGGTGTAGCTACGCTGGGGGCATGGACTACGTCTCCGCGCTCGTGCCCCCCTTCGTGATGGCCGCGTTTTTCATCGCACTCGTCGTGACGATCGTGAAGACCCAGGGCGGTGCCAACAAGGCCAAGGAAGACGCGGTGGTCGACGCCGCGATCGCCCGTGCCGAGGCCGGCCAGCAGTCGCAGAAGTGAAGTAACCCCCACCCGGGTTTTCCACCGCGCGTTGCGGCGAATAGTCGGGCAATTCGCCGCAATCCGCACTATCGTGCTGCTGTGCCTCGCCCCTTGGGAGAACTCGAAGACGCAGTGATGACGCGGGTGTGGCAGTGGAACCGCCCGGTCACCGTTCGGGAAGTCCTGGAGGACCTCCAGCAGGAACGGTCCATCGCCTACACCACGGTCATGACCGTTATGGACAATCTCCATCAGAAGGGCTGGGTCCGGCGGGAAGCCGAAGGCCGCGCCTATCGATATACGGCGGTCTCCACCCGCGCCGCCTACTCGGCCGCACTGATGAACGAAGCCTGGTCGACCAGCGACAACCCGGCGGCCGCCCTCGTCGCCTTCTTCGGCATGATGTCCCCGGAACAGCGCGAGGCCCTCCGCGACGCCGTCCGCATCGTCCAGCACGACGAACCCGACCCCGAGACCGGCACGGCCGGCGGAACGCAGGCCACGGCCGCGCCGGAAGGGGACTCCGGCGCGCAGGGGACCGACCCGGGGCGATAGCGTCCGGGTATGGGAGAGCTTTCCACCACAGACGACGCGAAAACAGTGACGATCCGCCGAGCGCGCACCGGTGATGTTCCGGCGCTGCGCCGCCTGCTCGACCAGTACGTGCAGCAGCGGATCCTCCTCGACAAAGCCCCCGTGGCCCTTTACGAGGGCATCCAGGAGTTCTGGGTCGCGGAACGCGACTCCGACGGGCAGGTGGTGGGCTGCGGCGCTCTCCACGTCATGTGGGAAGACCTCGCCGAAGTGCGCACGCTCGCGGTCGACCGCGACTTGAAGGGCGCCGGTGTGGGGCACCGGGTGCTCGCCAAGTTGTTGGAGACCGCCCGCCGGGTCGGGGTGAGCCGGGTATTCTGCCTGACCTTCGAAGTGGACTTCTTCGCGAAGCACGGCTTCGTCGAGATCGGCGAGACCGCGGTGGAGACCGATGTCTACATGGAGCTCCTGCGTTCCTATGACGAGGGAGTCGCCGAGTTCCTCGGTCTCGAACGAGTGAAGCCGAACACCTTGGGCAACAGCCGGATGCTGCTGCACCTCTGATCGATCGCGGCGGCTATTACAGGGCCCGGCGCTCCTGTGGCCTATGTCCGAATCGCGCACGTTTCCCGCCTTGTTGCGGCCCTGAACCTCTCGACGGGGGTTTGTGTTTTCCAGGCAAAAGCGGTTTCCTTTCCGCGTACTGCATTTTCGATGAAAGGAAATCCGGTGGCACAGAAGGTTCAGGTCCTTCTTGTCGACGACCTCGACGGTGGCACGGCGGACGAGACCGTGACGTTCGCTCTGGATGGCAAGACCTACGAGATCGACCTCACCACCGCCAACGCTGAAAAGCTCCGCGGTGCGCTGGAGGACTTCGTGAAGGCCGGCCGCCGTACCGGCGGGCGCGCCTCCACCGGCCGCGCCAAGGGCCGCGCGGCCGCCGCTCCGGGCAGCCCGGACACCGCCGAGATCCGCGCGTGGGCCAAGGCCCAGGGCCTCAGCGTCAACGACCGCGGCCGTGTTCCCGCCGAGATCCGCGAGGCCTACGAGAACGCCAAGGGCTGAGGCGTACGCCGACCCAGGCGGGCGCGGTGGCATTCCGTCGCCGCCGCGGCCACCAGGCGTACGAGATCGGGTCCGGCCGGCTCCGCACAGAGTCCGGGCCCGGCCCAGCCGCCCCGCCCCGCACCGGGCAGGGCGGGCAACGACGCCTCACACCCCGGCTCCGGGGGCCGCAGCCACACGGCGGCCCCCCGAAGGCCCTCTCCCGGCGCCCGCCCCGGCGGCACGGGGGCGGTGATCCTGCCCCCCGCACCCAAGGCGGTCAGGTCCAGTGCCACCCCGCCCCACTCCAGCCAGTCGAGCAGCCCCTCCAGCTCCTCGGCGGAGCCCGGGGCGACCAGGAAGCGCATCCGGCGCCCCATCACGGCCACCGGACCGGTGGAGGCGAATCCGGGACGGCGCAACAGCGCGGCCCCGGCGTCGGAAGGCAGCTCCAGCACGTCGAACCGGACCCCGGTGACCAGCTGGGGCGGCGGCCCGCCCGCGCAGCTCCAGCCGAGCACCCGCTCGTACCAGGCGCGGGTGCCGTCCTCGGGGTCCTCGGAGTCCTCGGAGTCCTCGGACGGGACGCGGGGCGAGGGGACGCTCACGGTGCTGAGGGACATGACCGGAGCAACTCCGGCACGCGCCCACGGGTTACGCGGCGCGCCCGCACCAATGCGGAGCGTAAACCTCCGTCGAGCGGCGTCCCACATTCGGGACACAAGCGTGTTCGCCCGTAGCGGAGGGAACCGTGCCCACCGGCATGGACTGTCAGTCCTTACGGGTAAGACATTCCTAGTGGATCGGGGCGACACGCTGATTTGAGCGTGTTCCGTTCGCCATCGGCGTACACCTGTGACGGGTATCTGCCTGGCCTGCGGGAACATCGTCTCGCACCATCGAGTTGGAGCAGTAGTCGGCTCTTACAGCCGGTTTTCCTCACCGACGTGGGGGTGAGCCGTGGACGGATGTCGGCAGTTGGAATGAGCTGTCCCGTCCCGCGGGACTAGCATGCGGAAGGACAGGGCGGGGACCGACCCCGAACTGCCCGACCGCTCTGAGGAGCGATAAACGATGTTCGAGAGGTTCACCGACCGCGCGCGGCGGGTTGTCGTCCTGGCTCAGGAAGAAGCCCGGATGCTCAACCACAACTACATCGGCACCGAGCACATCCTCCTGGGCTTGATCCACGAGGGTGAGGGTGTCGCCGCTAAGGCCCTGGAGAGCCTCGGGATTTCGCTCGAGGCTGTTCGCCAGCAGGTTGAGGAGATCATCGGTCAGGGCCAGCAGGCCCCGTCCGGGCACATCCCCTTCACCCCGCGGGCGAAGAAGGTCCTGGAGCTTTCGCTCCGAGAGGCCCTCCAGCTCGGCCACAACTACATCGGCACCGAGCACATCCTGCTCGGCCTGATCCGCGAGGGCGAGGGCGTCGCCGCCCAGGTCCTCGTGAAGCTGGGCGCCGATCTGAACAGGGTCCGGCAGCAGGTCATCCAGCTGCTCTCCGGCTACACCGGGGGCGGCAAGGAGTCGGCCACCGCAGGCGGCCCGGCCGAGGGCACCCCCTCGACCTCGCTGGTCCTCGACCAGTTCGGCCGCAACCTCACCCAGGCTGCCCGCGAATCCAAGCTCGACCCGGTCATCGGGCGCGAGAAGGAGATCGAGCGGGTCATGCAGGTCCTGTCCCGCCGGACCAAGAACAACCCCGTCCTCATCGGCGAGCCCGGCGTCGGCAAGACCGCCGTCGTCGAGGGCCTGGCCCAGGCCATCGTCAAGGGCGAGGTCCCCGAGACCCTCAAGGACAAGCACCTCTACACGCTCGACCTGGGTGCCCTGGTCGCCGGCTCCCGCTACCGCGGTGACTTCGAGGAGCGCCTGAAGAAGGTCCTCAAGGAGATCCGCACCCGCGGCGACATCATCCTGTTCATCGACGAGCTCCACACCCTCGTGGGTGCGGGCGCCGCCGAGGGCGCGATCGACGCCGCCAGCATCCTCAAGCCCATGCTGGCCCGAGGCGAGCTCCAGACCATCGGCGCCACGACGCTCGACGAGTACCGCAAGCACCTCGAGAAGGACGCGGCCCTGGAGCGCCGCTTCCAGCCGATCCAGGTGGCGGAGCCCTCGCTCCCGCACACCATCGAGATCCTCAAGGGCCTGCGCGACCGCTACGAGGCCCACCACCGGGTGTCGATCACGGACGAGGCGCTGGTCCAGGCCGCGACCCTGGCCGACCGGTACATCTCGGACCGCTTCCTGCCGGACAAGGCGATCGACCTGATCGACGAGGCCGGCTCCCGGATGCGCATCCGCCGGATGACCGCACCGCCGGACCTCCGCGAGTTCGACGAGAAGATCGCGGCCGTCCGCCGCGACAAGGAGTCGGCCATCGACTCCCAGGACTTCGAGAAGGCCGCTTCGCTCCGTGACTCGGAGAAGCAGCTGCTCGCCGCGAAGTCCAAGCGCGAGAAGGAATGGAAGGCCGGCGACATGGACGTCGTCGCCGAGGTCGACGGCGAGCTCATCGCCGAGGTCCTCGCGACCGCGACCGGCATTCCCGTCTTCAAGCTGACCGAGGAGGAGTCCTCGCGTCTGCTGCGCATGGAGGACGAGCTCCACAAGCGCGTCATCGGCCAGAAGGACGCCATCAAGGCGCTTTCGCAGGCGATCCGCCGTACGCGGGCCGGCCTGAAGGACCCGAAGCGCCCCGGTGGCTCGTTCATCTTCGCCGGTCCGTCCGGTGTCGGTAAGACCGAGCTCTCGAAGACGCTCGCCGAATTCCTCTTCGGCGACGAGGACGCGCTGATCTCCCTCGACATGTCGGAATTCAGCGAGAAGCACACGGTTTCCCGCCTCTTCGGCTCGCCCCCCGGCTACGTGGGCTACGAAGAGGGCGGCCAGCTGACCGAGAAGGTCCGCCGGAAGCCGTTCTCCGTCGTCCTCTTCGACGAGGTCGAGAAGGCGCACCCGGATATCTTCAACTCCCTTCTCCAGATCCTGGAGGACGGTCGCCTGACCGACTCCCAGGGCCGGGTCGTGGACTTCAAGAACACGGTCATCATCATGACGACCAACCTGGGTACGCGGGACATCTCCAAGGGCTTCAACCTGGGCTTCGCCGCCCAGGGCGACGTCAAGACCGGCTACGACCGGATGAAGGCGAAGGTCAACGAAGAGCTCAAGCAGCACTTCCGGCCCGAGTTCCTGAACCGTGTCGACGACACGGTCGTCTTCCACCAGCTCAGCCAGGAAGACATCATCCAGATCGTCGACCTGATGATCGCCAAGGTGGACGAGCGCCTCAAGGACCGCGACATGGGCATCGAGCTCAGCGGTGACGCGAAGCAGCTCCTGGCCAAGCGCGGCTACGACCCGATCATGGGTGCGCGCCCGCTGCGCCGGACCATCCAGCGCGACATCGAGGACCTGCTGTCGGAGAAGATCCTCTTCGGCGAGCTGCGTCCGGGCCACATCGTGGTCGTCGGCGTGGAGGGTGAGGGCGAGGAAGCCAAGTTCACCTTCCGCGGTGAGGAGAAGTCGGCCCTGCCGGACCTCCCCCCGATCGAGGCGACGGGCTCCGGCCCGGACCTCTCGAAGGGCGCGTAAGCACCGACGGGCAGTACTGAGGGGCGGCCCCGGGACCACAAGGTCCCGGGGCCGCCCCTTTGGGTTGGGCGGGGTGGTGGGGGGCGGGGTCCGGGGGCGGTGGCCCCTTGGGCGGAGCCGGGGAGGGGCTGGGGGTTTCCCGTCAGTCCCATCGTCGTTCCGTGTCGTGCCGGCCTGTAAAGGGCGCTCACTGCGTTCGCGTCACTTCGTGATCGCCTTCGGCGACCCTTGACAGGCCGTCCCGCCCCGGAAAGCCGAAAGACTGCCGGGAAACCCCCAGAAGAACGGTCACGGGGCAAGAGAGGGAGGAGCGGCCCCGTCAGTGATGGGCGAGGGGCCTGGGGCCGGCCTGCCGGGCATCCGGGCGGCCTTGATTCCTGGTTCAGGGCCGGGGGCGCGGCTACCTGCACGGAAGGACGACCAGATCAACCTGCGGACCACCCAGGCGCACCAGTTCGCTACGCGCTCCTCTCTGCTTGGCGTCCGGCGGCCGTCCGGGGCTGGTGCCTGCACCACTGGGCGAGCAGGAGGCCATGGGAGACGGTGGGCGCGTCAGATCGCTACACACTTTCTCTCGGTCCGGCGTCCGGCGGCCGTCTTGCGCTGGTTTATGGCCCCCGGGGAGGCTCTCAGGCCCCGGGATGGCGGCCAGGCGCCGAGACAAGAGGAGCGCGTAGCGATCTGCCGCGCCCACCTGCAACCTGGACTGCTCTGATCAACCTCTGGTGCAGGTATCAGCCCCAGACGGGTGGTGGACGCTCGGCCGGGAGGAGCGCGTAGCGATCTGCCGCGCCTGGGTGGTCCGGAGGACGGTCCTGTCGTCCTTCCGTGCAGGTAGAGCCCCTGCGGCCCCGGATCTCGGCCTCTGGGGGCCCGGTTGCCCGGCGGGCCATGGCCCGGTCCCTCGTCTCGTCCATGACAGGCCCGTCCCTCCTCCTCTGGACGTGCCGTTCTTTTGGGGGTTTCCCGGCAGTCTTTCGGCTTTCCGGGGCGGGTCGGTCTGTCAAGGGTGGCCGCGAAGGCCATCGCGTAGCGACGCGACCGGAGGGAGCGCCCTTGAGGGACCGGGCCGAACCGGAAGGACGATGGGACTGACGGGAAGCCCCCTGCCCTCCCTGATGCAGCCCGGGGGTATGGCGCTTCACCCGTGCCGGTTGCGGGGCGTTGGGCCCTGATGTGGGGGGCGAACGTCCCGGGGGCGGTGACAAGCCGCACAGGGCAAATCGGACCTACTAGGACCTCTCGTAGGTTTTGCTGTCCTGGTTTGTCCCTGCGTAGGTGCAGGGTGGGGGCCGTCAAGGGGGTGGAGATCGACCTCTCGGCTACGAGACGGGGTAGTAAAAGGGACGTTTGGGGAAGCCCGGGGGCGCGGGTTACCAAGGTGGGGCAAGCCCGGCAGTGGCGGTTCGGTCCGCAGCGCCGGGATCTTTCTTGCCCGAACACGCCCTTGTCCCCGGCCCCGGAGGTCTCCACATGTCCGCGAAGCGCGTCAGCACCCGCCGTACCCGTATCGCCCTCGCCGCCACCGGTCTCGGTGCGGTGCTGGCTCTCGGGGCCGGGACGACCGCCGCCTTCGCCGACGAGGCCCCCAGCACCCTGTCCGCCTCCGCCGAGGTCGCCGCCGTGCAGGCGCAGGCCGACGCCCAGGCCAAGGCCGCCGCCGCGAAGGCCGCGGCCGCCAAGGCCGCCGCCGCGAAGACCGCCCTGTGGGCCAAGCCGGTCGAGCGTTACACGCTCTCCGCGACCTTCGGCAAGGGCGGCAACATGTGGACGAACAAGCACTCCGGCCAGGACTTCGCCGTCCCGACCGGCACCCCGGTCAAGGCCGCGGGCTCCGGCACCGTCGTGAAGGCCGGCCCGAACGGCGGCGGCGACGGCCCCGCGTACGGCAACGCCATCGTGATCAAGCACGCGAACAACACGTACTCCCAGTACGCGCACCTGTCGAGGATCCAGGTCAAGATCGGCCAGAAGGTCTCCGCGGCCCAGCAGATCGCGCTGTCCGGCAACACCGGCAACTCCAGCGGCCCGCACCTGCACTTCGAGATCCGCACCACCCCGAACTACGGCTCGGCCGTGAACCCGGTGGCCTTCCTGCGGAACGCCGGCGTCACCATCTGACCCCGCGGGCTCAGATCAGCCAGGAGTGGGTCGGCTTCGCCTTCCCGATCTTGTTGTTCTTCAGGCCCGTGATCTGCTCCTGGCCCAGGGCCTGGTCGAAGATCCGGATGTGGTCCAGCGGCCCGTCCCACGCGGCGCTCCAGATCCCGTGGTGGCGGGCCCGGCCCAGCTGGAGGGGTCCGGGACCGGCCCAGATGCCGGAGACCTGCGCCTGGCCGGCCTGCTTGTCGTCCACCCAGAGGGCGATCGTCTTCTTCTCCGCGTCGTAGGTGCCGGTCAGCAGGGTCCACTGGCGGGTCGTGTCCACGTTGTCCGCGATGACCTGCTGGGCCGTCGCCGCCTGGCCCTTGTCGCCGGTCTGCACCCGGAACACCCAGGCCTTCTTGCCGTTCACGACCTCGAAGCCGAGCTCGAACGAGTACGAGTCCCCGTCACCCTGGCTGACCGCCATGCGCGAGCCGTTCTCGGCCACGTTGTAGGCGCGGGTGGAGACGGTGAAGCTCTTCGTGACGTCCACGGCCGCCTCAGCGCCCTGGGCGTAGGAGTCCGCCGTGCCCTTGAAGCGGACCTCGGTCCGCTTGGCCAGTTCTCCCAGCGAGGCGCCCGGGCCCAGGGCTATGCCCATCTTCCCGCTGCGGTCGCGCAGCAGGTTCGGTTCGCCCGGCACGGTGGGGGAGTCGTCCTCGGGGGTCTTGCCGTCCGGGGACGGGGAGGAGGTGCCGCCCGAGGCGCTGGGGGAGCCCGAGGCGGCGACGGCCGGCGGGTCCTTCGGGTCGTCGGAGCCGTTCAGTACGAAGAACCCCGCGCCGCCCGCCACCAGGACGACGGCGAGCGCCCCGATCCCGATGGTCAGCCGCTTGCGCTTGCGCTGCTGGGCCTCGGTGGCGTCGGCCATGGCCTGCCAGTCCGGGGTGGAGGAGGAGGCGGGGGCGGGGGACACCGGGGGAAACGGTTCGCCGCCGCCGAGCGGGGGCTGCGGCTGGGCAAGGGGCGGGCCGAAGCCCCCTGCGGCCGGCTGCCCCTGCGCGGGGCCCGGCTGGTAGGGGTTCGGCGTCTGCGGCGGGAATCCGTAGCCGCCGCTCCCCGAGGCGGGGCCGGGCTGGGGGCTGTTCGGGCGATCCGTACCGTCAGTCATGGCACGGATGCTAGAACATCGTCCCGGCCCGGGGAGTGCCCCGGGTCGGACGCGGGCCGGGCGGGGGCGGCCGAGGGGTCAGCCCGGGAGCTGGATGATCGGGAAGCTGCCCGTCGCCGTCGGGGCGTGTTCCGGCAGCCACAGCACCGCCACCGCACCGGCCGCGGCGCCCTCGCTCTCCGCGCCGCCCGGCGCGGCCACGTTGCGGAAGGTGAGGCGGGCGCCCAGGACGCGGGCCTGCCCCTCCGCGATGGTCAGTCCGAGCCCGTGGCCGACGCCCGCCCGGTCCGTGGATCCGGTGCGGAAGCGGCTGGGGCCCTCGCGCAGCAGGGCCTCGGGGAAGCCGGGCCCGTGGTCCCGGACGCGGACGACGCGGCCCTCGACGTCGACCTGGATCGGTGCCCGCCCGTACCGCGAGGCGTTGGCCAGCAGGTTCCCGAGGATCCGCTCCAGGCGGCGCGGGTCGGTGCTGACGATCTCGTCGGCGACGACCCGTACCGAGGCCTCCGGCATCAGCGCCGACACGCGTCGGCTGACGAACTCGCCGAGCGCCACCTCCTGGAGCTCGGCGCGTTCGGACGCGCTGTCCAGCCGGGCCACCTCCAGCACGTCCTCGACCAGCACCCGCATCGCCTGCGCGCGGTCGCGCACCAGCTCCGTCGGCCGGCCCGGGGGCAGCAGTTCCGCCGCCGTGAGCAGGCCCGTCACCGGGGTCCGCAGCTCGTGCGCGATGTCGGCCGTCACCCGGCGTTCGGCTTCGAGCCGCTGCTGGAGGGCGTCCGCCATGGCGTCCACGGCCCGTGCGAGGTCGTCCGTCTCGTCCCGTACGACGCCGCCCACGGCGTCGCGTACGCGTACCTCGGGGTCCCCGTGCGCCACCCGCTGCGCCGCTGCCGCGGCCTGGCGCAGCCGGCGGGAGATCTGGCCGCCGATGAGCACGCCCAGTGCGGAGCCGCCGATCACCACGGCGAGGGAGCCGACGACGAGGGCCCGGTCGAGGTCGCGCACCATGTTGGCGCTCTCGCGGAACGGGTGGTGCATGGAGAGCACCTGCCCGTTGCCGAGGGGTACGGCCGCCCACACCTCGGGGACCCGCTTGGGGGACTCGTGGATGTAGGTGCCGCGCCGCCCCGAGCGGGCCTTCTCGCGCAGCTCGGCGGGGAGCTCGGGGTCGTTGATCTTGGCGCCCCAGATGGGCTTGCGGCCCGCGTCGGGGGTGCGGGCGATGTACTGGACGCGCTCCAGTTCCTGGTCGCGGGCGCTCTCCAGCATCGACACGCGGGCAGCGCTGTGCACCACCAGGCTCAGGGCGAGCGCGGTGAGGGCGCCGACGGCGGCGATGGCGAGCGTGATCTTCCAGCGGATCCCCGTACGGAGGGTGACTCGCCTCATGCGGTTCTACTCATGCCTTGAGCTTGTATCCGAAGCCTCGGACCGTTTCGATCCGGTCCTGTCCGATCTTGGTGCGCAGCCGCTGGACGTGGACGTCCACGACGCGGGTGTCGCCGCCCCAGTCGTAGTCCCACACCCGCTCCAGGAGCCGGTCGCGGGAGAGGACGGTGCCGGGCGCGGAGGAGAACTCCAGCAGCAGCCGCATCTCGGTGGGGGTGAGGGCGACGGGGGCTCCGGCCTTGCGGACCTCCATGCCCTCGGTGTCGACTTCGAGGTCGCCGAAGGAGAGGACCCCGCGCTCGCCGGACCCGTCCGCGTCGCCTGAGCCGTTCGCGCCGTTCTGGGCGCCGCCGGCGTGGCCGAAGCGGCGCAGCACGGCGCGGATGCGGGCGACGAGGACCGAGCCGTCGAAGGGCTTGGTGACGTAGTCGTCGGCGCCCGCCTCCAGGCCCAGGACCACGTCGATGGAGTCGGCGCGCGCCGACAGCATGATCACGGGGACGGTGGACTCGTCGCGGATGCGGCGGCACAGGCTCACGCCGTCCATGCCGGGCACCATGACGTCGAGCAGGGCGATGTCGGGGCGGTCCGCCCGGAAGGACTCCAGGCCGGACAGGCCGTCGGGCATGGCGGTGACCACGAAGCCGTCGCGTTCCAGCGCCAGGGTCGTGGCTTCGCGGATGACGTCGTCGTCCTCCACGAACAGCACGTGGGTCTCGGCCATGCCCAGCCTCACTCCGGTTCCATCGGTCGGTGCGGATCAGCTCTTCCGCGGGTCAGTTCTTCGGCGAGACGGCCGGGGCCGGCTGCATCCCGGGGTTGAACACGTTGCTGTATTCCGAGTGCACGCGGTCCTGTTCGGCGAACCGTTCGCCGTTCCAGCGGTACGTGATCACGTCTTCGCCGGACGGTTCGGAGGGTGCGGCGTCCTGCCCGTAGACGGGCTTGCTGACCACCAGGTCGCCCCGGTCGATCTCGGCGTAGACCGGCTTCTGCTCGTCCGTGAACACATTCTCGTACTTCCCGCCGTCGGAGCGGTACACGTACGAGCCGCGGCCCATGGCGTCGGCGCAGGACAGGACGTTGACGACGACGTCGACCGCGGTGCTGCCGGTGATCTTCCCGTAGCTGACGTCGATCGGGAAATCCTTGCCGGTGCAGGGCTTCAGGTCCCGTTTGATCTCGGCGCTGACCTTGGGGTCGGCCTTCAGCAGGGCGACCGGGTCGACCCGCTTGACGGGGCTGCCGGTGGACGCGGCGGCGGAGTGCCCGGGGGCCGGCGGCTTGGTGGGGCCGCCCGTGGGCTGGTTGCTGCGCGCGACCGGATCGGTGCGCGCGGGGCCGCCGTCGCGCAGGCCGGTGCCGCCCGCGGAGCAACCGGCCGCGAACAGCACTGTGCCGACGAGGACCGTGGTCCCCGCCGACATGAGCACCAGCGAGCTTCTTCCGCTCAGGCTTTGGCCGTTCAGGCCGCGCACCGCTCCCGCCCCTCGTAGCGCGTGGTGTGGTCACCGCGTTCCAGGGCACGCATGTCCAGGTCCCGGCTCTCCAGCTCCTGACGGAGCCGGGCCAGGGCGCGGTGCAGTGTGCTCTTCACGGTTCCCGCCGACATCCCGAGCGCCGCGGCCGTCTCCTCGGTGCTCATCTGCTCCCAGTGTCGCAGCACCACGACACTGCGCTGCTTGGGCGCGAGCACCTTGAGGATGTCCATGAGCAGGGCACGGTCGGCGCGCTGGTCGGATCCGTCCTCGACGGAGGCGTCCGGGAGCTGCTCGGTGGGGACCTCGTCGAGCTTGCGGGCCCGCCACCACTCCGTCCGGGTGTTGATCATGACGCGGCGCAGGTAGGCGTCGGCCAGGGACTTGTCGGCGATGCCGTCCCAGCGGCCGTAGGTGCGCACGAGGGCGGTCTGGAGCAGGTCCTGGGCGTCGGTGGGGTCCGGGACCAGGCGCCGGGCACTGCGCAGGAGGGCGTCCTGCCGAGTGCGTACGTACTCCTCGAACTCGAGTACCTCTCCGTGCGCCATACAGACCGCCTCCGCTGCCGTCCCCGTCTCCGTCTTACGGGTCCGAAGTTACGTAGGGGTTGTCACGGCACTGTGCGGGTCAGCCTGCGGTGGGCGCACGGACACCCGTAGGTTGTGTAACAGCGCCCGTGAGCTGCGGTTTCCCGGCCCGAAACGGAATCTTCGAGTCAGCTTCGAGTGGATCCCGATCCGTGCCGGGCCTGCGGCGGTCCGTCCCGCGTCAGCTCTGCGGCAGCCGGTACATCCCCTGCGCCAGGGGCTCCACCAGCCCGTCCGAGACCAGGCCGTCCAGCGCCCGCGCCCGCTGCACCGGCTCGTCCCAGACCGTGTCCAGCACCGCCTGCGGAACCGGGCCCACCGCCTCCCGGAGCACCGCCAGCAGCTTGCCGCGCACCTGCCGGTCCGTCCCGGCGTACGTCTGACCGCGCCGCGGCGGCCCGTCGTGCGCGGGCTTCCCCGCGAGCCGCCACGCGCACAGCGCCGCCACCGGGCAGCGGACGCAGTCCGGGTTCTTGGCGGTGCACACCAGCGCGCCGAGCTCCATGGAGGCCGCCGCCCAGCGGGCCGCCGTCGCCTCGTCCCCGGGCAGCAGCTCCCGCGCCAGCCGCCGCTCGGCGGCGGTGGTGGCGTTCGGCGGGTACTCGACGCCGGTCGCGGCGCGGGCGAAGACCCGGCGCACGTTGGTGTCCAGCACCGCGTGACGCTGCCCGTACGCGAAGGAGGCCACCGCGGCGGCCGTGTACTCCCCGATCCCGGGCAGCGCCAGCAGCTGCGCGTGGTCCCGGGGGACGTCGCCGCCGTGCCGTTCCGTTATCGCCGCGGCCGCGCCGTGCAGGCGCAGGGCCCGGCGGGGGTAGCCGAGGCGCCCCCAGGCCCGTACGGCCTCACCCGGCGCCTCGGCGGCCAGGTCCGCGGGCCGGGGCCACCGGGCGAGCCACTGCTCGTACACCGGCAGCACCCGGCTGACGGGGGTCTGCTGGAGCATGAACTCGCTGACCATCACCCCCCAGGGGCCGGCCTCGGGGCGGCGCCAGGGCAGATCGCGCGCGTGCTCGTCGAACCACGCGATGACGGGGGTGTGGAGCGCGGAGGGGCGGGATGGCGATGGTGAAGGGGATGCAGTCATGGCAGACGGCATCCTGGCACGTTTCAGGCCCGGCGCGCGGGGCCCGGACCGGTGAACCAGACGGCGAAGCGGTTGCCGCTCCCCTGGACGGCGGTGACGAGCCTGATCATCGGACCGGTCAGCGCCGCCACGGCGAGGACCGTCAGCGAAGCCCCCAGCAGCAGGCCCATGCCGACGTCGTGCGGGTAGTGCACCCCGACGAAGACCCGGGAGAAGGCCATCAGCAGCCCCATCGGCAGGGTCAGCCAGGCCAGGCGCGGAACGGCCAGCGCCAGCGCGACGGCGGCGGCCCCGGCGATGGCGGAGTGGTTGCTGGGGAACGACCAGTCCCCGTACGGCGGGCACGGCACCAGGGAGGCGGCCGCCCCGGCCACCGCCCGGCAGGGCCGCTCCTCGTCGACGGTGGACTTCACCATCTCGGAGGCCACGTACACGAGGGCGGTGACCAGCGGCGCGAGCACGGCCAGCGCCAGCGCCCGGGGGCCGTCGGCGCTCCTCCCGCGCGCACGCCACCAGGTGGATATGAAGAGCAGACCGAAGACCAGCAGGCCGTACTCGGTCCAGACCTCGACGGCCGTCTGCACCCAATGGGGCGTGGCGTGGGCGAAGTCGGTGATGTCGCGATAGAGGTCGGAGCTGTCCATGGTCACTGACCGTACTCGGCGCCCCGTCGCGTCCACGTCGGACCCCTGGCCGGTAATGACCGCTCCCGGATGCTCCCGCAGGATGATCATCGGCAAAACCTGCCGGATGAGCGGCATGTGGGGCGCTGAACGCGGCACGAGTTCTCGTAAGGTTCGGTGCGTGGGATCTCTGCGCAATCCGGTCGGGCCGCTCCCCTCCTCCATTTACTGGCGGCGGAGGGCCGTGCTGGCGTCCGTCGCCGCACTCGTCGCGCTGCTCGCCGTATGGTTCGTCAGTTCCGGTGGCGGCAAGACGAGTACGAACGGCAAGGGCGGCGGCGACGGCTCCGGACCCGTGCGCACGATCACCCCCGGCCCCTCCGGCTCCGGCCCGGCGATCAGTCAGGCCCCGGGCGGTCGCGCGGAGTCGGGCACCGGTACCGGTTCCACCGCGGGCCCGGACAAGAACGGCGACCCGGGCGGCACCGGCAACTCCGGTACGGCGGGCAGCTCTTCCGGCGCCTCGTCCTCCTCGGGCGGCGGCTCGGGCGGAGCCCCGGCGCAGGTCCCGGCGGACTCGCCGCTGCCGACGTGCCCGGCGAGCGCGTTGCAGTGGGAGGTCAAGAGCGTGAAGAACGAGTACGAGACGAACGAGAAGCCCCGTCTCGAACTGCTCGTCCGCAACACCTCGGGCAGCACCTGCAAGTTCGGACTCGGCCCGAGGCAGGCGGTCGTGACCATCTACCAGACGACGGGCGCCAAGGCCGTCTGGTCCTCCGCCGACTGCCCGACGGGCGCGGCCAACGCGTTCTACCGGATGCCGGCGCAGGGGGAGACGAAGCAGTCGGTGGAATGGGACCGCAAGCCGAGCGCGGCGGACCAGTGCCAGAACCCTCCGCAGGGCAACCCGGCCCCGGACACGTACGTCGTCGAGGTCAAGTCCCCGGGCCTCCCGGTGGCCCGCACGTCATTCGTCCTGAAGCAGGACTGACCTTCCGGGCGCGCCCGTCGCCGCAAACGCCGCCGGGGTCCGGGGCGCCGGGGTCCGGGGCGCAGCCCCGGGGAACGGGCGAAGGGAGGGCCGGGGACCCTCGTCCCGCACAGCGGCCAAGCGGCGGCGCCGCGCGCCCGAGCTGATCCAGAAGACACGGCCTAGACGAGTAAGTCCGAAGTCTTCGGGTGCATGAAGCGAGGGTCTCGTTGATCCGTTTGTGACGACAGATCTCGAAACCCTCGCGACAGCACT
>NZ_JBWKEE010000021.1:0-166036 GCF_056435605.1 Streptomyces sp. NPDC043896
CTTGCGATTCAGACTCTATCAGAGTCTTTCTCGCTTGCTTTCCAGGTCCTTCGCTTTCGCGCTTTCCCTTTCCGGCGGTTCCGACTCTATCAGATTCTTTTCCGTGCCGTTCCCGGCTTGGATTGGAATTCCGATGGCCTTCGGAGAGGCCTTTCCCTTTCGGGCGGATCAGACTTTATCAGGTTTCCCTGGCTGCTGATTGCCACCCGCTCGCACACGGCAACGGGCACACGTGTGTGCCCGGTTCCTTGCGAGGTGGAGACGTAAACGTACTGGAGCGGGGCCCCCGGACGCAAATCCGGTTGCCCCGCTCCAGTGAGGTCGCTACGTACGCGGACGCGTACGCCGAGGTCAGACCTCGACCACGACCGGGAGGATCATCGGGCGGCGGCGGTAGCTGTCCGACACCCACTTGCCCATGGTCCGGCGGATGAGCTGCTGGATCTGGTGCGGCTCCGCGACGCCGTCGGCGGCGGCGCGGGCGATCGCCTCTTCGATCTTCGCGCTGACCGGACCGAAGGCCGAGTCCTCGATGCCGGAGCCGCGCGCCTGGATGTTCGGGCCGCTCACGACCTTGCCGGTGGTGCTGTCGACCACGACGTAGACCGAGATGATGCCCTCGTCGCCCAGGATGCGGCGGTCCTTCAGGGAGGCCTCGGTGACGTCGCCGACCGAGAGGCCGTCGACGTACACGTAGCCGGCCTGGACCTTGCCGGAGATGCGGGCCTTGCCGTCGATCAGATCGACGACCACGCCGTCCTCGGCGATGACGATGCGGTCCTTCGGGACACCCGTCATCGCGCCGAGCTCGGCGTTGGCGCGCAGGTGGCGCCACTCGCCGTGGACCGGCATCAGGTTCCGCGGCTTGCAGATGTTGTAGAAGTACAGCAGCTCGCCGGCGGAGGCGTGGCCCGAGACGTGCACCTTGGCGTTGCCCTTGTGCACGACGTTGGCGCCCCAGCGGGTCAGGCCGTTGATCACGCGGTAGACCGCGTTCTCGTTGCCCGGGATCAGGGACGACGCCAGGATCACGGTGTCGCCGGGGACGATCCGGATCTGGTGGTCGCGGTTGGCCATGCGGGACAGGGCCGCCATCGGCTCGCCCTGGGAGCCCGTGCAGACGAGCACGACCTCGTCGTCCGGCAGGTCGTCGAGGGTCTTGACGTCGACGACCAGACCGGCCGGCACGCGCAGGTAGCCCAGGTCACGGGCGATGCCCATGTTGCGGACCATGGAGCGGCCCACGAAGGCGACCCGGCGCCCGTACTCGTGGGCGGCGTCCAGGATCTGCTGGATGCGGTGGACGTGGCTCGCGAAGGAGGCCACGATGATCCGCTTCTGCGCGCCCGCGAAGACGCCGCGGATCACGTTGGAGATGTCGCGCTCCGGCGGGACGAAGCCCGGGACCTCGGCGTTCGTCGAGTCCGAGAGGAGGAGGTCGATGCCCTCCTCGCTCAGACGCGCGAAGGCGTGCAGGTCGGTGAGGCGGTTGTCCATCGGGAGCTGGTCCATCTTGAAGTCGCCGGTGGCGACGACAAGACCCGCGTCGGTGCGGATGGCGACGGCCAGGGCGTCCGGGATGGAGTGGTTGACGGCGATGAACTCGCAGTCGAAGGGGCCCAGGTTCTCGCGCTCGCCCTCCTTCACCTCGAGGGTGTAGGGGCGGATGCGGTGCTCCTGAAGCTTGGCCTCGATGAGGGCCAGCGTCAGCTTGGAGCCGATCAGCGGGATGTCCGGCTTCTCCCGGAGGAGGTACGGGACGGCGCCGATGTGGTCTTCGTGGCCGTGGGTGAGGACGATGCCCTCGATGTCGTCGAGACGGTCCCGGATGGACGTGAAGTCCGGCAGGATCAGGTCGATGCCCGGCTGCTCCTCCTCGGGGAAGAGGACGCCGCAGTCGACGATCAGGAGACGGCCGTCGAACTCGAAGACGGTCATGTTGCGGCCGATCTCGCCGAGGCCGCCCAGGGGGGTGACCCGGAGGCCGCCCTTGGGCAGCTTCGGCGGTGGGCCGAGTTCGGGGTGCGGATGGCTCAAAAGGTTCTCCTTCACCACGCACGCCACGTACCTCCCAGGCACGTGGCGCGCATGTCATTCGTGCACTTGCTGTTGTCTGTTTCGGTCTTGCCTATTCAGTTGTGAAGTCCGTTGTCAGAGCTGTACCCCGCCCGCGGCAAGATCGATCTTGAGCTGGGCCGTCTCTTCGTCGGTCAGTCCGATGAGGGGCAGGCGCAGCGGGCCGGCGGGCAGGCCCTGGAGGGACAGGGCGGCCTTGGTGGTCATCACGCCCTGGGTGCGGAACATGCCCGTGAAGACCGGGAGCAGCTTCTGGTGGATCTCGGTGGCCTTCTGGACGTCGCCGCCGACGTGGGCCTCCACCATGGCGCGCAGCTCGGGGGTGACCACGTGGCTGACGACGGAGACGAAGCCGACCGCGCCGACCGACAGGAGGGGCAGGTTCAGCATGTCGTCGCCGGAGTACCAGGCCAGGCCGCTCTGGGCGATGGCCCAGCTGGCGCGGCCGAGGTCGCCCTTGGCGTCCTTGTTGGCCACGATGCGGGGGTGCTCGGCCAGCCGGACCAGGGTCTCCGTGTTGATCGGGACGCCGCTGCGGCCGGGGATGTCGTAGAGCATCACCGGGAGCTCGGTGGCATCGGCGATGGCCGTGAAGTGCTGGAAGAGGCCTTCCTGCGGCGGCTTGCTGTAGTAGGGCGTCACGGCGAGGAGGCCGTGGGCCCCGGTGCGCTCGGCCTGGCGGGCGAGCTCGAGGGTGTGGCGGGTGTCGTTGGTGCCGATGCCGGCGACGACGTGGGCGCGGTCGCCGACCGCTTCGAGTACGGCTCGTACGAGGTCGTTTTTCTCCGCGTCGGTGGTGGTGGGCGACTCACCGGTGGTGCCGTTGATGATCAGGCCGTCGTTGCCTGCGTCCACCAGGTGGACGGCGAGACGCTGCGCGCCGTCGAGGTCAAGTGCGCCATCAGCCGTGAACGGCGTGATCATGGCGGTGAGGACCCGCCCGAAGGGGGTCTGCGGAGTCGAGATCGGAGCCATGGGTAACACGCTACTCGCTGCCATGCTCGCGGTGTCCCCTCGGGGGACGTCAACAGGCGGTGCCGCCCGGTGGGGGCCGGGAGGGTGTTGGATCCCGGCACTGCCTGCTCGGGGGTTCAAGCAGTGCCGGGTCCGTTTGATCAGCCTAGATGAACTTTACGAAACGCCGCAATACGGACACTTGGGACTTGCTCCCGCACATGCGTACGCCACGCGTGTATCAGCCCTTACGGGGCAACGCGACCGTTGGCGTTGAAGGCCGCGTAGGTCAGCGGCATGAGCGCGGCCCAGTGCTGCTCCATCTTCTCGCCGACCATCTCGATCTCCCGCTGCGGGAACGACGGCACCCTGGCCAGCTCGTGCTGGGTGCGCAGGCCGAGGAAGTGCATCAGCGAGCGGGCGTTGCAGGTGGCGTACATCGAGGAGAACAGGCCGACCGGCAGGACCGAACGGGCGACCTCGCGGGCCACGCCGGCCGCGAGCATCTCCTGGTACGCCTCGTAGGCCTGGCGGTAGGAGTCCTCCATGACGCGGCCGGTGAGCTCCTGCTGCGCCTCGGTGCCCTCGACGAAGACGTACTTGCCCGGGCGGCCCTCCTGGACGAGCTTGCGCTCGGCGTCCGGGACGTAGAAGACCGGCTCCAGCTCCCTGTAGCGGCCGGATTCCTCGTTGTAGGACCAGCCCACGCGGTGCCGCATGAACTCCCTGAAGACGAAGATCGGGGCGCTGATGAAGAAGGTCATCGAGTTGTGCTCGAAGGGGCTGCCGTGGCGGTCGCGCATCAGGTAGTTGATGAGCCCCTTGGAGCGCTCCGGGTCCTTCTGGAGCTCTTCCAGGGACTGCTCGCCGGCCGTGGAGACTCGGGCGGCCCACAGCACGTCGCTGTCGGTGGCGGCGTGCTTCACCAGCTCCACCGTCACGTCACTGCGGAAGCTTGGTTTCAGGTCTGAGGCGGCGGTGTCGCTCACACGGGGTCCTTCCGAACGGGTCTTTCGAGGGGCGCGCCCACTCTACGGCGGATCGGCCGGGCCGCCCGACCGCCCGCCGGCGGGGGCGGTCGGGTGCCGACGGTCCGCCGCGAGCTGACGAGGCGCCATGAATTTTGCTTAATGTCCGGAAATCCGGCACCGATTGGGCCGTTCGTTCGTCTGTCCTGGAGAGAGCACACCATCCGTCAGACCCCGGGCCCCTGAGCCCCGACCGTGAGGAGAGTCGCCACCGTGTTTCGCCGGCGCGAACCCGTCCCCTTCGCCTTCGTCGCCGAGGCCGAGCGTTTCCGCAGCAACGTCACTCCGCCGCCGCGCGAGAGTCTGAGCGTCACCCAGATCACCGCCCGTAGTCTGGTCGGACTGACCGTGGTGGCGGGGCTCGTGGGCTCGCTGCTTTTCGGCATACCCGCACTGCAGCCGTACCAGGCGTCCGACAAGCCCACGGGGACGGCGCAGCAATCGGAGGTGTCCGGAGGGCGGTAGCCTCTCGGGCACAGCCCAACCGAACGTGCATGTGAGTGAGGTCCTGCCGTGCCCCTGCCCTTCCTGACGGCCGACGGCGTCTTCGACGCGGACGAGGACGAACCTCTCCCGCACGTGGATCCCGAGCGCTGGCGGCGCCCCTACCGGCCGGGCCCCTGGCGGGTGGCCGGTGCGGCGGTCCTGCTGCTGCTCTCCGCCTTCATGCTGCTCGCCACGGTGATCATCGCCTTCGCGGGCACGTGGGCGGGTGCGGGCATCGCCCTGGCCGCCTCGCTCGTCGTGGTCGGCTCGGCGCTGCGCATCCTGCGCACGGGTGTGTGGGTGAGCCCCGCCGGGCTGCGCCGGGTCGGGTTCTTCGGGACCCGTTCCCTCGCCTGGAGCGAGGTGGAGAAGGTCCGCACGGTCCAGCAGCCGGTGCGCTGGCTGGGACTGCCGAGGACCGTGCAGGGGCAGGCGCTGACGGTGGCCCGGCGCGGCGGCGCGGAGCTGCCGGTGCTGCTGACCGACCACAGCGCCGACTTCCTGGCGCGGGGCGAGGCCTTCGACCGGGCCGCCGGCCTGGTGGAGGCGTGGGCCGAGGAGTACCGGGCCGTTCCCGCCTGACGGCTCGGGACGGCACGAGGGCCCGTACGGGGATCTTCCTGTACGGGCCCTTCTCGTTCGTGCGCGTACGCGGTCAGGCGTGCGCCTGGTGCAGGGCGATGGCCCGCTGCATGGCCTTGCGGGCCCGCGGGGTGTCGCGGGCGTCGTGGTAGGCGACGGCGAGGCGGAACCAGGTGCGCCAGTCCCCCGGCGCGTCCTCGGTCTCCGCCTTGCGGCGCGCGAAGACCTCGTCGGCGGAGTCCCGCAGGATCCGGCCGTACTGGTCCCGTTCCAGTTCGTCGGCGGGCAGGCCGCCCTCGGCCTCCAGCTCGGCCGCGAGCTGGTTGGCCCGGGTGACGAAGCGGGTGTTCATCCAGAGGAACCAGACGCCGATGACGGGCAGGATCAGCACGGCCGCACCGAAGGTGACGGTCAGCCAGGTGCCCTGCTGGATCAGCAGCACGCCCCGGCTTCCGACCAGGACGAAGTAGACGACCAGGACGGCGGCCGTGACGAGGTAGGTGATCTTCGCGCGCATGGGGTTACTGCCTCATCAGCCGAGGTCGAGGAAGTTTTCCAGGCCGAAGGTGAGGCCCGGGGTCTGCGTCACGCGGCGGGCGCCGAGCAGGATGCCCGGCATGAAGCTGCTGTGGTGCAGGGAGTCGTGACGGATGGTCAGGGTCTCGCCCTCGCCGCCGAGGAGGACCTCCTGGTGGGCCAGCAGACCGCGCAGGCGGATGGCGTGCACCGGGACGCCGTCGACGTCGGCGCCGCGGGCTCCGTCGAGGGCCGTGGCGGTGGCGTCGGGCTGGGCGCCGAGGCCGGCCTCGGCGCGGGCGGCCGCGATGAGCTGGGCGGTACGGGTCGCGGTGCCGGAGGGGGCGTCGACCTTCTTCGGGTGGTGCAGCTCGACGACCTCGACGGACTCGAAGTAGCGCGCGGCCTGGGCGGCGAACTTCATGGTGAGGACGGCGCCGATCGAGAAGTTCGGGGCGATGAGCACCCCGGTCTCCGGGGAGGCCGAGAGCCAGGTGTTCAGCCGGGCGAGGCGGTCCTCGTTCCAGCCGGTGGTGCCGACCACGGCGTGGATACCGTGGCCGACGAGGAACTCCAGGTTCCCCATGACCGAGTCGGGGGTGGTCAGCTCGACGACGACCTGGGCTCCCGCCTCGGTCACCGTCTCCAGCTTGTCGCCCCGTCCGAGGGCCGCCACCAGCTCCATGTCCTCGGCGGCCTCGACCGCCTTGACCGCCTCGGAGCCGATGCGGCCCCGGGCGCCGAGGACTGCCACGCGCAGCTTGCTCATTGTTGCTTCCTTAGGGTCCGTGCGTACGTTCTAGGCGACCGCTTCGTCGAGGCGGGCGGCCTGCTTCTCCTTGAGGGGGCCGATCACCGCGAGCGAGGGCCGCTGGGCCAGTACATCCTGGGCGACCGCGCGGACGTCGTCCGGGGTCACCTCGGAGATGCGGGCCAGCATGTCGTCGACGGACATCTGGTCGCCCCAGCACAGCTCGCTCTTGCCGATGCGGTTCATGATCGCGCCGGTGTCCTCCAGGCCGAGGACGGTGGAGCCGGAGAGCTGGCCGACGGCGCGCCTGATCTCCTCGTCGGTGAGGCCTTCGGAGGCGACGGTGTCGAGCTCCTGGCGGCAGATCCGCAGCACGTCGTGGACCTGGCTGGGCCGGCAGCCTGCGTAGACGCCGAAGAGGCCGGTGTCGGCGAAGGCCGAGGTGTACGAGTACACGCTGTAGGCCAGGCCGCGCTTCTCGCGGACCTCCTGGAAGAGGCGGGAGGACATGCCGCCGCCCAGGGCGGTGTTCAGCACGCCGAGGGCCCAGCGGCGCTCGTCGGTGCGGGAGATGCCGGGCATCCCGAGGACCACGTGGGCCTGCTCGGTCTTGCGGTTGACCAGGTCGACGCGGCCGGCGGTGCGGATCCGCTTGGTGCCGGTACGCGGGCCGAGCGGGACGGCGTCGGTGTGCTTCAGGGCGCCGGCCTTCTCGAAGGCCGCGCGGACCTGGCGTACGACCTTGTTGTGGTCGACGTTGCCGGCGGCCGCCACGACCAGGCGGGTCGGGTCGTAGTGCTTCTTCCAGAAGCGGCGGATCCGGTCGGCGCCGAGGGCGTTGATGGTGTCGACCGTGCCGAGGACGGGGCGGCCGAGCGGCGAGTCCCCGTACATGGTCTGGGCGAACAGGTCGTGGACCATGTCGCCCGGGTCGTCCTCGGTCATCGCGATCTCTTCGAGGATGACCCCGCGCTCGGCGTCGACGTCCTCCTCGCGGATCAGCGAGCCGGTGAGCATGTCGCAGACCACGTCGATGGCGAGCGGCAGGTCGGTGTCGAGGACCCGGGCGTAGTAGCAGGTGTACTCCTTCGCCGTGAAGGCGTTCATCTCGCCGCCGACCGCGTCGATCGCGGAGGAGATGTCGAGGGCGCTGCGCTGGGCGGTGCCCTTGAAGAGGAGGTGTTCCAGGTAGTGGGTGGCGCCGTTCAGGGAAGGCGTCTCGTCGCGCGAGCCCACGTTGGCCCAGATGCCGAAGGTGGCGGAGCGGACGGAGGGCAGCGTCTCGGTGACGATGCGCAGCCCGCCGGGCAGGACCGTGCGCCGGACGGTGCCGATGCCGCTGCGGCCCTTGAGGAGGGTTTGGGTACGGGCGACGGCCCGCCCCTCCGAAGAGGGGCGGGCCGTCACACGGGAACTACGCGACGTCACTTGTCGGAGTCGTCCTTGTCGGCCTCGGCGGCGTCCTCGCCCTCGATCACGGGGACCAGGGAGAGCTTGCCGCGCTGGTCGATCTCGGCGATCTCGACCTGCACCTTGGTGCCGACCGCGAGCACGTCCTCGACGTTCTCCACGCGCTTGCCGCCGGCGAGCTTGCGGATCTGCGAGATGTGCAGCAGGCCGTCCTTGCCGGGCATGAGGGAGACAAAGGCACCGAAGGTGGTGGTCTTGACGACCGTACCCAGGTAGCGCTCGCCGACCTCCGGCATGGTCGGGTTGGCGATCGCGTTGATCGTGGAGCGGGCGGCCTCGGCGGCCGGGCCGTCGGCTGCACCGATGTAGATGGTGCCGTCGTCCTCGATCGTGATCTCGGCGCCGGTGTCCTCCTGGATCTGGTTGATCATCTTGCCCTTGGGGCCGATGACCTCGCCGATCTTGTCCACGGGGATCTTGACGGTGATGATCCGCGGGGCGTTGGGGGACATCTCGTCCGGCGTGTCGATCGCTTCCATCATCACGTCGAGGATGTGGAGGCGGGCGTCGCGGGCCTGGGTCAGGGCCGCGGCCAGGACGGAGGCCGGGATGCCGTCCAGCTTGGTGTCGAGCTGGAGGGCGGTGACGAACTCCTTGGTGCCGGCGACCTTGAAGTCCATGTCGCCGAAGGCGTCCTCCGCACCGAGGATGTCGGTGAGGGCGACGTAGTGCGTCTTGCCGTCGATCTCCTGGGAGATCAGGCCCATGGCGATGCCGGCGACGGGGGCCTTGAGCGGCACACCGGCGTTCAGCAGCGACATGGTGGAGGCGCAGACCGAGCCCATGGACGTCGAACCGTTGGAGCCGAGGGCCTCGGACACCTGGCGGATCGCGTAGGGGAACTCCTCGCGGGTCGGCAGGACCGGCACGATCGCGCGCTCGGCGAGCGCGCCGTGGCCGATCTCGCGGCGCTTCGGGGAGCCGACGCGGCCGGTCTCGCCGACGGAGTACGGCGGGAAGTTGTAGTTGTGCATGTAGCGCTTGCGGGTCACCGGGGAGAGGGTGTCCAGCTGCTGCTCCATGCGGAGCATGTTGAGGGTGGTGACGCCCAGGATCTGGGTCTCGCCACGCTCGAACAGCGCCGAGCCGTGCACGCGCGGGATGGCCTCGACCTCGGCGGCGAGGGTACGGATGTCCGTGAGCCCGCGGCCGTCGATGCGGACCTTGTCCTTGATGACGCGCTCGCGCACCAGGGCCTTGGTCAGGCTGCGGTAGGCGGCGGAGATCTCCTTCTCGCGGCCTTCGAAGGCCGGGAGGAGCTTCTCGGCGGCGATCTCCTTGACGCGGTCCAGCTCGGCCTCGCGGTCCTGCTTGCCCGCGATGGTCAGCGCCTGGGAGAGCTCGCCCTTGACGGCGGCCGCGAGGGCCTCGTACACGTCGTCCTGGTAGTCCAGGAAGACCGGGAACTCGCCCTCGGGCTTGGCGGCCTTGGCGGCCAGGTCGGCCTGGGCCTTGCACAGGACCTTGATGAAGGGCTTCGAGGCCTCCAGGCCGGCGGCCACGATCTCCTCGGTCGGCGCCTCGGCGCCGCCCTTGACCAGGGCGATGGTCTGCTCGGTGGCCTCGGCCTCGACCATCATGATCGCGACGTCGCCGTCCTCCAGGACGCGGCCCGCGACGACCATGTCGAAGACGGCGTCCTCGAGCTCGGTGTGCGTCGGGAAGGCCACCCACTGGCCGCGGATCAGCGCGACACGGACGCCGCCGATCGGGCCGGAGAAGGGCAGGCCGGCGAGCTGTGTGGACGCGGACGCGGCGTTGATCGCGATGACGTCGTACAGGTGGTCCGGGTTGAGCGCCATGACGGTGGCGACGACCTGGATCTCGTTGCGCAGGCCCTTCTTGAAGGACGGGCGCAGCGGGCGGTCGATCAGGCGGCAGGTGAGGATCGCGTCCTCGGAGGGGCGGCCCTCGCGGCGGAAGAAGGAGCCGGGGATCTTGCCGGCCGCGTACTGGCGCTCCTCGACGTCCACCGTCAGGGGGAAGAAGTCGAGCTGGTCCTTGGGCTTCTTCGACGCGGTGGTCGCGGAGAGCACCATCGTGTCGTCGTCCAGGTAGGCAACGGCGGAGCCGGCGGCCTGGCGGGCGAGGCGGCCCGTCTCGAAGCGGATGGTGCGGGTGCCGAAGGAGCCGTTGTCGATGACGGCCTCGGCGTAGTGGGTCTCGTTCTCCACTAGCGTTTTCTCCATTTTCGTCGTCTCCGTCCGCCACCCGTGTGGTGGTGGACGGTGGCGGAGAAGCGCTCCTGGCGTGCGGGCCGGTCTTCGATCGAAGCATCCGGGTCTCGACCCCTCCGACGGGGCTTCCGGGTGCCACTACCGAGGACCGGCGGCGTAGGGAGGGCGCTCCTCCTCTTCAGTTGTGCACTGTGTCCCAGACTACAAAGCGTCCGGTACGTCGCGCACGTACAGCAAAGGGAGCGGCCCCATCGGTGTGGGAACCGCTCCCTTCACAGTGTGCTTACTTGGCGCCGGCCGCACCGCGGCGGATGCCGAGGCGCTCGACCAGCGTACGGAAGCGCTGGATGTCCTTCTTGGCCAGGTACTGCAGCAGGCGGCGGCGCTGGCCGACCAGGATCAGCAGACCACGACGGGAGTGGTGGTCGTGCTTGTGGGTCTTGAGGTGCTCGGTCAGGTCCGAGATGCGGCGGGACAGCATCGCGACCTGGACCTCGGGAGAGCCGGTGTCGCCCTCCTTGGCACCGAATTCGGCGATGATCTGCTTCTTCGTAGCGGCGTCGAGCGGCACGCTTACTCCTCGTTGGTCTTCGTGGCCACCGAGTGCCCCAGGTCGAATTCTCTGGGGAACTTCCGTAACTCGGGAGGCGGGGTCCGCTGGGCGCTGTCTCCAGAGGCTTCCGGGGACGCGTACACAAACGGCCGTCACACAGCGTACCAGGCTGCCGGGTCGCGCCGTCTCAGCTGGTGAGAGAGCGGGCACGGCCGTAGACGTCGAGCACGGCCAGGGCCAGCGGGACCAGGCTGAGCAGGACCGCGGCCTCGGTGAGGTCGAGCAGCCTTCCCCAGAAGGGTGACAGGCCGGTACGGGGGATGACAAGCGCAATTCCCACGAGGAGGGCGGCGCCGGCGGCGACGGCGGCCGACAGCCACGCGGTGCGGTCGAACGCCTGATCGACCGGGGTGTGCAGGGCCACGCCCAGGATCAGGAGTCCCACGGCGGCCAGCCCCGCGGCCAGGGCGCAGACCACCTGGGCGGTGTAGCGGAAGAGGCGGGCGCGCAGCAGCATCGCCAGCCCGGCCGCCAGGGCCAGCAGCCTGGCCCAGCCGCCGCCGGAGGAGCCGAGGACGGCGGCGGCCCCGACGGTGACGGCGGCGCACCCCCCGACGAGGCCGAGGAGCGTCTCGTGCCCCCGCCGGGCCCGGGCGGCGAGGGCCGCGGCGTCGAGCGGCGCGGGCTCCCGGCCGGGGGCGCCGCCGTCGGCGTACGGCTCGGCGTCGTGGTGGTCCGGGGTCCCGTACGCCGGGGCGGCGCTCTGCGGGGCCGCGTACCCGATGGGCAGCCCGGCGGTGCGGGCGGACAGGGCGGGCAGGAAGGCGACGAGCCCGATGGCGGCGGGGGCGCACACCGCCGCGGCGGCCGTGGCGGAGGCGTCGGCGGCGATGGCGCCGAACCCGGCCAGGGTCCCGGTGGCCGCGAGGAAGGCGGCGGCCGCGAAGGGGGCGCCTCCGTCCGGGGTGAGCGCGACCAGCGCCACGGAGGCGACCAGCACGCAGGCGCAGCCGAGCAGGAACTGCAGGCGCCCGGGCCCCTGGCCGGCGCCTGCGGCGACGGTGCCGGAGCCGGCGATCATCAGGTGCGGCAGCGCCGCGAGGCCGAGGGCGGCGGCGGAGCCCCGGTCGCGGTAGACGCGGGCGCGCACCCCGGCGGCGGCGGTGAGGAGCAGGCCCACGGCCCCGGCGACGATCCCGGGCGGGCCGTGCATGTCGTGGCGGACCGGGTCGGCGTACCAGAGGACGACGGCGAGCAGGACGAGCAGGACGGCGGCACCGGCCAGTCCCGCTCCGCGCAGCATGTCCTCGCTCCAGCGGTGCCGGTCGCGGGCGACGGCGGAGGCGACGGCGTCGGAGACGTCGTCGAAGACGGCCGGGGGCAGGGATTCGGCGAAGGGGCGCAGGCCGAGCACCTCGCCGTCGAGGACCTGCTGGGCGGCGAGGGTGCGGGCGCCGTCGAGGACGGTGCCGGAGCGGCGGACCAGGTGGAATCCGGTGGGGGCGCCGACGGGCTGGGTCTGGCCGGTGAGGCGCAGCAGTTCGGGGCACAGGTCGGCGACGGCGATGTCCTCGGGGAGGGCGACGTCGATGCGGCTGTCGGGGGCCACGACGGTGACCCTGCGGAATCCGGTGGCCTCGGCCGTACTCACCTGTGTGCCCCCTTGGTCGGTGCCGTGCCGTGCTGCCGTGCCGTGCCGGCCGAACCGGCGGCGGCCGGTGCGCGGCCGTGTTCGCGGCCCTGTTCGCGGCCCTGTTCGCGGCCGGAGTGCGGCCGGGTGCGCGGCCGGGTGCGCGCCCGCGTACGGCACGGAAGCGCTCGTTCCGGGCGGAACCCTACCGGGCTGCCGGGGGCCCGCCGGCCAGTACGATCGCCGTCGCGCCGGGCGCCGGAGTGCCCCCGGGCGCGCGGTAGTCGGGGGACGAACGGCTGTGGCGTCCCCACCGCCTTCGAGGGAAGGGTGCTCCCGTGAGCCGGATCGTCGTCAAGCGTCCGCCCCGGTCGCTGCCGCCCGAAGTCCCTTCGGGTGAACTCCGGCTGCAGGCTCCGCCCGAACTCCCCCGGGGGCAGCAGGAGGGCCTGCTGATGCAACTCCTGCCGATGCTGGGCATGGGCTCCTCGGTCGTCTTCTTCTTCGTGCCGACCGCGACGGCGTTCATGCGGGTCATGGGCGCGCTGATGCTGGCGTCGACGGCGGGCCTGGTCATCGCCCAGCTGGTGCGCCACCGGCGCGGTACCCAGGGGCACATGGCCGACCTGCGGCGGGACTACCTCGGGTACCTCGCGCGGACCCGCCGTCAGGTGCGCCGCACCGCGCGGGCGCAGCGCGACGCGCAGCTGTACCTGCACCCGGCGCCCGACCAGCTGTGGTCGGTCGTGGCGGAGGGCTCGCGGCTGTGGGAACGGCGCCCCGGGGACGCGGACTTCGGGCAGGCCCGGCTGGGGCTGGGCGCGCAGCGGCTCGCGACCGCGCTGGTGGCTCCGGACACCGCTCCGGTGGACGGGCTGGAGCCGCTGACGGCGGGCGCGATGCAGCGCTTCCTGAAGGTGCACTCCTCGCTGGACGGGCTGCCGGTGGCGGTGTCGGTCCGGGCGTTCTACCACGTGACGGTGTCCGGGGAGGCGGAGTCGGCGCGCGGTACGGCGCGGGCGGTGGTGGCGCAGCTGGCGACGCTGCACTCCCCGGAGGACCTGGTGGTGGCGGTGGTGGCGGCGCCGGGCGCGGTGCCCGCGTGGGACTGGGTGAAGTGGCTGCCGCACGCCCAGGTGCCCGGGCAGGTCGACGGGGCCGGGACGAAGCGGCTGTTCGGCGACGACCTGGGGGAGATCGAGGGGCTGCTCGGGTCACGGCTGGAGGGGCGGCCGCGGTTCGGCCGCGAGGCGTCCCCGGTGCCGGACCAGCCCCACCTGGTGGTGGTCCTGGACGGCGGGCTGGTGCCGCCGGACTCGGTGTTCGCGGCGGCCGAGGGGCTGCAGGGCGTGACCGTCGTCGAGGTGGTCCCGGGCGAGCTGGACGAGCGCCGGGGCGGGCTGTCGGTCGTGGTGCGGCCGGGCCTGCTGCGGCTGGAGTCGGGCGCGGGCGTCGCGTACGAGGGCGTCCCGGACACGTTGTCGCTGCCGGCGGCGGAGGCGCTGGCCCGGCAGCTGGCGCCGCTGCGCACGGGCGGCGGGGACGACGACGAGCCGCTGCTGGCGAACCTGGACTTCACCGACCTGCTGAACCTGGGCGACGCGGCCTCGGTCGACGTGTCCCGCACCTGGCGGCCGCGGTCGGCCGGGGAGCGGCTGCGGGTGCCGATCGGGGTGGGTGAGGGCGGCGCGCCGGTGATGCTGGACCTGAAGGAGGCCGCCGAGGAGGGCATGGGCCCGCACGGTCTGTGCGTGGGCGCGACCGGTTCGGGCAAGTCGGAGCTGCTGCGCACGCTGGTGCTGGGGCTGGCCGTCACGCACACCTCGGAGACGCTGAACTTCGTCCTCGCGGACTTCAAGGGCGGTGCGACCTTCACCGGTATGGGCCGGCTGCCGCACGTCGCGGCGGTGATCACCAATCTGGCGGACGACCTGACGCTGGTCGACCGGATGGGCGACTCGATCCGCGGGGAGCTCCAGCGCCGGCAGGAGCTGCTGCGCTCGGCGGGCGGCTACGCGAACGTCCACGACTACGAGAAGGCGCGCGCGGCGGGTGCCCCGCTGGAGCCGCTGGCCTCGCTGGTCCTGGTCATCGACGAGTTCTCGGAGCTGCTGACCGCGAAGCCGGACTTCATCGACATGTTCGTCCAGATCGGCCGGATCGGCCGGTCGCTGGGCGTGCACCTGCTGCTGGCGTCGCAGCGGCTGGAGGAGGGCAAGCTGCGCGGCCTGGACACGTACCTCTCGTACCGGATCGGTCTGCGGACCTTCTCGGCGGCGGAGTCGCGGACGGCGATCGGGGTGCCGGACGCCTACCACCTGCCGTCGGTGCCCGGTTCGGGCTACCTGAAGTCCGGTACGGAGGAGATGACGCGCTTCAAGGCCGCGTACGTCTCGGGCCCCTGCCGGGCGGGCGGGCCGGAGCCGTCGGCGGGGCCGCCGCCGGTGGAGCGGCGGCCGGTGCTGTTCACGGCGGCCCCGGTGCCGGCGGTGTACGCGGCCCCGGACCCGGCACGGGCGGCGCAGGGCCCCGGGCGGCCGGACGACGCGCCGGCGGACACGGTGCTCGGCGTGATCGTGGGGCGGCTGGAGGGGCAGGGGCCGCCGGCGCACCGGGTGTGGCTGCCGCCGCTGGACCGGGCGCCGTCCCTGGACCGGCTGCTGCCGGCGCCGGCGCCTTCTGCGGAGCGCGCTCCGCACGCGCCGGGGTACACGCGGCCGGGCGGGCTGGTGGTGCCGCTCGGGCTGGTCGACAAGCCCTTCGAGCAGCGGCGCGAGGTGCTCTGCCGGGACTTCTCGGGGGCCGCGGGCCACATGCTGGTGGTCGGCGGTCCGCAGTCGGGCAAGTCGACGCTGATGCGGACGCTGATCTGCTCGTTCGCGCTCACGCACACCCCGCGCGAGGTGCAGTTCTACGGGCTGGACTTCGGGGGCGGCGGGATGTCGGCGGTGGCGGGGCTGCCGCACGTGGGCGGGATCGCCTCCCGGCTGGACCCCGAGCGGGTGCGGCGCACGGTCGCGGAGGTTGCGGGGATCCTGGCCCGCCGCGAGGAGCTCTTCCGGTCGGACGGCATCGACTCGGCCGGCACCTACCGGCGCAGGCGGGCGGCGGGCGAGCTGCCCGGCGAGGCGTGGGGCGACGTGTTCCTGGTCGTCGACGGCTGGGGCGGTTTCCGCGGCGAGTACGAGGGGCTGGAGCCGGTGGTCACCGACATCGCGGCGCGCGGCCTGGGCTACGGCGTCCACGTGGTGGTGACGGCGTCCCGGTACATGGAGGTGCGGGCGGCGCTGAAGGACCAGCTGCTGGGGCGGCTGGAGCTGCGGCTCGGCGACGTCATGGACTCCGAGTTCGACCGGCGGGTCGCGGCGAACGTGCCCGCGGGGATGCCGGGGCGCGGGCAGGTGCCGGAGAAGCTGCACTTCCTGGGCGCGCTGCCGCGGACCGACGGCTCGCACGGGACGGAGGACCTGGCCCGGGGCACGGAGGAGCTCGTGGCCGCGGTCCGGGCGGGCTGGGCGGGCCCCTCCGCTCCCGGGGTGCGGCTGCTGCCGCGGCTCCTGCACGCGGACCGGCTGCCCGCGGGCGGGGAGTTCCCGGAGCGCGGGATCGCCCTCGGAATCGACGAGACGGCACTGGAGCCGGTGTTCGTCGACTTCGAGAGCGACCCCTTCTTCCTCGTGTTCGGCGAGAGCGAATCGGGCAAGACGAACCTGCTGCGCCTCATCGCGCGGCAGATCTCCCGGCGCTACCGCCCGGACCGGGCCAAGCTGGTCGTCGGCGACTACCGGCGCGGGCTGCTGGGGGCGCTGCCGGAGGAGCACCTGCTGGAGTACGCGCCGATGGCCGGCTCCCTCCAGACGCACATGGACGCGCTGGCCGGGGTGTTCGCGCGCAGGCAGCCGCCGCCGGACGTCACCCCGCGGCAGCTGCGGGACCGCAGCTGGTGGACGGGCCCGGACGTGTTCGTCGTGATCGACGACTACGACCTGGTGGCCACCGGCCAGGGCAACCCGCTGGCGCAGCTGGTGGAGTTCCTGCCCTTCGCCCGGGACGCCGGGGTCCGCTTCGTGATCGCGCGCAGCTCGGCGGGGGCCTCGCGGGCGATGTACGAGCCCTTCCTCCAGCGGATCAAGGAGCTGGGCGCGCAGGGCGTCGTCCTGTCGGGCGACCCCTCCGAGGGCGACCTGCTCGGCGGTGTCCGCTCCCGCCCGATGCCGCCGGGGCGGGGCCTCTTCGTCTCGCGGCGGCGGGGCGCCTCGCTGGTGCAGCTGGGCCGGATGCCGCAGCCGTAGGCCGTCCCGGCGGGTGGGCGGGCCGGCGGGGGTGTCCGGGCCGGCGGGGTCCGGGCCGTCAGGGTGTCCGGGCCGTCGGGGGAAACGGCTCCCCCGAAGGCCGGGTTCCCCCGATAATCGGCAGCGAAGACCGAGCAGCACCGCACGACCGACGGGAAGGGCCGCACATGGGCACCCAGCAGGAGAAGGACGAGCTGTACGCGCTCGACATCAGCGACGTCGAGTGGCAGGGCCCGCCCGGGACCAGCCCGGACGAGGAGCGGGTGGAGATCGCCAAGCTTCCCGAGGGCGCGGTGGCGATGCGGTCCTCGCTGGACCGCGAGACGGTGCTGCGCTACACCGCGGCCGAGTGGGAGGCCTTCGTGCTCGGAGCCCGGGACGGGGAGTTCGACCTCACCTGACGGCCCGCCCGGAGGCGGCGGAAGGGGGCGCGCCCGTGCCGGGCGTGCCCCCTTCGCGTGCTTCGCCGGGTTCAGAAGGCCTCGGTGAACAGGCGGGAGGCCTTCACGTCGGTGGCGCGGTAGTCGCCCTTGCCCCGCTCGATGAGCCGGGCGACGGACTCCAGCTGCTTCTGCATGTGGTCGGCGCGGGCGCGGTACTTGCGCTGGAGGTCGAGGTACTGGACGTGCGCCTCGCCGTCCCAGGTGTCGGTGACGACCTTCACGGCCGTCTCCATCTCCTCCAGGTCCTTGAGGATGTTCCTGGAGACGACGCGGATGCGGTCGGCCATCTGCTGCACGCTCTCGTACCGGACCCGGGTGTGACCGTCTGCGTGGCCTGCCATGTCCTTCTCCTTCGGGCGGGGGGTGTGCCGGGGCGGCGCGGGCGTCAGACGCCGTCGAGTCCGGAGCGGGGAGTGCCCGCGAAAGCGGCGGCGGGGCGGGCGTTGATCGTGTGGAACGCCGCGCGCACTTCCTCGTCCTGGGCGTTGGTCAGGTTCTTGGTCTGCGCGACGGCGTCGTGCAGGACGGTGAGCAGCCGGCGGATCTCGTCGTGGTCGAGGTTGAGGTCCGACTGGGCCCTCTGGAAGCCGCCGGCGCCTACACCGGTCCACCCGGCGTGTGCGGTGGCCAGGATGTCGGCGAGTTCACGGGCCTGGGTGGTCACCGCGTTCGCGGTCTCGGAGATCCTGCCGGCCGCCTTGACGACCGGGTCGTCCGCGAGTCCGAAACTGTTCGTCATCCGAAGCTCCTCGCTTCTCCGTTCCCCGGCACGACCGGCCCGGGGACTGCACCCGCATCCCCGGACCTGGGCGTGAAGTCCGGCGCCACTCTAGCCAGTTGGGACACCGCGTCCCCACCGTCCCCCACCCCGTTCACCCGGTCCCGTGAACGGGCCGCGCGTGTTCACGGCCGGCGGCTCCGGCGGGCGCGGGCGTCGCGTACGACGGTCGCGGTGCCGGCGATGACGGCGATGAGCACGCCCGTGACGCCGAGGGCGTACGTCCCGATCCGCCGGTCCCGCTCCCGCGCGGTCTCCGGCCCGGGGAAGGCGGCCGCCCGCGGTGCGGCCGCCGGGGGCGGGCCGGCGTCCGGGACGGGGGGCCCGGGCGGGCCGGCGTCCTGGGTGAGGGCCCGGACGGGGTCGACGACGCCCCAGCCGACGTAGTCGTCGCGGCCGTTGACGGAGCGCCGGGCGGTGTTCTGGATCTGCCAGACCACCTGCTGCGGGGTCCACTCCGGGTGCTCGGCGCGCAGCAGGGCGGCGACCCCGGCGACGTAGGGGGCGGAGAAGCTGGTGCCGCTGTCGGCGCACTGGCCGAAGCCGGGGACGGTGGACACCACGTCGACGCCGGGGGCGGCGACCCCGATGAAGTCGCCGGGCTGGGAGAACGCGGCCCTCTCGTCGTTGCGGTCGGAGGCGGCGACGGCGAGGACCCCGGGGAAGGCCGCCGGGTAGGTCCTGCGCTTGCGGCCGCTCAGCCCGTCGTTGCCCGCCGAGGCGATGACCACGGCGTCGGCGGCCAGGGCCCGCCGGACGGCCACGGCCAGTTCGGAGTCCGCCGTCAGCGGGGCGTCGGTGTCCTGGGAGACGTTGATGACGTGGGCGCCCGCGGCGACGGCGTGGTCGACGGCCCGGGCGAGGGTGGCGGCGTCGCCGTTGCCCTGTCCGTCGTTCTGCCGGATGGGGATGACGGTGGCCTCGGGGGCGAGGCCGACGAAGCCGGTTCCCCGCTGGGGGCGGGCCGCGATCAGCCCGGCGACCCTGGTGCCGTGGCCGAGGGTGTCGCCGGTGCCGTCACCGCCCTCCGGGGCGACGAAGTCCCGGCCGGCGCGGGTGTCGAGGGCGCCGGACAGCTGCGGGTTGGCGTGGTCCACTCCGGTGTCGATGACCGCGACCCGCACCCCCTTGCCCTTGGTCCGCGCCCACAGGGCGTCCAGCACCACCCGCTGGAGGGCCCAGGGCCGGCCGGCGATCTGTTCCTTCATCGGGAAGCCGCACTCCCCCGCCCCGTCCAGGGCCAGGACGTACGGGGACCGCGGCGCGGGCGCCGTACCGGCGAGGGCGGCCAGGGCGAAGGCGGCGGCCGCCCCGGCGGCCCGGGAGGGCTTCGACATGCCGGGCACGCTCACGAACCCTGTGGCTGGCGGGCGGAGTTGGTGTCCAGGCGGGGTCCTCTGGAGAGGAACTCCGACCAGGCGACCGGCACCCTGGCGGGGACGACGCCGCCGTAGCCGAGGCGCACCTGGGCCTGGCTGGGCTCGGGCCGGCCGTCTCCGGTGCCGCCCCGCCCGCGCGGGGCCGGCGCCCCGATGCCCGACCGCCCGGTGTCGCTGTCGCCGTTGGCCTGCACGGCGTACCGCAGGCCGGTGTCGGTGACCAGGAACAGGGCGCCTCCGGCGGCGGTGGTCTGGCGGCCCTGGACCTGGGTGTAGAGCAGGCCCGTGCCGGGGGTGACGTACGAGCCGGTGCCGCCGGCCGTGCTGTCGAGGGGGAAACCGGTGCCGGCCCACGTGCTCAGCCTCTGGCCGCCCCGGCCGTCGACGGAGCGCAGGACGTTGCACACGGTGTCCCGGCGCGCGCCGCCGCTCGCCGCGCCGGGGGTGTCGGCGACCCGGTTGACCTGGGTTCCGCGCCTGTGGGGCCACGTGACGTCCTCCTTGAAGGGGGGTGCGTCCGGGTCGAGGAACCGGAGGCCGGTCTCGCGGGGCTTGCCGTGCATGCCGAGGCCTGCGGTGGCGGGTGAGGAGATCAGCAGCCAGGCCACGAACTCCGAGACCGGGGCGATGCGGTCGGGCAGTACCACGAAGTGCTGCGTGCCGGAGCCGGTCTGGGCGGTCAGCACCGTGCCGACCCTGTTCCCGGCGCCGCCCGGCCCCCGTACGGCGGCGTTCGCCCCGGGGGTGCCGGGCAGCCGTGGGAAGGCCAGGTCGTCACCGGGGTTCAGGGTGGCCAGCCACTCCTCGGTCACGGGCTGCGGGGTGGCGCCGGTGCCGACCAGGGCCGTGGTCAGGGTCGCGGAATCCGGCTCGCCGTCGGGTAACCGGTACTTCGTGCCCGTCGAGTCGACGAGGAAGCGCTCCTGGGCGCCGCCCGTGCTCCGGACGTACAGCACTTGGGTTTCGGTGGCGCGGTTCCCGTCGTCGAGCACGCCCGCCTCCCGGTCGGCGAGGACGAAGGCGGCGGTCTGCACGCCCCGGCCGTTGCCGGCGGGCCGCTGGCACACCGCCCAGCGCTTGGGCTTCGCGGCGTCCGCCCCGGCGGGGAGCCGGTCGGGGGCGTAGGGGATGCCGATGACCGGGCCGCGCGGGGGCCTGCCCGCGTCCAGCACCCTGTCCTCGACCTGGACGACCTTCGACTTCCCCGGGTCGAGCAGCAGCCGCGCCGAGGCCAGGTTCAGGACGGGGTGCAGCCGGGTCCGGTCCTCGCCGTTCACCCGGGTGGTCAGTACCACGTACCGGGTCGTGGACTGCTTGCCGACGACGACCACCGCGCCGGGCTCGTCCCATCCCCGGGGCGCCTGCGGTCTGAACATGCCCCAGGCGCCGAAGCCCGCGACCAGGAGCGCGCCGGTCACCACGCCGGGCAGGACCGCGCCGAGCGGGCGCGGCGCGCCTTCCTCGGTGCCCGTGCCGGAGGGCTGGAGGAACGCGGCCACGGTGCGCCGCTTCGCAAAGGTGTACGCGTTGAGCTCATCACGCCGTGATGCCATGACCGCCTGCTTCTCCCCGCACGGCCGGTACGGCCGCTCGCTTCCCGGGCCTTCGTTGTCGGACCGGGCCCCTACTATGCCTCTTGACCGAGGGGCGAGATGGGGGGATGTGCGCGTGGGCACCACCGTGACGCGGCCGCGGACCGCCGCGGCCGCACGCGTGCGCGGCGGGGTCGCGCCGCGCACGGAATCCGGCCCGGGCCGCATCGGTCCGTTCCGACTGCAACAGCTCGTCCTGCTCCAGCTGGCGGCCGCCGCCGCGCTGCTCGTGGCCCGGGCGGCGGAGCCACTGCCGCGGGTGTGCGCCGGTGCCCTCGCGGTGGTCCTGGCCCTGCTCGCCCTCGTACGCCGCCGCCGGCGCTCCCTGCCCGAATGGATCGGCGGCGCCCTCGCGCTGCGCACCCGGCGGCGGCGCGCCGCCTCCTTCACCGTGCCGGCGGGGACCGAGCCCGGGCTGGCCCCGCTGGTCGAGGCCGATCCGGCGCTGCGGACCACGGTCTTCGGCGGCCGGGACCGGCGCCCGGTGGGGCTGGTCGGCGACGGCACCTTCCTGACGGCGGTCGTCCGGGTGGACGCGGACGCCACCGCGCTGCGGCCCGACCGCACGGAGCGGCCGCTGCCGCTGTCCCTCGTTCGGGACGTCCTCGAAGTCGACGGGATCCGGCTGGAGTCGGCCCAGCTGGTGCAGCACACCCAGCCCGCCCCGGCGCCGCACCTGCCGTCGCGGTCGGCGGCGGCGCTCAACTACGCGCCGTTGCAGGCCCGTACGGGTACCCCCGCGGTGCGGCTGACGTGGATCGCGCTCAAGCTCGACCCCGAGCTGTGCCCGGAGGCGGTCGCCGCGCGCGGCGGCGGCCTCGCGGGGGCGCAGCGGTGCGTGGTGCGGGCGGCGGACCAGCTGGCGAGCCGGCTGGCGGGGGCCGGGTTCCGGGCGACCGTGCTGACCGAGCAGGAGCTGACGGGCGCGCTGGCGACCTCCTCGTGCGCCAACCCGATGGCGATCACCCGGGCGGGGCGTGCGGCGGGCAGCGGCCGGCGGACCGAGGAGACCCCGCGCACCTGGCGCTGCGACGACCGGCGCCACACCACCTACTGGTTGGCCCGCTGGCCTCGGCTGGGCGGGACGGCGGCCGGACTGCCCCAGTTCGCGGCGCTGCTCACCTCGCTGCCCGCGCTGGCGACGAACTTCAGCCTGACGATGGCTCCGGCGGGGCGCCGGGGCGTGACGCTGACCGGGCACGTACGGGTCACCGGGCGCAGCGAAGGGGAACTGGCGGCGGCCCGGCGGGAGCTGGAGCGGACCGCGCGGGGCGTACGGGCGGAACTGGTGCGGCTCGACCGGGAACAGGTGCCGGGGCTGCTGGCCTCGCTGCCGCTGGGAGGGGCGCGGTAAAGGGGTGAGGGGTGAAGGGGTGAGGGGTTTGCGGAGGTTGAGGGGGTTGAGGGGTTCCGCTTCCGCCGCTGCCGCCGCTTCCCGGGGCGACGGCGCGGCGCGGGGCGGGTTCGGGCTGACCGGGCCGCGCCGCGGGCGGCACGTGGTCCCGGCCGCGGACCTGGACGCGCTGGCGCTGCCCGTCGGGGACGACGGGGTCGTCATCGGCGTGGACGCCGGGGGGCGGCCGGCGGTGCTCGGCGTGAACCGGCCCACGCCGTACGAGGTCACGCTGGTCGGCGGCCTGTGGACCGCGCAGGTGCTGGCCCTGCGCACGGCCGCGACGGGGGCCCGGGTCGCGGTGGAGACCGGGCGGCCCGAGGTGTGGTCCGGGCTGGCGCAGGCGGCCGGGGGCGGGCAGCAGTGCGTGACCCTGCACGACGTGGGCCGGGTCCCGCCGCAGGGCGCGTCGGCGGGCAGCCCGGTGCTGGTGGTCCGGGACTGCGGGATGCGGCCGCCGTACGGGCGGGTGGCGGCCGGGCCCTGGCAGTCGGTGCTGACCCTGCTGCCGTACCTGAGCCCGAGCGCGCCCCGGCTGGTGCGCGACTCGGCGTTGGTGGGCGTGCAGCGGGTGTCGCCGGACGAGGCGGAGCGGATCGGTGCGCTGCTGCGGCTGCCGGGTTCGGCGGTGCGGTCGCTGCCGACGCTCGGGGACGGGGTGACGCTGTGGTGCACGCCCCGGGACCGGAAGTTCGTGATGACCCGGGGGACGGAGACGGAGACCGGGCTGCTGGGGGCGGCCCGGCGCATCGACTGACGGGCGGTGCGTGATGACGGTTGCTCAGGGCCGGACCGGCCTGTAGGCAGGAGTACGGGGGCGCGACCTCGGGGGCTTTCGGGCACGGGGCGCGATTAGGCTGAGCGCGGGCGCGGCGTCGAGGTGGGCGCCGACCGTGTTCGACAGACCAGGAGGACCAGTGAGCGGCGATCGGAACGAGAGGCGCGGCGGGACGTGGGACGTCCCGACGGACGATCAGTCCGACGCGGAGCCCGAGATGACGGGCGAGTTCACCATCGACTACACCCCGCCGGCCTGGTACACCCAGGGCACCCCGGCGACGGCCGCGCCGGTCCCGGGGGTACCCGGGCTGCCGGAGGGCAGCGGCTTCGAACCCCACCGCCCGGCGGACGTGGTCTCGCCGCCGACGATGCGGATGGCACCGTCGGCGCGCCCGGCCGCCGCGTCCCCGGCCTCCCCGGCCGCGCCCGGGGAGGCCGGCTTCCCCGCCCGGGCGGCCGAAGCCCCGGACCACGGGCCCGCGTTCCCGGGCCAGGGGTCCGAGGCGCCGGCAGCGGCGGCAGGGCCCGCGCACGAGGCGCCGGGCCAGGGGGCCACGTTCCCCGGAGGCCAGGACGGTCCGCCCGCGCAGGGGGCCGAGGTTCCGGGCAGTCAGGCCGGCCTCCCGGCACAGGGCCAGACCCCCGTGACCGGGCCCGCACACGAGGCGCCGGGCCAAGGGGCCACGTTCCCCGGGGCCCAGGACGGTCCGCCCGCGCAGGGGGCCGAGGTTCCGGGCAGTCAGGCCGGCCTCCCGGCACAGGGCCAGACCCCCGTGACCGGGCCCGCGCAGGGGGCGCCGGGCCAAGCAGCCGCGTTCCCCGGGGCCCAGGACGGTCCGCCCGCGCGGGGCGAGGCCCCGGCTGCGGCGCCCGGGTTCCCGGGACAGGGGTCCGAGGGCGCGACGGGGGCTGCCGGCGGGGCTGCGGCCCCGCTCCCGGGCGGAACCCCGACGGGCGGTGCCGCGCCCGCGGGCGCGGGCGCCGGGGACCATGGCGCGGCCGAACCTTCGCAGGGCCCGGCGCCGCTCCCGGCGCTGCCCGGCAGCACCCCGGCGGGCTTCTCCGCCGCGCAGGCGGAGCCGCCGGCGCCGTTCGCGGTGCCGACCGTGGCCCCCATCGCCGTTCCCGCCGCGTTCGCCGAGGCCGAGCCCGCCACGCCCGCAGCACCCGCAGCACCCGCAGCCGAAGCCGCGCCCGCCGACGCCGTGCCCCCGGGGTACGCGGCGGCCGCCGGGGAGGCGGGTCCTCCCCGGACGCCCACGCCGGCCGAGGGCACTCCGGCACCCGGGCCCGCCGATCCCCCGTTCGGGGGACCCGGCGCCGAACTCCCGCCACTGCCCCCCGCGTTCGCCTCCTCGGGCGCGCCGCAGGGGTACGGGTTCCCGCCCGCCGCCGAACCGCAGGCCCCGCCGCAGGTGCCCCAGGGGTACGGCTTCCCGCCCGGGGCCCCGGAGCCGCAGTCCCGGCCGCAGGCACCCGTACCGACCCCGCAGGGGTACGGGTTCCCGCCGGCCACCCCCGAGCCGCAGCCGCAGCCGCAGCCCCAGCCCGAGGGGTACGGTTTCCCGCCCGTCGCCCCGCAGCAGCAGGCTCCGGCGCAGCCACAGGGCTACCCCCAGCAGGCGCAGCAGGCGCAGTGGCAGGGTCCGTACCAGCAGCAGCCGCAGCCCGGCCAGGGCCCCGGCGCCCCGCTCGGCTACACCGCCGCGGTGGAGCTGTCATCGGACCGCCTGATCCGGGCCAAGCAGAAGCCCAAGCCCTCGCGCCCCGGCTTCCGCTTCGGCGGCAAGGCCGCCGAGGCCGACCGTCAGCGGAAGCTGGAGCTGATCCGCACCCCGGTGATGTCCTGCTACCGCATCGCCGTGATCAGCCTCAAGGGCGGCGTCGGCAAGACCACGACGACCACCGCCCTCGGGGCCACCCTCGCCACCGAGCGCCAGGACAAGATCCTGGCCATCGACGCGAACCCCGACGCCGGTACCCTCGGCCGCCGCGTCCGCCGCGAGACCGGCGCGACGATCCGGGACCTGGTCCAGGCGATCCCGTACCTGCACTCGTACATGGACATCCGGCGGTTCACCTCGCAGGCCCCCTCCGGGCTGGAGATCATCGCCAACGACGTGGACCCCGCGGTCTCGACGACCTTCAACGACGAGGACTACCGCCGCGTCATAGAGACGCTCGGCCGCCAGTACCCGATCATCCTGACCGACTCCGGCACCGGACTGCTCTACTCCGCCATGCGCGGCGTCCTGGACCTGGCCGATCAGCTGATCATCATCTCGACCCCGTCCGTGGACGGTGCCAGCAGCGCGAGCACCACGCTCGACTGGCTGTCCGCCAACGGCTACGCGGACCTGGTCGCGCGGTCGATCACCGTCATCTCCGGGGTCCGCGAGACCGCCAAGATGATCAAGGTGGAGGACATCGTGCAGCACTTCGAGACCCGCTGCCGCGGGGTCGTCGTGGTGCCGTTCGACGAGCACCTCGCCGCCGGCGCCGAGGTGGACCTCGACCTGATGCGGCCCAAGACCAGGGAGGCGTACTTCAACCTCTCCGCCCTGGTCGCCGAGGACTTCGTACGCGCCCGGCAGCAGGCCGCGCAGATCCACTGGGGCGCGCCCCAGGGACACCAGCCGCCCCAGCACCCCCAGCAGCAGCCGGGGCAGCCCCCGCAGGGCCCGTACCAGCAGCAGCCGGGGCAGCCGCAGGGCGGGTCGCCGTACGGGCAGACGCCCTACCCGCAGCCCGGTCAGCCCTGGCAGCAGCCCCCGGCGCCCCAGCAGCCGCAGTACCCCGCCCAGCAGCCGCGCGACCCGCGCCTCGGGTAGGCCCCGGGAGACCGCGAAGGGCCCGTACCGTCCCCCAGGACGGTACGGGCCCTTCCCCGTCGCGGAGACCCGGGGGCCGGTGGACCGGCGTCAGCGCCGCGCGGCGTCGAAGGCGTCCGTCAGGACCCGCGCCCGCTTCACGTCGTCCGCGATGGCCTCCAGCAGCCCGTCGAGCGACTCGAACTTCGCCATGCCCCGCACGTACGCGAGGAACTCGACGGACACCTGCTTGCCGTACAGGTCCAGCCCGACGCGGTCGATCGCGTACGCCTCCACGGTCCGCTCGGTGGCGTCGAACTGCACGTTCGTGCCGACCGAGATCGCCGCCGGCATCCGCTCGCCGTCCGCCGTCAGCCAGCCCGCGTACACCCCGTCGGCCGGGATCGCGGTGTGCGGCTGCGTCTCGACGTTGGCCGTCGGGTAGCCGAGCTCGCGCCCGCGCTGCGCGCCGCGCACCACGACGCCCTCGATCCGGTGCGGGCGGCCCAGGATCTCGGCGGCGCCCTCCATGTCCCCCTCGGCGACCAGCCTGCGCGCCAGGGTGGACGAGAACGGCACGCCGCCGCCCGCCTCGCCGCGCTCCACCAGGTCCACGACGTCGACCTCGTAGTCGTACGTGGAACCCAGCTCGCGCAGGAAGTCGACGTTCCCCGCGGCCCGGTGGCCGAAACGGAAGTTCGGGCCCTCGATGACGGCGCGCGCGTGCAGCTTGTCGACCAGCACCTTGACGATGAAGTCGGCCGGGGACAGCTGCGAGAACTCCGCCGTGAAGGGCAGGATCAGCAGCGCGTCCACGCCGAGGCCGGCCATCAGCTCGGCACGCCGGTCGTAGGGGGCCAGGATCGGCGGGTGGCTGCCGGGGCGCACGACCTCGCTCGGGTGCGGGCTGAAGGTGACGACGACCGCCGGAACGCCCAGCTCGTGGGCCTTGGCCACGGCCCGCCCGATGATCAGCTGGTGCCCCCGGTGCACACCGTCGTAGGAGCCGATGGTGACGACGCTGCGTCCCCAGTCCTGGGGGATGTCCTCCAAGCCACGCCAGCGCTGCACTGTGACCGCTCCTCGCCCGAACCCGTGTAGTCCCTGTACTGATGTGCCGATTGCAGGTCTAAGACTGCCATGCCGTCGGCCGGTGCCCCGCATCGGCTCTGGCCGGAATCGTTCGACGCCTCACGTAATGTCCGGCGCGGCTCTACGAAGAGTCTCCACGGTACGCCGGGCGCCCGGCCCGAGCAGTGCCGCCGCCTCCGTCGCGGCCTCCGTCAGCCAGCGGCAGACCAGCGCCCCGAACACCGGATCGGCCCGGGCCAGCTCCACCGTGCGGTGCTCGAAGACCTCGGGCCCGCCGGGTACCCGCAGCAGCTGCCGGCCGGTGCGCCGCAGCAGCTCCCGGGTACGGGCCTCCGGCCGCCGGCAGCTCCCGGCGGCGAGCCCCGCGAGGAAGGCGCCCAGCACCGCCGGATCGGCCTCCTCGCGCAGCAGTACGTCGCCCAGCTCGGCCCGCAGCGGGTACGAGGACTCCGCCCCGGGCGCGGCCAGTACGCCGGCCAGCCCGGCCCGCACCTGCTGCGGGGCGCCCCGCAGCAGGCCCAGGACCAGCGGGCGCAGCACCGGCCCGGCGGCGGGCCCCTGGTCGAGGCGCCGGTCCACGAAGGCGGCGGCGTGCGGGGCGTCCTCGGGGTGCCGGGCGAGGTGCTCCCGGACGAGGTCGGCCGCGCGGCGGGCCAGGCCCGGGGTGGTCAGCGCGGCCAGGGCCCGGATCACCTCCCCGTCGGCACGGGCCCGCAGGGCGGCGAACACCGCGTCCTGGTCGGGCAGTACGGGCAGCGCCGCGACCAGCGCGGAGGCGGGGAGCCGCGGTCCGCCCGCGGGGTCGCGGAAGCGGTCGAGGGCTTCGGGCAGGCACTGGGCCCGGGCCTGGGGGTCGCGCAGCAGGATGCCGAGGGCGCTGCCGTGCAGGCCGGTGTCGCCGGGCCGGTCGAGGAGCGCCCGGGCGGCGCCGCGCAGCAGTTCCCGGTCGGCGGGGGTGCGCACGTGCGGGGCGGTGGCCAGGCCGTACGCGGCGGCGGCCACGCGCCGTTCGGGCCGTTCGTCGTGTGCCCAGCGGTCGACGGCCCGGCACAGCGCGGAGGGTTCGTCCTCGGCGAGGACGGCGAGCAGTTCGTCGGCGCGGTGGTGGGCGGCGCCGACCAGGGTCTCGGTGAGCTCGTCCACCGCCAGGCGGCGGTGGGTGTGCAGCAGTGCCTGGGCGGCGGTGGCGACGGTGGCTCCGGGGCGGCCGCGCAGCCGGCGCTCGTCGGTGAACCAGGCGCAGACCAGCGGCAGGACGAGCCCCGGGGCGCGGGCGAGGCGGCGGGCGGCGGCCTCCAGGTAGTGGTGGTCGGAGGGCAGCAGGCGGCGCAGCAGGTCGAGGCGGTCGGACTCGGGCAGCCGGAGCCGGTTCCAGAACCAGCCGCCGAAGTCGGCGGGGCCGGCCCGCGCCACGTGCTCGGCGAGGGCGTGCAGGACGGGCAGGTACGGGGTGGCGTCGGCGGCGCCGAGCAGGGTCCCGCGCAGCAGCCGGGAGGCCCACCAGACCCGGTCGGGGTGGACGGGGTCGGCCGCCGCCCGCTCGGCGAAGGCGTTCAGGGCGCCCACCAGGGTGTCCAGCCGGGCCCGTGCCTCGGCGGCGGGGAGCCTGCGGAGGGCTTCCAGTACGGGCCCGATGCGGTGCCGGGGCACGGGCGGGCCGGTGTCGGCGGGGCCCCGGTGCACGAGGGCGTCCAGGGCGCTCGGGACGTCGAGGTGCCCGGCCTGGAGCCAGTCGGACAGCTCCTCGTGGGCGAGGCGGTAGCCGGGGCCGGCGGGGACCAGCAGGCCCTCGGTGAGGACGGCGGAGGCCCAGCCGGTGCGCCAGGGGAACAGCTCCTCGAAGGCGGCCCGGTCCAGCCGGCCCTGCCCGGGCCCGAGGCACCGGCGCGCGGCCTCGTGCACCCGCCCGGCGACGCGGGCGGCCAGCCGCCGCACCCCGGGGCCGTGCACGGCGGCCCCGCGCGCGGCGGCGGCCGCGATGCGGACGGCGACGCGCAGGGCCAGCAGGTCCAGGTGCGCCGCGAAGACCTCGTCACGGCCCGGGCGGCCGGCGGTGACCCCGGCGGCGCGGATCCCGGCGAGCAGGCTCAGGGTGAGGGGGTGCCGGGCGTCGGCCTCCCGCACCGCGTCGTCCGGGATGCCCAGCCGGGCCCGGACGGTGCGCGCCTCCTCGGGGGTCAGGTCGCCGACGGGCAGCGCGGGCGGCAGCCGCCGGGCGGCGCGGTCCGGGACGTGCAGCAGCTCCGGCGGGTAGAGCTCCCCGGCCCGCTCCCAGTACTCGGGCCGGGCCGCGACCACCAGCCGGGCCCCGGTGCCGCACAGCCAGGCGGAGGTGGAGACGGTCCACCGCGCGAGGCGGTGCGCGAGCTCCGGCGGCATTTCCTCGGGGGTGTCCAGCACGACCAGCAGCCCCCGCCCGGCCTGCCGCGCGAGCCGGGCCACGCGCTCGCCGATCCCCTCCGCGACGCCCGGCCCGCCGGAGCCCGGGACCGGACCCGGGACCGGACCCGGGACCGGACCGCCGGAGCCCGGGCCTGCGGGGCGGGCCGGTTCCGGCGGGGAGGGCGAGGCGGCGGGCGGCGCCGGGACGGGCGGCGCGGCGGGCGCCGCCGAGTCGGCGGTGACGATGCGGGCCGCCGCCGTCAGGGACCGGGTCACGGCGTCGGCCAGGGAGGCGTCGGCGGCACGCAGGTCGGCGCCGCGCAGCCAGAGCGTCGGTGCGGGGCGGGGTCCGCGCGCCCGGTCGGCGGCGAGGGCGGCGAGGGCGGTGGTGCGGCCGGTGCCGGGGGCGCCGACCAGGCCGAGCACGAGGGCCTGCCCGGCGGTGAAGGCGGCCAGCCCGGCGGCGATGCCGGGGCGCGGCACGAGCTCCGGCCGGGGGGTCGGGCCGGGTCCCGGCCCGCCGTCGGACCCGCCGTCCGGCCCGGGCGCGGCGGTGGCGGCCGGGGGCAACGCCGAGCCGACGGTGGTGGCGGTCAGCTCCAGGGCCCCGGCCAGGTTGAGGTCCGCTCCGTAGCCCGGGACGGTGGCGGAGTTGCGCTCCAGCAGTGCCGCGAGGAGGCCGCCGGGTGCGGCCGCGGCGGCTGCGCGCAGGGGGACCGCGAAGCTCCCGGAGCGGTGCTCCGCTTCGAGAGCGGTGCCGAGGACCGCGAGCACCGCTCCGGTCCCCGCGTCGAGGACCGGCCCCCCGCAGACGCCGCCGTGCAGCAGGGCGTCCCGGCCGGCGGTTCCGATGGCCAGCTCGACGGTGGCGGGCAGGACGTGGCGGCGGTCCGCCCAGGTGTAGCCGACCTCCGCTCCGGCCGCGAGCACCCGTGCCTGTCGCCAGCCCCGCGCGGGCAGGCGTACGTACGTCCCGGGAGGGATTTCCTCGCGCATCGCCACGGGCAGCGGCCGCATCCCGAGTCCGTCGCTGCGCACGAGGGCCAGCCCGAGCTCCGGCAGGGGGGTGACGTCGTCGGCGCCGGCCGGCCAGGTGCGGTCCCCGGGGCCCGGCGCGTGCAGGACCACGCGGGCCAGTCCGTGGACCGCCGCGTGGCTGGTGATCACGGTGCCGCGGTCGTCGGCGACGAAGCCGGTGCCGCGCGGCCGCCCGTCCGGATCCCGGATCGCCACGAGTTCCGGGGCACCCGCGGCTCCCGCGAAGGCGGTGCCCCTCGTACCGCCCGTGACCTCGTCCGCCATCGCCGCACCACTCCCCCGCCGCGGGACCCGTGTTCACGACGGTAGGCAAGTGAAGATCAGCGCGAAAAGCACGCGTGGCGAAAGCGCCCCCTTGCGCTCCCCGCATTCACTCCGAGCGCCTGCTCGGACGGGTGAATACGGTGCTCCGGGTGGATAGAGACCTACCCGAGGGGGGTCGTGGAGCGGTGAGCAGCGATCCGTGGGCGCTCACCGCTCCACGTCAACGAGGAGCGGTTCCCCTCAGGCGAAGACCGCGAGGGCCTTCGCCTTGCCGCCCTTGCTCTCCACGAGCCCGAGCAGCCGGCCGTCCGGGCCGTAGACGGCGACGGTGCGGCCGTCCTGGTACTCGTCCGGCATCTCGATCCGCACGCCGTTGGCGAGCAGCGAGGCCCGGCGGGCGTCCAGGTCCCAGCGCGCGAAGGCGGCGGCCGCGGCCTCGCCGATCGGCATGACGGTCAGCTCCTCCTGGAGCTGGTCCAGCGTGCGCGCCTTGTCGAGCTTGTACGGGCCCACCCGCGTGCGCCGCAGCGCCGTGAGGTGGCCGCCCACGCCGAGGTCGGCGCCCAGGTCGCGGGCGAGGGCGCGGATGTACGTACCGCTGGAGCAGACGACGGAGACGACGAGGTCGACGACCTTGGTGCCGTCCTCGGCCTCGGCCTCGCGCATGTCGTACACCTGGAACGACGAGATGGTGACCGGGCGGGCCGGGATCTCGAAGTCCTCGCCGTCGCGGGCGCGCTTGTAGGAGCGCACGCCCTTGATCTTGATGGCGCTGACCTTGGACGGGACCTGCATGATGTCGCCGGTCAGCTTGGCGATGCCCGCGTCCACGGCCTCGCGGGTCACCCCGGAGGCGTCGGCGGACGAGGTGATCTCGCCCTCGGCGTCGTCGGTGAGGGTGTTCTGCCCGAGCCGGATGGTGCCGAGGTACTCCTTCTCGGTCAGCGCGAGGTGGCCGAGGAGCTTGGTGGCCTTCTCCACGCCGAGGACGAGGACGCCCGTCGCCATCGGGTCGAGGGTGCCGGCGTGGCCGACGCGGCGGGTCTTGGCGATCCCGCGCATCTTGGCGACCACGTCGTGCGAAGTGAAGCCGGACGGCTTGTCGACGATGACAAGTCCGTCCGGAGTCTTCCCTGCGTTGGTGCTCATTCCGCGGCTGCGTCCTCGTCGTCCTCGTCGCCCGGCTTCTTGTACGGGTCGGCGTCGCCGGCGTACTTCGCGCCGGAGGACACCTCGCGGACCTGGGCGTCGGAGGCCCGGGCCTTGTCGAGGAGGTCCTCGATGGTGCGGGCGTTCTCCGGGAGGGCGTCCGCGACGAAGGTCAGGGTGGGCGTGAACTTGGTTCCCGCCGCCCGGCCGACCGCGGAGCGCAGCACGCCCTTGGCGCTCTCCAGGCCCGCTGCCGCGCTGGCCCGGTCCTCGTCGTCGCCGTAGACCGTGTAGAAGACCGTGGCCTCCCGCAGGTCGCCGGTGACCCGGGTGTCCGTGATGGTCACGTGCGTACCGAGGCGGGGGTCCTTGACGCCGCGCTGCAGCTTCTCGGCCACCACCTCCCGGATGAGGTCCGCCAGCTTCTTCGCCCGCGCATTGTCGGCCACTGGTCCGTCTCCTTCTTTGTTGCAGACAAGCAATCAGTCTTCATCACCGTGGTACCGCCGCCTCACGGACAGCAGCTCCACTTCCGGACGCGCCGCGACCAGCCGCTCACAGCGGTCGAGCACGTCCGATACGAACCCCGCGTCCCCGCTCACCAGGGCGACCCCTATGCGGGCCCTGCGGTGCAGGTCCTGGTCGCCCACTTCGGCCGCGCTCACGGAGAACTTGCGTTGGAGCTCGGCCACGATGGGCCGGACGACGGAGCGTTTCTCCTTCAGCGAGTGGACGTCGCCGAGGAGGAGGTCGAAGGACAGAGTCCCCACGTACATGCAGTTCCGGATGTCCCGCCGGTGCGGGTTAGGTGGCCTGCCGGCCGACGCTCGGCAGGGTCACCAGCACCGTACACGCAACGGCCGGGGCCGATCGACGGATATTCCGCCGACCGGCCCCGGTGTTACGACACGGTGCGAACCGCCTCGCGCTTACGCGCGGGGCTTCTCGCGCATCTCGTACGTCGCGATGACGTCGTCGATCTTGATGTCGTTGAAGGAGCCGAGGTTGATACCACCCTCGAAGCCTTCGCGGATCTCGGTGACGTCGTCCTTGAAGCGGCGCAGACCGGAGATCGTGAGGTTCTCCGCGATGACCTTGCCGTCGCGGAGGAGGCGCGCCTTGGTGTTGCGCTTGACCTCGCCCGAGCGGACCAGGACACCGGCGATGTTGCCCAGCTTGGACGAGCGGAAGATCTCGCGGATCTCCGCCGTGCCGAGCTCGACCTCTTCGTACTCCGGCTTGAGCAGACCCTTGAGGGCCGCCTCGATCTCCTCGATGGCCTGGTAGATCACCGAGTAGTACCGGACGTCGACGCCCTCGCGGTCCGCCATCTGCGCGGCACGGCCGACAGCGCGGACGTTGTAGCCGATGACGATGGCGTCGGAGCCCATCGCCAGCGAGATGTCGGACTCGGTGACCGCACCCACACCGCGGTGCAGGACGCGGATGTCGACCTCTTCGCCGACGTCGAGCTGGAGCAGCGAGGACTCGAGGGCCTCGACCGCACCGGACGAGTCGCCCTTGATGATGAGGTTGAGTTCCTGGACCAGACCGGCCTTGAGGACCGAGTCGAGGTCTTCCAGGGACACCCGGCGGACGCGCTTGGCGAAGTTGGCGTTGCGCTCGCGCGCAGCACGCTTCTCGGCGATCTGACGGGCGGTGCGGTCCTCGTCGACGACGAGGAAGTTGTCGCCGGCGCCGGGGACGTTGGTGAGACCCAGGACCAGGACGGGGGTCGACGGACCCGCTTCCTCGATGTTGTTGCCCTTGTCGTCGAGCATGGCGCGCACGCGGCCGTAGGCGTCGCCCACGACCATCGTGTCGCCGACGCGGAGGGTACCGCGCTGGACGAGGACGGTGGCGACGGCACCGCGGCCGCGGTCGAGGTGGGACTCGATCGCAATACCCTGGGCGTCCTGCTCGGGGTTGGCGCGCAGGTCGAGCGAGGCGTCGGCGGTGAGGACGACGGCCTCCAGCAGGGAGTCGATGTGCAGACCCTGCTTGGCGGAGATGTCGACGAACATCGTGTCGCCGCCGTACTCCTCGGCGACCAGACCGAACTCGGTCAGCTGACCGCGGACCTTGGTCGGGTCGGCACCCTCGACGTCGATCTTGTTGACCGCGACGACGATCGGGACGCCGGCGGCCTTGGCGTGGTTGAGCGCCTCGATCGTCTGCGGCATGACGCCGTCGTTGGCCGCGACCACGAGGATCGCGATGTCGGTCGACTTCGCACCGCGGGCACGCATGGCGGTGAACGCCTCGTGACCCGGGGTGTCGATGAAGGTGATGCGACGCTGCTCGTCGTTGACTTCGGTCGAGACCTGGTAGGCACCGATGCCCTGGGTGATGCCGCCGGCCTCGCCCGCGACGACGTTCGTCTTGCGGATGGCGTCGAGCAGTCGGGTCTTACCGTGGTCGACGTGACCCATGACGGTGACGACCGGGGGACGCGGGAGCAGGAACTCCTCGCCGCCCTCGTCCTCGCCGAACTCGATGTCGAAGCCCTCGAGGAGCTCGCGGTCCTCCTCCTCCGGGCTGACGATCTGAACGGTGTAGTTCATCTCGTCGGCGAGGAGCTGGAGGGTCTCGTCGGAGACGGACTGCGTGGCAGTGACCATCTCGCCGAGGTTCATCATGACCGCGACCAGCGACGCCGGGTTGGCGTTGATCTTCTCCGCGAAGTCGGTGAGGGACGCACCGCGCGACAGGCGAACGGTCTCGCCGTTGCCGCGGGGCAGCATCACGCCGCCCACGGACGGGGCCTGCATGGCCTCGTACTCCTGGCGCCTCTGACGCTTCGACTTGCGGCCGCGACGGGCCGGACCGCCGGGACGGCCGAAGGCACCCTGCGTGCCGCCACGGGCACCCGGGCCGCCGGGACGACCGCCGAAGCCGGGACGACCGCCGCCACCGGCACCGGCCGGGCCGCCGCCGAAGCCGCCGCCACCCGGACGCGGGCCGCCGAAGCCGCCGCCCGCCGGGCGGGAGCCCGGACCGGCCGGACGGCCGGCGAAGCCGCCGCCGGGACGACCGGCGCCACCGCCGGGACGCGGACCGCCGGCACCGGGACGGCCGGGGCCGCCGCCGGGACGCGGGCCGGGACCGCCGGCAGCGGGACGCTGCGGCATCATGCCCGGGTTGGGACGGTTACCACCCGGGGCCGGACGCGGAGCGCCGCCCTGGGGACGGGGCATGCCGCCCGGGGTCGGACGGGCACCACCGGGACCCTGCGGACGCGGGGCGCCGCCGGGGCCGGCCTGCGGACGCGGAGCACCCTGGCCGCCGGCGCCGGGGGCACCGGGACGGGGAGCGCCGGCCGGACGGGGCGCCTGCGGGCGCGCCATGCCGGTCGAGCCGCCGGAGGTGAAGGGGTTGTTGCCCGGACGGGGACCGGCCGGACGGGCGCCGGGACGCGGGGCCTGGGAGCCGCCAGGGCCACCGGCAGGACGCTGCGCCTGGGCGCCGGGGGTGGCACCGGCCGGGCGCGGGGCGCCGGGACGGGCACCCTGACCCGGAGCGGCCGGACGCTGCTGCGCCGGACGCGGGCCGGGGGACGCGGCGGGACGCGCGGGGGCGGCCGGGGCCGCCGGGGGCGCGGAGAACTCGGTCGCCACGGGAGCCGCCGGAGCGGGCTTCGGGGCGGGAGCCTTCGGACCGGGACGCGGGCCGGGGGCGGCCGGTGTCACCGGGGCGGGGGCCGCCGGGGCCTCGGCAGCGGCCGGCTTGGGGGCCGGTGCGCCGGGCTTGGGGGCGGCGGGACGTGCCGCAGCGGCCGGGGAGGGCGCCGCGGGCTTGGCGGGCGCGGCCTTGCGGGGCGCGCCGGGCTTCGCAGCGGACTTGCCGGCGTTGCCGCCGGGCCCCTGCAGTGCGTCAGTCAACTTGCGTACAACCGGCGCCTCGATCGTCGAGGACGCCGAACGGACGAATTCACCGAGTTCTTGGAGCTTGGCCATGACGACCTTGCTCTCAACCCCGAACTCCTTGGCGAGTTCGTATACCCGGACCTTAGCCACTTCGCTCCTTTTAGGTCCGGGTTACGCCGGACCGTCGCTACTTCATGGGCGTACTCATCGCGTACTCATCGAGTGCTCATCGCAATCTCGACCTACTTCCAACTCGCGAGGTACCTGACCGCACGGGGTGTCCGTGCCGTACTTCTTCTTACGGTGTCGCCTCGGCCGCTGGGGCCAGGGCCTTGCGCAGTCCCTCCGTGTCGAGCGCTCCGGCGGACCTGAGGGCCCGGGGGAACGCCCGGCGGCGGACCGCCTGGTCGAGGCAGACCACGGCAGGGTGCACGTAGGCACCCCGGCCGGGCAGCGTACCGCGATGATCCGGGACGCATTCGTCCCCGATCGCCACGATGCGCAGCAGATCGCTCTTGGCCGCTCGCTCCCGGCACCCCACACAGGTGCGTTCGGGGCATGCGCGGGCTTGCGTCCGGCCAGACACGCCTAAGTCTACCTCCCCGTACCGACCTCACCCCTTCAGGTGAAAAATCGAACGGATGTCGTCGTGGTCTCGTGGGGTGCCGCGGGGGCCCGAAGCACCTGTCTACCGGCCGGGAACCCCCGGCCGGTAGTGGTTTATTCCCGGTCAGGCACCGGCGTCCGCGTCGGCGGGCGCCTCGGTGTCCGGCCGGATGTCGATGCGCCAGCCGGTGAGGCGGGCGGCGAGGCGGGCGTTCTGCCCCTCCTTGCCGATCGCCAGCGAGAGCTGGTAGTCGGGCACGGTCACCCGGGCGGAGCGGGTGTCCCAGTCGACGACCTCGACCTTGCTCACCCGGGCGGGTGACAGCGCGTTCGCCACCATCTCCGCCGGGTCGTCCGACCAGTCGACGATGTCGATCTTCTCACCGTGCAGCTCGGCCATCACGTTGCGCACGCGGGCACCCATCGGGCCGATGCAGGCGCCCTTCGGGTTGAGGCCCGAGCGGGTGGACCGGACGGCGATCTTGGTGCGGTGGCCGGCCTCGCGGGCGATCGCGGAGATCTCGACGCTGCCGTCGGCGATCTCCGGGACCTCCAGCGCGAAGAGCTTCTTCACCAGGTTGGGGTGGGTGCGCGACAGGGTCACGGACGGACCGCGGACGCCCTTCGCCACTCGGACGACGTACGTCTTGAGGCGGAGGCCGTGCGTGTACTCCTCGCCCGGGACCTGCTCCTGCACCGGCAGGATGGCCTCCAGCTTGCCGATGTCGACGAGGACGTTCTTGGGGTCCTTGCCCTGCTGGACGACACCGGTGATGACGTCGCCCTCGCGGCCGGCGAACTCGCCGAAGGTCAGGTCGTCCTCGGCGTCGCGCAGACGCTGGAGGATCACCTGCTTGGCGGTCGTCGCGGCGATCCGCCCGAAGTCCGACGGCGTGTCGTCGAACTCCTTGGGCTCCTGACCCTCTTCGAGGTCCCTCGGGTCCTCGGTCGCCCACACGACCACGTGACCGTTGGTGCGGTCGAGCACGACACGGGCGCGCCGGAAGCTGCCCTCGGTGCGGTGGTACGCGATGAGGAGGGCCGACTCGATCGCCTCGACGAGCAGGTCGAAGGAGATCTCCTTCTCCCGGACCAGACCCCGCAGGGCACTCATGTCGATGTCCACGGCTACGCCTCCTCTTCCTTCTTGTCCTTGCGGCTGAACTCGATCTCGACACGCGCCTTGGCGATGTCGGTGAAAGCAATGCGGCGGGCGGTCGCCTTGCGGCCCTTCACACCCGGGACTTCGAGGTCCATGCCCTCGTCGTCGACACCGAGGATGCGGGCGATCAGTTCCCCGCCCTCGGCCAACTGGAACTTCACGAGGCGGCCCGTCGCCCGAACGTAGTGACGGTGCTCGCTGAGCGGGCGGTCCGCGCCCGGGGAGCTGACTTCGAGGTTGTACTCGTCCTCGCCCATCACATCGGACTCGTCGAGCCGGTCGGAGATCTCACGGCTCAGCTCGGCGCATTCGTCCAGGTCGACACCTTCATCGGAATCCACGATGATGCGCAGCATCCGGCGCTTGCCCGCCTTGGACAGCTCGATGTCCTCGAGGTCCAGGCCCTTGGCGGCGACGAGTGGCTCCAGCAGTCCGCGCAGCCTGTCGCTCTGGGTGGTGCTCATCCGGGTGACTCCTCGGCCGCGTGTGCTGTTGTGGTTTTCCGTCGCGTGTCAGGTCAAAGGGTATCCGGTCGCGGAGGGTGTTGCCGTCCGCGCTCCGGACGGGACCCCCGGGTACCGTGATCACACCCTGCCCCGCCATCACCCCGAGGACGCCGCCGTGCCCTGGACCACGCCCTTGAGGCCCTCGCCCTCCCGAAGGAGCCTGCTCGCCGGAGCCGCCGGCGCGGCGGGGACCGTGCTGCTCACCGGGTGCTCCGGCGGCGGTGACGCCTCCGGAGCCGACAGCGGAATCGCACTCGAACGGCGGATGCGCGAGAGCGCCGTCCGTGACAGCGAGCAGCTGCTGGAACGTTACGACACCACCGCGGCCGCCCATCCCGGGCTCGCCGACCGCCTCGCGCCGCTGCGCGCCGCCGTCGCGGCGCACACCACGGCCCTGGCCTTCGCCGACCCGGCCGGCGGCAAGCCGTCCCCCCGGCCGGGACCCCCGTCGCCGTCCCCGGCCGCGTCCGGCGCGGCCGGTCCGCCCGCCGCGCGGAAGGAACCGGTCCCGAAGGAGCCCGGCGAGGCCCTGAGCGCCCTCGCGGACGCCGAGCGGAGCCTGTCCGAGGCCCGGACCATCGCCCTGGCCGGCGCCCCCGGGGAGCTGGCCCGGATGCTCGCCTCGGTGGCGGCCTGCGGGGCCGTCCACGCCTACCTGCTGACCTCGACCCCGGGAGCCGCCTCGTGAAGCCCTCGCCCTCGCCCTCCCCCGCCGGCGGCCCGCTGCGGGCCGCCCAGGCCGCGCTGGCCGCCGAGCACGCGGCGGCGTACGGGTACGGGGTGATCGGCGCGCGCGTCGCCCCCGCCCGGGCCACGGAGGCCCGGGAGGCGTACGGCGCCCACCTGGCCCGCCGTGACCGGCTGACCCGGACCGTGCGGGAGCTGGGCGGCGCGCCGCGGCCCGCCGAGGCCGCGTACGCCCTGCCCTTCGAGGTGCGCACCCCGGCCGACACCGAGCGGCTGGCCGCCGTGATCGAGGACCGGGTGGCGGGGGCGTACTCCGATCTGGTGCGGTCGGCGGACGGCCAGTTGCGCCGCGAGGCGGCTGACGCGCTGAGCGCCGCGGCCGTGCGCGCGGCGCGCTGGCGCGGCGGCGGCGTAGCCTTCCCTGGGCTCACGGAACGCTCGTAGGGGGCCCGCACCAGCTGAAAGGGACCACGCACGCATGGCTTTCGAACCGCCGCAGCGGCTCGTACGGGCGCTCGGCGAGCTGCCGCCGACCGAGCGGGACACGGAGTGGCTGGGGCGCCTGCCCGAGCTCGCCGAGGAGGCCCTGAAGCGGCGGGACGTGGCGTCCCAGCGGGCCCAGGCCCCCGGCGGGCGCAGCAGCCTGGTGCTGCTCGTCCGCTACCCCGACGGCACGCCGGCCGTCCTGAAGCTGGCGCCGCCCGGGGCCCGGCCCGACCGGGAGCTGGCCGCGCTCGCCCACTGGGGCGGTTTCGGGGCCGTACGGGTCCTCGACTCGCGCCACCACGAGGAGGACGGGGCCCTGCTGCTGGAGCGGCTGCACCCGGACGTGTCGCTGCGGTCTCTGCCGGAGGCCAAGGCCCTGCTGGAGGCCTGCGGCACGCTGCGCCGGCTGTGGGTGCGCCCGCCGCAGGGCCACCCCTTCGAAACGGTCGCCGAGCGCACGGCGGCCCAGGCCGGGGCCCTGCGCTCGGCGCCGCCGGAGGCCCGCGCGCTCGCGGACACCGCCCTCTCCCTCCTCGCGGAGCTCACCGCCGCACCCGCCGAGGAAGTGCTCCTGCACGGGAACTTCCGGCAGGGCAAGGTCCTGGCGGCCGACCGCGCCCCGTGGCTGACGGTGGGCCCGGAGCCCCTGGTGGGCGAGCGGGCGTACGACCTGGCCCGGCTGGTCCGGGACCGGCTGGAGGACCAGGTCGCCGCCTCGACGGGAGCGGCCGGGGCCCGCCGGCGGGTCAACAAGCTGGCCGACTCGCTGGAGGTGGACCGGGACCGGCTGCGGGGCTGGACGGTGTTCCGGGCGGTGGAATCGGGCGTGCGCGCGCTGGGGGCCGGACGGCACCGGGACGCGGAGCTGCTGCTGGAGTTCGCGGCCTGGCTCTAGGGCATACCGTAGTAAAAGGTATGTGTCCGGCAGGGGGCCGTCATGGTCGAGGAACTGCTGACAGCGGGAATCGCCGCCGCCACGGGCGTCGCGGTGTACCTGGGCGCGGCCGCCCGGGTGGTGAAGCAGTACGAGCGGGGCGTGGTCTTCCGCTTCGGCCGGCTGCGCGAGGGTGTCCGCCCGCCCGGCTTCACCATGATCCTTCCGGTGGCGGACCGCCTCCACAAGGTGAACCTCCAGATCGTCACCCTCCCCGTCCCCGCGCAGGAGGGCATCACCCGCGACAACGTCACCGTCCGGGTGGACGCGGTCGTGTACTTCAAGGTGGTCGACCCGGCGAGCGCGATCATCGCGGTGGAGGACTACCGCTTCGCGGTCTCCCAGATGGCGCAGACCTCCCTGCGGTCCATCATCGGCAAGAGCGACCTGGACGACCTGCTGTCGAACCGCGAGAAGCTCAACCAGGGCCTGGAGCTCATGATCGACAGCCCGGCCATGGGCTGGGGGGTCCAGATCGACCGCGTGGAGATCAAGGACGTCTCCCTCCCCGAGACGATGAAGCGCTCGATGGCCCGCCAGGCGGAGGCGGACCGCGAGCGGCGGGCCCGCGTCATCAACGCGGACGCGGAGCTCCAGGCGTCGCACAAGCTGGCCGAGGCCGCGGCGGTGATGTCGGACCAGCCGGCGGCCCTTCAGCTGCGCCTGCTCCAGACGGTGATCGCGGTGGCCGCGGAGAAGAACTCCACCCTGGTCCTCCCCTTCCCGGTGGAGCTCCTCCGCTTCCTGGAACGCGCGGCCCCGGTCCCCCACGCCGCCCAGCCGGCCCCGCCGCCGGTCGACCCCCCGCCACCGGTCGGCCCCCCGCCGCCGTAAGGGCCCGCCGCGCCCCCTACGCCAGCCGCGCCAGCGCCTCCTCCAGCGGGAGTTCCTCGCGGGTGCCCGACGGGCGGTCCTGGAGTTCGACGACGCCCTCGGCGGAGCGGCGGCCCGCCACCAGGATCCACGGGACGCCGATCAGCTCCGCGTCCGTCAGCTTGACCCCCGGCGACAGCCCCGGGCGGTCGTCCAGCAGCACCCGCAGCCCCGCCCCGGCCAGGGCGGCCGCCGCTTCCTCCGCCAGCGCCAGCGGTCCCGCCTTGCCCGCCGCCACCACGTGGACGTCGGCCGGTGCCACCGCCGCGGGCCAGCGCAGGCCGCGCTCGTCGGCCGTCTGCTCGGCCAGTGCGGCCACCGCCCGGGAGACGCCGATGCCGTAGGAGCCCATGGTGACCCGGACCGGCTTGCCCTCCTTGCCGAGCACGTCGAGCCCGAACGCGTCCGCGTACTTCCGTCCCAGCTGGAAGATGTGCCCGACCTCGATGGCGCGGTCCAGCTTGAGCCCCGCACCGCACGCCGGGCAGGGGTCGCCCGGCTCCACCACTACGACGTCCAGGTACCGGTCCACCTCGAAGTCCCGGCCGCAGACCACGTTCCGGGCGTGCGTGTCGGCCTTGTTCGCGCCCGTCACCCACGCCGTTCCCGGCGCGACGCGCGGGTCGGCCAGGTAGCGGACCTTGTCCAGGCCCTGCGGGCCCACGTAGCCGCGTACGAGGTCCGGCCGGTCCGCGAAGTCCTCCGCCGTCACCAGCTCCACGACGGCCGGGGCCAGGTGCTCCCCGAGCTTGCCGAGGTCCACCTCGCGGTCTCCCGGCACGCCGACGGCGGTGATCTCGCCGTCCACCTTGACCAGGAGGTTCTTCAGGGTCGCGGACGCGGGCACGCCGAGGTGCGCGGCGAGGGTCTCGATGGTGGGGGTGTCGGGGGTCGGGATCTCCTCCAGGGGAAGGTGCCCACCGTCCCCCGCCGCGACCGGCTCCAGCGCGAAGGTGACCGCCTCCGTGTTGGCCGCGTAGTCGCAGGAGGGGCAGTCCACGAAGGTGTCCTCGCCCGCGCCGGCCGGTGCGAGGAACTCCTCCGAGGCCGAGCCGCCCATGGCGCCCGACACCGCCGACACGATGCGGTGGTCGAGGCCGAGGCGCTCGAAGATGCGTACGTACGCCTCGCGGTGCAGCCGGTAGGACTCGGCGAGCCCTTCGTCCGACACGTCGAAGGAGTAGGAGTCCTTCATCTGGAACTCGCGGCCGCGCAGCACGCCGGACCGGGGCCGGGCCTCGTCCCGGTACTTGGTCTGGATCTGGTACAGCATGACCGGCAGGTCCTTGTAGGAGGTGCACTGGTCCTTCACCACGAGGGTGAAGATCTCCTCGTGGGTGGGTCCGAGCAGGTAGTCGGTGCCCTTGCGGTCCTTCAGCCGGAACAGCAGGTCCCCGTACTCCGACCAGCGGCCGCTGACCTCGTACGGCTCCTTCGGGAGCAGCGCGGGCAGCAGCACCTCCTGGGCGCCGATGGCGTCCATCTCCTCGCGGACGATGCGCGAGACGTTGTCCAGGACCTTCTTGCCGAGCGGCAGCCAGGTCCACACACCGGCGGAGCTGCGCCGGACGTAGCCGGCCCGGACCAGGAGGCGGTGGCTGAGGGTCTCGGCGTCGGCCGGGTCCTCGCGGAGGGTCTTGGCCATGAGGCGGGACATGCGCTGTACGTGGTGTGTGGACATGCCGGGAGGCTACCGGGGGCCGGGCGGGGCCCGGAAACCCATTTCACCCCGGAGCCGGGCGGCGGCCGGCGGAGACCGGCCGGCGACACACGGGGACCGGACGGCGGCCGGGCGGGGCCGCCCCCCGTCAGCGCCCCTCCGGCCGCCTCAGCAGCGGCAGCGGGGCTCCCATCACCGCGTAGGGCAGGCTCGCGCTCGGGAAGTGGACCTTCCGGGCCAGGTCCCGGTAGCCGAGGGCCGTGTAGAGCCCGCGGGCCGGGCTGTCGGTGTCGATGGCGGAGAGGATCGAGCGGGGTTCGGCGGCGCTGTCGGTGATCCGGGTGATGAGGGCGCGGCCGACGCCGCGGCCCTGGAAGCCGGGGTGGACGTGCAGCTCGGTGATGACGAAGGAGTGGTCGAGCCAGTGGTCGGCGCCGCCGGCGCGGAGGTAGGGCTCGACGATGGTGGACCACCAGTGGGCGCGGTCGTTGGGCATCCCGTACACGAAGCCGGCCAGGGCGCCGTCGTCGGTGAACGCGCCGAGCGCGCGGGCGCCGGGGCAGGTCATGTGGCGCTGGACGATGTAGCGCCGGATGCCGACCTCCTCCTCGCTGAGCCCGAAGGCGACGGCCTGGACGCGCAGGGCTTCGTCCACCCGGCCGGCCAGGTCGAGGTGCCCGATGCGGAGGCCGGCGGGCCGTACGGGGTCGTCGCCCGGGGAAGGAGGCAGCATGCCGCGACCTTACTGTGGGGTAGGCCGCTCCGGTACGGCTTCCGGGACGAAACCGGCCGCCGCCCCCGCGCCCCCTCCTCCGGAGCCGGACGGCGGCGCCGCCGGGCTCAGAACAGCACGCTCATGAACGCGCCCACCTCGCGGAAGCCCACCCGGCGGTAGGCGGCGCGGGCGGCGGTGTTGAAGTCGTTGACGTAGAGGCTGACGACGGGGGCCACGTCGCGCAGGGCGTACTCGACGACGGCGGCCATGCCCGTCTCGGAGTGCCCCCGGCCGCGGAACTCGGGGGCCACCCACACGCCCTGGATCTGGCATGCGGCGGCGGTGGCGGCGCCGATCTCGGCCTTGAAGACGACCTTGCCGTTCTCGACGCGGGCGAAGGAGCGGCCGCTGCCGACGAGCTCGGCGACGCGGGCCTGGTAGAGCAGGCCGCCGTCCCCGGCGAGCGGCGAGATGCCGACCTCCTCGGTGAACATGGCCACACAGGCGGGCATGATCAGGTCCATCTCGTCCTTGCGGATCCGGCGGACCAGCGGGTCGGGGGCGACCTCGGCGGACGGCTGCTCGGTGACCATGAGCGGCTGGTGGGCGCGGATGTCGCGGGCCGGGCCCCAGCTGGGCTCCAGGAGCTGCCACAGCAGCCGGGTGGGTTCGGCGGGGCCGACGATGGAGGAGCAGCGGCGGCCGGTGCGGCGGGCCCGGTCGGCGAAGGCGCGCACGGCGTCGGGGCCGGCGCAGACGGGGACCAGGTTGGCTCCCGCGTAGCACAGGGAGCGGAGCTCGCCGTCGGCGTACCAGCCCCACATCTCGCCGCCCAGGCGCCACGGGTCGAGCCCGGCGACCTGGACCCGGGAGGTGACGAAGGCGTTCTCGACGGGCTCGCGTCCGAGGATGGCGAGCGCGGCGTTGAGATCACCGGGCTCAAGGACCCTTGTCGTGGTCTGCGTCAACACTGGGGCCTCACCGTGCAGGTCTGCTGATCTCCGCACTGTACCCGCCGCACCCTGCGCACGCCTGGTCCCGCAGGTCACGAAAAGGGCCCGGCCCCGTCCGCGAGCTGCGCGGACGGGGCCGGAGAGCCGCCGGGGGCCGGACGCCGGGGTCAGACGCCGATGGCGACGCTGGGCTCGCCGGAGGCGACGCCGTCCTTCTCCATCTGCTCGGCGATCTTCAGCGCCTCCTCGATCAGGGTCTCCACGATCTTGGACTCGGGGACGGTCTTGATGACCTCGCCCTTGACGAAGATCTGGCCCTTGCCGTTGCCGGAGGCGACGCCGAGGTCGGCCTCGCGGGCCTCGCCGGGGCCGTTGACGACGCAGCCCATGACGGCGACGCGCAGCGGGACGGTCATGCCGTCGAGGCCGGCCGTGACCTCCTCGGCGAGCTTGTAGACGTCGACCTGGGCGCGGCCGCAGGAGGGGCAGGAGACGATCTCCAGGCGGCGCGGCTTGAGGTTCAGCGACTCCAGGATCTGGTTGCCGACCTTGACCTCCTCGACCGGCGGGGCCGAGAGGGAGACGCGGATGGTGTCGCCGATGCCCTCGGAGAGCAGCGCGCCGAAGGCGACGGCGGACTTGATGGTGCCCTGGAAGGCGGGGCCGGCCTCGGTCACGCCGAGGTGCAGCGGGTAGTCGCACTGGGCGGCGAGCTGGCGGTAGGCGTTGACCATGACGACCGGGTCGTTGTGCTTGACCGAGATCTTGATGTCGCCGAAGCCGTGCTCCTCGAAGAGGGAGGCCTCCCAGAGCGCGGACTCGACGAGCGCCTCGGGGGTGGCCTTGCCGTACTTCTTCAGCAGTCGCGCGTCGAGGGAGCCGGCGTTGACGCCGATGCGGATCGGCGTGCCCGCCTCCTTGGCGGCGTACGCGATCTCCTTGACCTTGTCGTCGAACTGCTTGATGTTGCCCGGGTTGACGCGGACGGCGGCGCAGCCGGCGTCGATCGCGGCGAAGACGTACTTGGGCTGGAAGTGGATGTCGGCGATGACCGGGATCTGCGACTTCTTCGCGATGACGGCCAGCGCGTCGGCGTCGTCCTGCGTCGGGCAGGCGACGCGGACGATCTGGCAGCCGGAGGCGGTGAGCTCGGCGATCTGCTGGAGCGTGGCGCCGATGTCGGAGGTGCGGGTCGTGGTCATGGACTGCACCGAGATCGGCGCGTCGCCGCCGACGGCCACGGAACCGACCTGGATCTTGCGGCTGACCCGGCGGTCGGCAAGCTTCGTCGGCACGGACGGCATTCCGAGAGAGATGGCAGTCATCTGCTGTGCAACCCCAAGGTGTGGATCGAGGTCCCGAGATCGGCGGGCTCCAGCCTTCGAGGTTACGCCAAGCAGCGAGCGCCCCTTGCATCCGAGGGGGTGGCGCCACCCGAACGTAGGGAGCCGGGCACGATGCGTGCCCGGCTCCGGTCGCCGCCGACGTGGTGCCCGTACGGCTAGGTGATCTTGATGGGGTTGACCACGTCCGCGACGAGCACCAGCAGGGTGAAGCAGACGAAGACGCCGGCGACGACGTACGCGGCGGGCATCAGCTTCGCCACGTCGAAGGGGCCGGGGTCGGCGCGCCGGAAGATCTTCGCGATCGTGCGGCGCAGGGATTCCCACAGGGCGCCGGCGATGTGCCCGCCGTCCAGGGGCAGCAGGGGCAGCATGTTGAACAGGAAGAGCGAGAGGTTGAACATGCCCAGCACGTTCAGCAGGATCGACATCTTCTGCTCGCTGGGCAGGTCCAGGGCGGCGATGTCCCCGCTGATCCGGGCCGCGCCGACGATGCCCATCGGGGAGTCGGGCTCGCGCTCGGCGCCGCCGAAGGCCGCGTCCCACAGGGCGGGGATCTTGGCGGGGAGCTTGAGGAGGCCCTCGACGCTGCTCTCGACGATCTCGCCCATGTGGTCGACGGACTCGCCGAAGGACAGGGCGGCGATCTCGGTCTTCGGGCTGAAGCCGAGCCAGCCGGCGGTCACGTACTGGCCCTTGACGTAGCCGCCGTGGCCGTCGCTCTTGGCGACCTGGTTGGCGATCAGGGTGACGGGGACGTTCAGCTCCTGGCCGTCGCGCACGATGGTGACGGTGGCGGGGCCGACGGTGTCCCGGATCCGCTTCTGGAGGGCGGACCAGTCGGTGACCTGCTTGCCGTTGAAGGCGACGATCCGGTCGTCGGCCCGCAGGCCGGCCTTCTTGGCCGGGGCGACCGGGTCGCCGTCCTTGCAGACGTCGCGCTTCTCGCTCTGCTGGATGACGCAGGGCGAGACGGTCGCGATCTGGGTGGTGGTCCGGTTGATGCCGAAGGTCATCCAGACGCCGAAGAAGATCGCGAGGGCGAGCACCAGGTTCATGAAGGGGCCCGCGAACATCACGATCACGCGCTTCCAGGGCTTGCGCGTGTAGAACAGCCGCGTTTCGTCGCCCGGCTGGAGCTCCTCGTAGGCCGCCGAGCGGGCGTCCTCGATCATCGACCGGAACGGCGAGGTGGAGCGGGCGGTGACCTTGCCGTCCTCGCCGGGCGGGAACATCCCGATCATGCGGATGTAGCCGCCCATCGGGATGGCCTTGATCCCGTACTCGGTCTCGCCCCTCTTCCGCGACCAGAGGGTCTTGCCGAAGCCGACCATGTACTGGGGCACGCGGATGCCGAAGAGCTTGGCCGTGGAGAGGTGGCCGAGCTCGTGCCAGGCGATGGAGAACAGCAGTCCGACGACGAAGACGAGTACGCCGATCAGGGTCAGCAGCAAGGTCATGCGCCCGCCTCCACGGCGGCCCGCGCCGCCATCTCCCGTGCCCGGGCCCTGGCCCAGGTCTCCGCTTCGAGGACGTCCGCCACCGTCAGGGAGGTTCCCGACGTGGGCGTTCCGTGCTCCTCGACCACTGCGGAGACCGTATCCATGATTGCTGTGAACGGCAGCCGACCGGCCAGGAAGGCGTCGACGCACTCCTCGTTCGCCGCATTGAAGACGGCGGGGGCGGTGCCGCCCAGGGTGCCGACGTGGCGGGCGAGGCCGACCGACGGGAAGGCCTCGGTGTCCAGCGGGAAGAACTCCCAGGTGGAGGCCTTGGTCCAGTCGAAGGAACGGGAGGCGTCGGGGACCCGCTGGGGCCAGCCGAGACCGATGGCGATGGGGCCGCGCATGTCCGGCGGGGTGGCCTGGGCGAGGGTGGAGCCGTCCGTGAACTCGACCATGGAGTGCACGTAGGACTGCGGGTGGACCACGACCTCGATGCGGTCGAAGGGGATGTCGTAGAGCAGGTGCGCCTCGATGACCTCCAGCCCCTTGTTGACGAGGGTCGCCGAGTTGACGGTGATGACCGGGCCCATGGCCCAGGTGGGGTGGGCGAGGGCGTCCTCGACGGTGACGGAGGCCAGCTCGGCGCGGGTGCGGCCGCGGAAGGGGCCGCCGGAGGCGGTGACCACGAGCCTGCGGACGTCGGCCCGGGTGCCGGCGGCGAGGGCCTGGAAGAGGGCCGCGTGCTCGGAGTCCACGGGGATGATCTGGCCGGGTTTGGCGAGGGCCTTGACCAGGGGGCCGCCGACGATCAGCGACTCCTTGTTGGCCAGGGCCAGGGTGCGGCCCGCCCGCAGCGCGGCGAGGGTGGGGGCGAGGCCGATGGAGCCGGTGATGCCGTTCAGGACGGTGTGGCAGTCGGAGGCCGCGAGTTCGGTCGCGGCGTCGGGCCCGGCCAGGATCTCGGGCAGCGGCTCGCCGGCGCCGTACTGCTCGCCCAGCGCCTCCTTCAGGGCCGGTACGGCGTCCTCGCGGGCGACGGCCACGGCCCGGACCCCGAGCCGCCTGGCCTGCTCGGCGAGCAGGGCGACCCGGCCGCCGGCGGCGGACAGCGCGGTGACCCGGAACCGGTCCGGGTTGCGCAGGGCGAGGTCGATGGCCTGGGTGCCGATGGACCCGGTCGACCCGAGGATGACGATGTCCCGGCGGCCGGCCGCGGCGTCGAAGAGGAGGTGCGGGTCGGCGAGGGGGGCTGGACTGTCGCTCATGCCCCCCATTGTTGCCGCAACTCACGGACGCTTGGACACGGAGTCCCCGTCCGTGACGCGCGCCAGGAGTTCGGGGAGGGTCCCGGCGAAGTCGGGGAGCACCCGGGCGGCGCGCCACCAGGCCCCCGGGTCGTCGCCGAGGGCCGCCTCGAAGAGCCGGTCGGCCTCGGCGCGGGCGGCGAGCACGGCGGCGGGCCGGTCGTGGCGGTCGGGGTGGCCGGTGTACCCGAGCCACTGGTCCTCGTCCAGCGCCCAGCAGGCGGGGACCTTGTGCCGGACCACGTCGGCGCCGGTGAGCAGGCCCCGGTCCAGGCAGTCGCGGACCCAGCGGACGTCCTCGGCGGCCGTCTCCATGGGTACGGCCAGGCTCACCAGGGCCAGCTCCCGCTCCCAGGCGCCGGCCGGGTCGGCGGGGGCCGGGTCGGGGGCGAGGTGGCGGACGGCGCGGGCCAGTGCCGGGTCGTGGCGTGCCTCTCCGGGCGCGGGCGGGGTGCCTGCGGCGAGCGCGGCCGCGAGTTCGGGCAGGGTGCCGCGGAAGGCGGGGGCCCGGCGGCCCAGTTCGGCCCACAGCCGGGGGTCGTCGCCGAGCGCGGGGCGCAGGGCGCGGTGCACGGCCGACTGCATCTCGGCCTGTTCGGGCAGGGTCCAGCGCAGCCCGTGGGCGGCGGGGAGGTGGCCGAGGAGCAGGGTGCGCGCGGCGGGTGCCACGGAGGCGACGAGTTCGTCGCAGGTCAGCAGGCCCATCCGGACGGCGCGGACGGCGGGCCGGTACCAGTGGCGCCCGTACGGGTCCCCCGTGCGCGCGTCGAGCAGGGCGCGGCACGCCCGCCGGGGCAGTCCGCCCGCCAGCAGCAGCGCCTCGACCGCGCCGGCCGGCAGCGGGGCGCGGGCGTGGGCGCGCAGCAGCGGCTCGGGGTCGTGGAGGTCGAGCAGGTGCGGCATGCGGAGCAGGGTGAGCGGGATCCGGGGGCGCCGGCCGTGCCGGCGCAGCAGGCGTATCAGTGCGTCGGGGGTGAGGGGGCCGGGGCCTGTCTCGCGGAGCAGCTCGGGCGAGGGCCCCGGCCGGGCGGCGTACCGGGCGGGGCCGGGGAGGCCGGGCAGCGGGCGGCCGACGACGTGCGGGTTGCGGGCGATGTAGTGCCGGTCGGTGTCGGTGCCCTGGCGCAGCAGCAGGGTGACGGCCCCGGCGGGGAGCCACTGGTCGCGGCACAGGTACTTGCGGGTGGGCCCGTCCAGCCGGTCGATCAGGTCGGCCACCACGTGGTGCGGTGCGTGGCGCAGCAGGTGCGCCACGCACCAGGCCAGCCGTCGGCGGGCCCGGTCCTCCTCGGCCGTCGCCATCGTCCTCTCGCCCGCCTCGTGCTCGTGCCGGTACCGGTGCTCGTGCCCGTACGTCCGTCTCGTACATCGGTCCGATCTGCTGCCGATGATGGCAGGTCAGCGCAGGGGGCGGTGAACGTTTTCGCGGGTGGAGGGTCCGGGGGCGGCGTCCGCGATCCACGGGCCGTCGCCGGAGGGGTCGAGGACGCCCTCCTCCAGCCAGGTGTAGGTGCCGCCGAGGACGCCTTCGACGACCTTGCGGTCGAGGTCGTCGGTGTTGGCCCACAGGCGGCCGAAGAGCTCTTCGACGCGCAGCCGGGACTGCCGGCAGAAGGCGTCGGCGAGCTGGTAGGCCTCGCGTCCGTGGTCGCCGGTCTCGCGCAGGTGCTCGGCGCGGACGCAGGCCGCGCTCATCGCGAAGAGCTCGGCGCCGATGTCCACGATCCGGCCGAGGAAGCCCTGTTTGGTCTCCATGCGGCCCTGCCAGCGGGACATGGCGTAGAAGGTCGAGCGGGCGAGTTTGCGGGCGCCGCGTTCGACGTAGCGCAGGTGGGTGGCGAGGTCGGGGTGGCCGGCCGGGTGGAACTCGCGGTAGGTGCCGGGGACCTGGCCGGGGCCGGTGGCGAGCCTGGGCAGCCAGCGGGCGTAGAAGCCGGCGGCGCGGGCTCCGGCCTTGGCCTTGTCGCCCAGGTCCTTCTCGGGGTCGATGAGGTCGCCGGCGACGGAGAGGTGGGCGTCGACGGCCTCGCGGGCGATCAGCAGGTGCATGATCTCGGTGGAGCCCTCGAAGATCCGGTTGATGCGCAGGTCGCGGAGGAGCTGTTCGGCGGGCACGGCGCGTTCGCCGCGCGCGGCGAGGGACTCGGCGGTCTCGAAGCCGCGTCCGCCGCGGATCTGGACGAGTTCGTCGGCCATCAGGCAGGCCATCTCGGAGCCGTAGAGCTTGGCGAGGGCGGCCTCGATGCGGATGTCGTTGCGGTCCTCGTCGGCCATCTGGGAGGCGAGGTCCACCACGGCCTCCAGGGCGAAGGTGGTGGCGGCGATGAAGGAGATCTTGGCGCCGACGGCCTCGTGCCGGGCGACGGGGCGGCCCCACTGCTCGCGCACGCCGGACCATTCCCGGGCGATCTTCAGGCACCACTTGCCGGCGCCGACGCACATGGCGGGCAGGGACAGCCGACCGGTGTTGAGGGTGGTCAGCGCGATCTTGAGCCCGGCGCCCTCGGCGCCGATCCGCTGGGCGGCGGGCACCCGGACGCGGTGGAAGCGGGTGACGCCGTTCTCCAGGCCGCGCAGGCCCATGAAGGCGTTGCGGTGCTCGACGGTGATGCCGGGCGAGTCGGCTTCGACGACGAACGCGGTGATGCCGCCGCGGTGGTTCTCGCCGCGGGGGACGCGGGCCATGACCACGAGCAGGTCGGCGACCACCCCGTTGGTGGTCCACAGTTTGACCCCGTCGAGGACGTACGTGCCGTCGTCGTCCGGGTCGGGCACGGCGGTGGTCGCCAGCCGCGCCGGGTCGGAGCCCACGTCCGGCTCGGTGAGCAGGAAGGCGCTGATCGCGGTGGTGGCGCAGCGCGGCAGGTAGGCGTCCTTCTGCTCCTTGGTGCCGAACATCTTCAGCGGCTGCGGCACGCCGATCGACTGGTGGGCGGAGAGCAGGGCGCCGATGGCCGGGCTGACGGAGCCGACGAGGGCGAGCGCCTTGTTGTAGTAGACCTGGGTGAGGCCGAGGCCGCCGTACTCGGTGCCGATCTTCATGCCGAGGGCGCCCAGCTCCTTGAGCCCGCGCACCGTCTCGTCGGGGATCCGGGCCTCGCGTTCGATGCGCTGCCCGTCGATCTCGCGCTCGCAGAAGTCCCGCAGCCGGGCCAGGAAGGCCTCCCCGCGCCGGACGTCCTCGTCGGCGGGGGTCGGGTGGGGGTGGATCAGGTCGAGCCGGAAGCGGCCGAGGAAGAGCTCCTTGGCGAAGCTGGGTTTGCGCCAGTCCTGCTCGCGGGCCGCTTCCGCGACCTGACGCGCCTCGCGCTCGGTCACCTTGGGCTGTACGGGCCGTGTTGCCGACATCCGGGTACTCACCTCGCCGCATCGGGGGACCTACCGATCGGTGCTACCTGTCAGTCGTACCCGCTCCCGGCGCCCGGGAAAATACGGGCGCCTGCAAAAGGGGGACGCCCGCGAAGTCGTCCGGAAAAGGGGGACGGCCGGAGCCCCCGCACAGTAGGCTCCGGCCGTCGGTCTGTGACCGTACGAGTCGGTCAGATGTCGAGGCCCGTGAGGACCAGGACGCGCTCGTACGTGTAGTCGTCCATCGCGTAGCGGACGCCCTCGCGGCCCACGCCGGACTGCTTGACGCCGCCGTACGGCATCTGGTCGGCGCGGTAGGACGGCGCGTCGCCGATGATCACACCGCCGACCTCCAGCTCGCGGTGGGCGCGGAAGGCGACCTGGACGTCGCGGGTGAAGACGCCGGTCTGGAGGCCGAACTTCGAGTCGTTGACGGCGGCGAAGGCCTCGTCGGTGTTCTCGACCCGGGTGATGGTCAGGACCGGGCCGAAGACCTCCTCGGTGGCCAGCTTCACGCCGGCCGGGACCTCGGCGAGGACGGTCGGCTCGACCGTGGCACCGTCGCGCTTGCCGCCCGTGAGCAGCTTGGCGCCGGCGGAGACGGCCTCGTCCACCCAGGACTCGACGCGCTTGGCGGCGTCCTCGGAGACCAGGGGGCCGACGTCGGTGGCGTCGTCGGCGGGGTCGCCGGTGACCTGGGCCTGGACCTTCGCGACGACCTTCTCGACGAGGCGGTCGTAGACGGAGGCGTCGGCGATCACGCGCTGCACGGAGATGCAGGACTGGCCGGCCTGGTAGTTCGAGAAGGTCGCGATGCGGGTCGCGGCCCAGTCGAGGTCGGCGTCGGAGGACCAGTCGGCGAGGACCACGGCCGCGGCGTTGCCGCCGAGCTCCAGGGTGCAGTGCTTGTGGGGCACCGACTGCTGGATGGCGTAGCCGACGGTGTCGGAGCCGGTGAAGGAGATGACCGGGAGGCGGTCGTCCTTGACCAGGGCCGGCATCTTGTCGTTGGCGACGGGCAGCACGGACCAGGAGCCGGCCGGCAGGTCGGTCTCGGCGAGCAGCTCGCCGAGGATCAGGCCGGAGAGCGGGGTGGCCGGGGCCGGCTTCAGGATGATCGGCGCGCCGACGGCGATGGCGGGGGCCACCTTGTGGGCGCACAGGTTCAGCGGGAAGTTGAACGGCGCGATGCCGAGGACCGGACCCTTGACGAAGCGGCGGGTCAGGGCCAGGCGGCCGACGCCGCCGGCGTCGGTGTCGAGGCGCTGGGCCTCGCCGCCGTTGAAGCGGCGGGCCTCTTCGGCGGCGAAACGGAACACGGACACCGCACGGCCGACCTCACCGCGGGCCCACTTGATCGGCTTGCCGTTCTCGGCCGAGATCAGCTGGGCGATCTCCTCGGTGCGCTCGACCAGCCGCTTGGACACGTGGTCCAGGGCGGCGGCACGTACGTGGGCGGGGGTCGCGGAGAACTCCGCCGTCACGGCGTACGCCGCGGCCACGGCCTCTTCGACCTGGGCGTCGGTGGGCACGCTGACGGTGCCGACCAGCCGGCCGTCCCACGGGTTGTGGACGTCGAAGCTGTCCTCGCCGGTGGCCTGGCGGCCGGCGAGCCAGAAGGCGTGGGTGGAAGTCATGCGAATCCCGGCCCTTCGGTTTGTGCGGTGGTCCTTGTCCCCACCAAGGTAGGGCGCCGCCCGGACTTCACGGTTTAGCCGCGTTGGAGAACCTCCGCACGACCCTGCGCCGCTTTGTCACTGTCGCGGCCTCCGCCCGAGGCCGTGCCGCCGCGCGGAGCCGCGTCCCGTACGCCGGCGGGGCCGTTCTCAGCCCGGCCGGCGTACGAGGCGACGGGCGCGCAGCGACCGTCCCGGGCTCAGGGGCGGCCCCTGGGAACGGCGGAAGGGCGGCGGCCCGCCACCCGCACAGAGCCCACCGGCACCAGCCACCGGGACCGGACCCGACCGGGTCCGACGGCCGGAGGCCGGCGCAGCGGCGCGAAGCCGGGGAGGCCGCCTGCGGCCGAGCCGCGCGAGCGGCGCGTCAGGAAGGCGAGCGGCGCGCCAGGAAGGGGGGCCGCGCGTCAGGAGGGCGCCGGGCTGGCCTTGAGGGCCAGCCAGAGCTCCATGCGGACGTCCGGGTCGTCCAGGGAGCGGCCGAGGATCTCCTCGACGCGCTTCATCCGGTAGCGCAGGGTGTGGCGGTGCACGCCGAGGTCGGCGGCGGCCGCGTCCCACTGGCCGTGGCGGGAGAGCCACGCCTGGAGGGAGGCCACCAGGTCGCCCCGGCCGGTCGCGTCGTGCTCCCGCAGGGCCCGCAGGGTGCCGTCGGCGAAGGCGCGTACGGCGTCGTCGGCGAGCAGCGGCAGGACCGACCCCGCCGCCAGGTCCTCGTGCTCGACCATCGCCCGGCCCCGCCGCCGGGCCACGGCCAGGGACTGGTCGGCCTGCTTGAGGGCCGCCGCCACGCCCGCCGGGCCGGACGCCGCCGACAGGCCGACGACCAGCTCGTCGGGCTCCGGTCCGGCCGCCTCCCGGCCGCGCCGGGACTCCAGGGCCTCGGCGTGGTCCGCGCAGGCCTGCACCGCCGAGCCCCCGTCGGCGGCCAGCACCACGAGCCGGCCCGGCTCCGGGACCACGAGCAGCGCCTCCCCGGTCCGGGCCGCCGCCGACTCCACCGCGTCGGCGAGCAGTGCCAGCCCCTCCGGCTGGGCCGTCCCCGGGAGTGCCGGCTCGGCGGCGACGATGCGGAACGGTCCCTCCAGCAGGGCGCCGTACAGGTCGCCGGCGACGGCCTTGGCGTGCTCGGGCTCCCCCTCCAGCAGCATCCGCAGCACCGCCGCCCCCAGCCGGGACTCGGCGTCGTGCAGGGACCGGGAGCGCTCGGTGGTCAGGGTCAGCAGGGCGACGGCGGAGTGGACCGCGTACCGCTCGGCGGTGCCCAGCGGGGCCCCCGTCCCGACGGCGAGGGCGCCGCGGGCGCGTCGGCCGGTGCCGAGGGACTGGAGCTCGACCCGGTCCTCGGCGCCGCCCACGACGGCGCTGGCCGGCGCGGGCCGCTCCCGCAGCCGCTCCACGTCGGGGGTGAGCCGGGCGGCCCGCCGCGCCGCCCAGTCGGGGGCGGCGGCGACGACGGCGCCGGAGGTGTCGTACAGCGCGGCCCAGCCGTGCACGTGGGCCGCCAGCTTCGCGAGCAGGTCGGCGGGGCCGTCGGAGGAGAGCGCGGCGCGGGTCAGCTCCCGCTGCGCCTCGAAGCCGGCGGTCACGGCCCGGTACTGGTCGGCGGCCAGCGCGGCGGAGACGGCCTTGCTGATGGCGAGGAAGGGGGTGCGCCTGGGTACCTCCAGCAGCGGCAGGTCCTCCTCGCGGGCGGCCTGGAGGAGCGCTTCGGGGATGGCCTCGTAGTTGACGCCGACGGCGAAGCCGATGCCGACGACCCCGGCGGCGGCGAGGCGGCGTACGTAGCGCCGCATCTCGTCGGGGTCGTCCGCGTCCAGCTTCATCGCGGTGACGAGCAGCAGCTCGCCGCCCTCCATGTACGGCACGGGGTCGGCGAGCTCGCTGACGTGGGCCCAGCGCACGGGGGTGTCGAGGCGGCTCTCCCCGGCCCGGACGGTGAGTTTGAGCGCCGAGTGCTGGACGAGCGAGGCAAGGGTGAGCGGCATCGGGTTCCAGACGGGGGACGGAGGGGAGGGGGCCGGGAGCGGTTTTCGCCAAGCCGTATGAACGACCCCCTCCGATTCTGCCACCCCGTACGGGTCGGCTCAGCCTGTGCTCAGCCGGTTCCCGACAGCCGGACGAGCAGCGGAGCGGCGCGTTCGCCCCGGACGGAGGTCAGCGACAGCACCGCGCAGCCGGGCGGTACGGCGTGCGCCAGGTCCGAGGCGGACCAGCGTGCGCGCTCCACCTGGCGCACGGTGACCGCGTCGGTGGTGACGGCCTTTCCGGTGACCAGCTTGCGGAAGGCGTGGACGGCGCGGGTCAGCGGCTGGTCGGCGAAGACCGTGCGGTGGGTGACGTCGCGGGTCTCGACCCACTCGGTGCCCCAGGCCTCGGCGAAGCGCTGCCCGTCCCAGGTGGTGACCCCGGAGAAGGCCATCCGGCAGCCGACGGCGCCGAGCAGCGGGGTGCGCAGGGCCTCCGGTACGTCGTCCAGGGTGCGCAGGGTGAGCAGGACGCCGGCGTTGGCCGAGCGCAGCCGCTGTACGCCGCGGACGGTTTCCGGGGTGAGGGTGTGCGAGGCGTCGTCGAGGGCGAGGAAGGCGAAGAGCGAGCGGTCGGCGCGGGCGGCGGCGGAGGCGTTGAACTGGGCGAGGAGCAGCCGGGCCAGCATCCGGGAGGCGTCGGCGTGCCCGCGTTCGGGGAGGTCGACGCGGACCCGGACGGGGTGTTCGAGGGCGCGCAGCGAGAAGGGCCGCCCGCGCCGCTCGGAGCCCGCGCGGGCCGCCCCGGCCTCGAAGGCCCCGACGTCGAAGAATCCGGCGAAGGCGGGCCGGTCGAGCAGGGCGGCGCGGTCGGCGAGGGCCGGCCCGGGGTCGCCGGGGGCCCCCTGCTGGCGCAGGCGCGCGTCCAGCTCGCGGAGCATGGCCTGCCGGCCGGTGCCCTCCAGGGCCTGGCGGAGCGCGGTGAGGGCGGAGGGCACCCCGTCGAGGAGCTCGCGCAGTTCGGGTACGGCGGGGAAGCGGCCGTAGGCCTCGCGGAAGGGGCCGATCAGCTGCGCGAGGGCGGTCGCGGCGCGGCGTACGTCGATGCCGGGGACGTCTCCGACGAAGGCCTCGGCGAGGAGCCCGGCCGCTTCGTCGGGGTCGGCGGTGCCTCCGTAGAGGTCGAGGTCGTGGACGGACGCGGGGTCGCCGACGCGCACGACGATGTCGTAGGCGCTGTCGGGGCCGAGCTGCGAGCCGGCCGCGCCGACGGCGACGACGGCGGCCTGTCCGGCCAGCGCCTGGAGCGCGAGGGATTCGACGACGGGCCGTACGAGGCGGGCGGTCTTGCCGGTGCCGGACGGGCCGACGGCCAGCAGGGAGGTGCCGAGCACCCCGGGGTCGAGGGCGAATCCGGTGCCCCGGCGGGCGTAGGGGTTGCGCTCGCCGTCCTCGACGGTGCCGAGCAGCACCTGCCGGGCGAGGAGGTCGTGCCGGGCGGCGCGGGCGGGAAGGTCGCGGTCGCCGGAGGGGTGTGCGCAGGCGGCGGCGCCCTTGTCGCGGACGGCGCTGTCGAAGGCGCGCAGCCGGGTCGGGTCGGCGCGGACGGATTCCCAGGCCCGCCGGATGCGGGCGTAGTCGACGTCGTTCATCCGCCCGGCGCCGGCTTCGGCTCCCAGCCGGTCGGCGGCCCCGGCGAGTCCGGCCCCGCGTACCTCGGGCCAGTCGGCGGGGTCGGCTCCGGCGGGTGCCGGGGCGGGGGCGGCCGGGGCGCGGCGGCCGGGGGCGGGCTTGAGGGCGAGCCGGGTGAAGAAGACGAGGAACGGTGCGACGGCCACGGCGAGCACGAGGTGGCTGACGAGCCTCTGCTGCCCTTCGGTCATGTCCGCGAGGGGCAGGTGGCCGCCCAGCAGGCCCAGGAGCGGCACGGTCCCGGTCCAGATGACCACCACGGTGAGCAGCGCCAGGGTGGCGGCGCCGGCCACCCGGGCGCGCGGTCCGCGGGCGGCGACGAGCCGTTCGAAGGCCAGGCCCCAGGAGCCGAGGCGGCTGAACCACCACACCAGTGCCCCGGTGACGAGGAGCATGTACGCCTGGAGGGCGGCGACGCCGGGCCCCGCCTTGGGCTCGCCGCCGAGTTCCCACCAGTCGTGCGGGGTGAGCAGCTTGACCGGCAGGTCGGTGTACGGGATGTAGTTGTCGGTGATCAGGGACCACAGCAGGACGCAGGCCAGGAAGGAGATGGCGGCCCCGCTGAGCAGCGACCGGTCGGTGGCCCGGTCCTCCTCGCGCCCGGCGCGCGGGACGAAGCCGAAGCGCCAGACGCCGGGGTCGGCCTGGGGGCGCGCGGTGCGCAGCCAGTCGGTGAAGGGGGTGCCGACGGCAGGTGCGTGCAGGGGCTTGGGCGGGGCGCCGAGGGGTGGCGGCGGGCCCGCCGGCCGGGGGACGTGACCCTGGTGGGTCGACGGTCCGTCGTGCGTGCCCTCGGTGTTCATGAAACCCCTGCCCCCTGCCGTTCCCAACGCGACGCGGCGCTCAATCTAGTGCCCGGTCAGGCCCTTGGGCCCGCACCCCGCGGTGATCGGCCGGAGGCGTGCCGGTTCCTTCCTATGGCCGTCACGGACAAGGACACGCGGGGACCACTCCCGAACGGAGCATGCCTTACCCCCTCGCCCGGGCCTAGCCTGCGGACAAAGACACAAGTGCGTCCGAAAACACCCCCCAGGAGCCTTCCATGACTGCTCTCCCGCAGGAGCGCAAGCTCGTCACCGCGATCCCCGGCCCCAAGTCGCAGGAGCTGCAGGCCCGCCGTCTCGGCACGGTGGCCGGCGGCGTGGGCTCCGTGCTCCCCGTCTTCACCAAGCGCCTGGACGGCGGCATCCTGGAGGACGTCGACGGCAACCGCCTGATCGACTTCGGCTCCGGTATCGCCGTGACCTCGGTCGGCGGCTCCGCCGAGGCCGTGGTGCGGCGCGCGACCGAGCAGCTCGCCGACTTCACGCACACCTGCTTCATGGTCACCCCGTACGAGGGTTACGTCGAGGTCTGCGAGGCGCTGGCCGAGCTGACCCCGGGCGACCACGCCAAGAAGTCGGCGCTGTTCAACTCGGGCGCCGAGGCCGTCGAGAACGCCGTCAAGATCGCCCGTGCGTACACCAAGCGCCAGGCCGTCGTCGTCTTCGACCACGGCTACCACGGCCGTACGAACCTCACGATGGCGCTGACCGCGAAGAACATGCCGTACAAGCACGGCTTCGGTCCGTTCGCCCCCGAGGTCTACCGCGTCCCGGTCGCCTACGGCTACCGCTGGCCCACCGGTGCCGAGAACTGCGGTCCCGAGGCCGCCGCCCAGGCGATCGACCAGATCACCAAGCAGATCGGCGCCGAGAACGTCGCCGCGATCATCATCGAGCCGGTCCTCGGCGAGGGCGGTTTCATCGAGCCGGCCAAGGGCTTCCTGCCGGAGATCGTGAAGTTCGCCAACGACAACGGCATCGTCTTCGTCGCGGACGAGATCCAGTCCGGCTTCTGCCGCACCGGCCAGTGGTTCGCGTGTGAGGACGAGGGCATCGTCCCGGACCTGATCACCACCGCCAAGGGCATCGCCGGCGGTCTGCCGCTGGCCGCCGTGACCGGCCGCGCCGAGATCATGGACGCCCCGCACGCGGGCGGCCTGGGCGGCACGTACGGCGGCAACCCGGTGGCCTGCGCCGGTGCGCTGGGCTCCATCGAGACGATGAAGGAGCTCGACCTCAACGCCAAGGCGAAGAAGATCGAGTCCATCATGAAGTCCCGCCTCTCCGCGATGCAGGAGAAGTACGAGATCATCGGCGACATCCGCGGCCGCGGCGCCATGATCGCCATCGAGCTGGTGAAGGACCCGGAGTCCAAGACCCCGAACCCGGAGGCGGCCGGCGCGCTGGCCAAGGCCTGCCACGCCGAGGGCGTCATCGTCCTCACCTGCGGCACCTACGGCAACGTGCTGCGCTTCCTCCCGCCGATCGTCATCGGCGAGGACCTGCTGAACGAGGGTCTGGACGTCATCGAGGCCGCGTTCGCGGGCATCTGATCGAACGTCCAGTTCGAAGGACTGGAACGCTTGGACGCGGCGCCCGTCCTCTACCACCGGTAACCGGTCGGGCGCTGTGAAGAAGCTGTGGGGGGCCGATGGCGGGTGCGCGTTCCCGCTGTCGGTCCCCCTTTCGCTGGCGTACGGTTTCTGCAGATGAGTGAGACAGACCGCTTCCGGGAGACCGGTGGCGATACCGGTACCGGGCTTCCCCAGCGCCGTACTGGTCATGCGTTCGCGCACACTCCTCGCAGATCGGACGGCCGTCCGCCCCAAACCCCCCGGGGCGCACGGCAACCCGATCCGGGCGGCCCTCCCGGAACCATCCCCCCTGTTCCGGGACGGCCGGCCATCCTCCCGACGGCCCTGTGCCTCGGTCTCTTCGCCCTGATCACCTGGCAGGTCCTGGTGTCGGGGCCGCTCCTGGTGCCGGACCACGCGCTCAGCCGCGCGCTCGTGCGCACCGTCCCCGACGCCGTCACCGAACGCCTCGCGGACCTGGGCAACGTGCCGGTCGCCGTCCCGGTGCTGGCGCTGGCCATGGCGTACGCCGCCTGGCGCGGCCGGCGCCGCGCGGCGCTCGCGGCGGGGCTGGCGATGGCCCTGGTGCCGGCGCTGGTCGTCCCCCTCAAGGCGTGGACCGCCCGGCCGGGCCCGCTGGAGCCGTGGGCGGCCGGGTACTACCCCTCCGGGCACACGGCGACGGCGCTGACCGCCTATGCCGGCGCGGCCCTGCTCCTCTCCCCGTACACCCGCCGCGCCTGGCCGATGGCCGCCGCCCTGGTGCTCTCGGCGGCGACGGCCGCGGGCCTGGTGCTGCGCGGGTTCCACTGGCCCCTCGACGTGCTGGCCAGCGTCCTGCTGTGCGTACCGCTGCTGCTGGGGGTCCGGCGGGCGGTCAGCGGCCGGAGCGCGGGCCGGGGTTCCGGCTAGCCGGCCTCACCGCTCCCCCGCCAGGGCCCTGGCCGCCGCCTCGTGCAGCGCGAGCTCCAGCAGCGCCGGGTCCGTGAGGGTGCCCCGGCCGTCCGGGAGCTCCAGCCAGCACGGGCCGCCCGTCGCCCGGCCCGGGTGCGGGACGGCGATCCAGCTTCCGCGCCCGGCTCCCCGTACGCCGGTGCCCGTCCAGCGGGAGGCCGTGCCCGGGGGCACGAAGAAGCCCACCCGCGCGTGCCCGGAGCCGGCCAGCACCGGGCCGGTCGGGCCGGCCAGCCGGCGCAGCACGCCGAGGGCGTCCTCCCCCAGCTCCCCCGGCACGATCAGCACGTCCCAGTGCCGGCCGGCGGGCAGCAGGGCGACCCCGAGGGGGTTGCGCTCCCACTGCCAGCGGCAGGCATCCGGATCCTGCGCCGCCGACAGCAGCCATTCCACTGCGGTCCTCGCTCCGAGCGTCATCGCCCGGCCTCCGTTCGTCTCGTCACGGTGGGGGTTCACACCGTGAGAGAGCGGGGCCGGACGGGGCCATGACGCGGGTTGCGCCGCTCCGAAGGGGTGAAGCGCGTCACGGGAGGAACCGCGGGCGCGCGCCGGGGCGTACGGGCGCGCCGGCCCAGGGAGTACGGGCGCCCGGCGCGCGGACGTCAGCTGTCGAAGCCGAGCCCGAGGCGGTCCAGCGTCTTGAGCCACAGGTTGCGGTGGCCGCCCCGGGCGTCCGCGCGGGCCAGCGACCACTTGGTGAGCGCGATGCCCGTCCAGGCGAAGGGCTCGGGCGGGAACGGCATCGGCTTGGACTTCACCATCTCCAGCCGGGTCCGCTCGGTGGACAGCCCGTCCAGCAGGTCCAGCATCACGTCGGCGCCGAAGCGCGTGGCGCCCACCCCCAGCCCGGTGTACCCGGCGGCGTAGGCCACCCGGCCGCGGTGCGCGGTGCCGAAGAACGCCGAGAAGCGGGAGCAGGTGTCGATGGCCCCGCCCCAGGCGTGGCTGAAGCGCACCCCCTCCAGCTGCGGGAAGGCGGTGAAGAAGTGCTCGGCGAGCTTGAGGTAGGTCTCGGGGCGGTGGTCGTACTCGGAGTCGAGCTTCCCCCGGTAGGGGTAGATCGCGTCGTAGCCGCCCCACAGGATCCGGTTGTCCTTGGTGATCCGGAAGTAGTGGAACTGGTTGGCGCTGTCGCCGAGGCCCTGACGGTTCTTCCAGCCGATCGAGGCCATCTGTTCCTCGTCGAGCGGCTCGGTCATCAGCGCGTAGTCGTAGACCGGGACGGTGAAGGGGCGGATCCTGCGCACCAGCGACGGGAAGATGTTGGTGCCCAGGGCGACCCGGCGGGCGAGGATCGTGCCGTACGGGGTCTCCACCGTCATCCCGGCTCCGGCCTGCGCCATCTTCAGCCCGCGCGTGTTCTCGTAGATCCGCACGCCCTGCTCCAGGCAGGCCCGCTTGAGGCCCCAGGCCAGCCTGGCGGGGTTGAGCATGGCGACGCCGTCGCGGTCCCACAGGCCCGCGAGGAAGGTCGGCGAGTCGACCTCCGCGCGCAGGGCCTCGCCCTCCAGCCATTCGGATCCGTCGCCGAGGCCCAGCTTGCGGGCCTCCTCGTGGAGTTCCCGCAGCTCCTCGACCTGGTGCGGCTCGGTGGCCACGTCGATCTCGCCGGTGCGCTCGAAGTCGCAGTCGATGCCGTAGCGGGCGACGGCCTCCTCGATGGCGTCGAGGTTGCGGGCGCCCAGCTCCTCCAGCTTGGCCAGCTCTCCGGGCCAGCGGGCCATGCCGTTGGCCAGGCCGTGGGTGAGGGAGGCGGCGCAGAAACCGCCGTTGCGGCCGGAGGCGGCCCAGCCCGCCTCCTTGCTCTCGATCAGTACGACGTCCCGTCCGGGGTCGCGCTCCTTGGCGAGCAGCGCGGTCCACAGGCCGCTGTAGCCGCCGCCGACGACCAGCAGGTCGCAGCGCTCGTCGGAGGTGAGCGCCGGCTGCGGGGCGGGGCGGCCGGGGTCGTCCAGCCAGTACGACACCGGCTTCGCTTCGGAAAGGGATTTCGCAACACTACGCATGGCGACTGGGGCCATGGCTTCCAACTCCCTACGGGGTCTACTTCGGTTGTGCCTTCTTGCGGCGGTTGCCGGCCCACTGGCCGGCGAGGACCACCAGCACCGCGATGACGAACATCGCCGTGCCGATGACGTTGATCTGCACGGGCGTACCGCGCTGGGCCGATCCCCACACGAACATGGGGAAGGTGACGGTGTTGCCCGAGTTGAAGTTGGTGATGATGAAGTCGTCGAAGGAGAGCGCGAAGGAGAGCAGCGCGCCCGCCGCGATGCCGGGGGCGGCGATCGGCAGGGTGACCCTCAGGAAGGTCTGCACCGGTCCGGCGTAGAGGTCGCGGGCGGCTTCCTCCAGGCGTGGGTCCATGGACAGGACGCGTGCCTTGACGGCGGCGACGACGAAGCTGAGGCAGAACATCACGTGGGCGATGAGGATCGTCCAGAAGCCGAGCTGGACGCCCATGTTGAGGAAGAGGGCGAGCAGCGAGGCCGCCATCACGATCTCGGGCATGGCCATCGGCAGGAAGATCAGCGAGTTCACCGCGCCGCGCGCCCGGAACCGGTACCGGACCAGCGCGAAGGCCATGGCGGTGCCGAGGACCGTGGCGCCGATGGTGGCCCACAGGGCGATCTGGAGGGAGAGGGCGAGGGAGCCGCACATGTCGGCGACCCCGCAGGGGTCCTTCCAGGCGTCGAGGGAGAACTCCTGCCAGGCGTAGTTGAACTTCCCGGCGGGGTCGTTGAAGGAGAACACCGTCACGACGACGTTCGGCAGGATCATGTACGCGAGCGTGGCGAGGCCCGCGATGATCACGAGGTTGCGGCGGAGCCAACGCATCAGACCAGGTCCTCCGTCCCCGCTCGGCGGATGTAGATGGTGACCATGATCAGCACGATGGCCATGAGGATGAAGGACAGCGCGGCCGCTGTCGGGTAGTCGAGGATCCGCAGGTACTGCGACTGGATGACGTTGCCGATCATCCGGGTGTCGGTGGAGCCGAGCAGTTCGGCGTTCACGTAGTCGCCGCTCGCCGGGATGAAGGTGAGCAGGGTCCCGGAGACCACGCCCGGCATCGAGAGCGGGAAGGTGACCTTGCGGAACACGGTGGCGGGGGTGGCGTACAGGTCGCCGGCGGCCTCGTGGAGGCGGGTGTCGATCCGCTCCAGGGAGGTGTAGAGCGGCAGGATCATGAAGGGGAGGAAGTTGTAGGTCAGGCCGCAGACCACCGCGAGCGGGGTGGCGAGGACCCGGTCCCCCTCGGTCATCCCGAGCCAGCTGGTGACGTCCAGGAAACCGACGGCGTCGAGCGCGCCGACGACCGGGCCGCCGTCGGCCAGGATGGTCTTCCAGGCCAGCGTGCGGATGAGGAAGCTGGTGAAGAAGGGCGCGATGACGAGGACCAGCAGCAGGTTGCGCCAGCGGCCCGCCTTGAAGGCGATCAGGTACGCCAGCGGGTAGCCGAGCAGCAGGCACAGGGCCGTGGCGGTGCCCGCGTAGAGCAGGGAGCGCAGGAACTGCGGGAGGTACTCGGTCAGGGCGTCCCAGTAGGTCTGGAAGTGCCAGGTGACCTCGAAGCCCTCTTCGAGGGAGCCGGTCTGCACCGAGGTGGAGGCCTGGTAGACCATCGGCAGCACGAAGAAGACGAGCAGCCACAGGATGCCGGGGAGCAGCAGCCAGTACGGGACGAGGCGCTTCTTCAGGGACGCCCTGTGTACGGGGGGTCCGGCGGGTGCGGGGGCCTCGGGGGGCGCGGCGGTGGCGGTCACGCGCTCTCCTCGACGGTCTCGATGCCCGCCTCGCCCATCGTCCCGGCGAGCACGGACTGGGCGGCGTCGAGACCGAAGGTGTGTTCCGGGTTCCAGTGCAGGACGACGTCGGCGCCGGGGACGAGGCGGGCGTCGCGCTCGATGTTCTGGACGTAGACCTCCAGCTCCGGGCAGACCTCGCTGTCGACGACGAACTGGGTGGAGACGCCGATGAAGGACGAGTCGGCGATCCTGCCCGCGACCTTGTTGCGGCCGGCCGCGACGGTGTGCTCCTCGGCCGCCGGGACCAGGGAGATCTTCTCGGGGCGCACGCCGACGAGGAGCTTGCCGCCCGCGCGGGGCGTGGTCGAACATCGGGCGGCGGGCAGCCGGAGGGTGGTTCCGGAGGCGGACACGATCACGTCGGAGCCGGTGGACTCGACGGAGGCCTCGATGAGGTTCGAGGTGCCGAGGAAGTTGGCGACGAAGGTGGTGCGCGGGTTCTCGTACAGCTCGGCGGGGGCGCCCAGTTGCTCGACACGGCCGCCGTTCATCACCGCGACGGTGTCGGCCATGGTCATGGCCTCCTCCTGGTCGTGCGTGACGTGCACGAAGGTGATGCCGACCTCGGTCTGGATGCGCTTGAGCTCCAGCTGCATCTGGCGGCGCAGTTTGAGGTCGAGGGCGCCGAGCGGCTCGTCGAGGAGGAGGACCTGCGGGTGGTTGATGAGCGCGCGGGCGACGGCCACGCGCTGCTGCTGTCCGCCGGAGAGCTGGTGGGGCTTCTTGCGGGCGTGCTCTCCGAGCTGGACGAGGTCGATCATCTCGTCGACCTGCTTCTTGACCGACTTGATGCCCCGGCGGCGCAGGCCGAAGGCGATGTTCTCGAAGATGTCCATGTGCGGGAACAGCGCGTAGCTCTGGAAGACGGTGTTCACCGGGCGCTTGTACGGCGGCAGGTGGGTGACCTCGCGGTCGCCGAGGGCGATCGTGCCGGTGGAGGGCTCCTCCAGGCCGGCGATCATGCGCAGGGTGGTGGTCTTCCCGCAGCCCGAGGCGCCGAGCAGGGCGAAGAAGGAGCCCTGGGGGATGGTGAGGTCCAGCGGGTGTACCGCGGTGAAGGAGCCGTAGTGCTTGCTGATCCCGGCGAGGCGGACGTCGCCGCTCGCGGTCTTGTCGGTCATGGGCCTGGGCCTTCGGTGGTGTGTCGTGGGAAGGGGACGGGGCGCGGTGGGGGGTGCCGGTACGCGTGTCCGGTCAGGCGCCGATGAGCTTGGCGAACTTCTCCTCGTACGCCGTCTCTTCCTCGCTGGTGAGGGAGCGGAAGGCGTGGGCCTTGGCGGCCATCTCCTTGTCCGGGACGATCAGCGGGTTGTCCGCGAGCGCCGGGTCGATCTTGGCGAGTTCTTCCTTGACCCCGTCGACCGGGCAGACGTAGCTGATGAACGCGGCGAGCTGGGCCGCGACGTCGGGCTCGTAGTAGTAGTCGATGAGCTTCTCGGCGTTGGCCTTGTGCCGGGCCTTGACGGGGACCAGCAGGTTGTCGCTGGAGGTGATGTATCCGGCCGCCGGGATCGCGTACTTGATGTCCGGGTTGCCGGCCTGGAGCTGGATGACGTCGCCCGCCCAGGCGAGGCAGGCCGCCAGGTCGCCCTTGTCCAGGTCGGCGGTGTAGTCGTTGCCGGTGAAGCGGCGGATCTGCTTGGTGTCGACGCCCTTCTGGAGCCGGCCGATCGCCGCGTCGTAGTCGGCGGTGGTGAACTTCGCCGGGTCCTTGCCCTGGTCGAGCAGGGTCATGCCGACGCTGTCGCGCATCTCGGTGAGGAAGCCGACGCGGCCCTTGAGGGTGGGGTCGTCGAGGAGCTGGGTGACGGAGTCGACCTTCTTGCCGTCGGTGGCCTTGGAGTTGTAGGCGATGACGGTGTCGATGCCGGTCCACGGGTAGCTGTGGGCGCGGCCCGGGTCCCAGTCGGGGCTGCGGAACTGCGGGATCAGGTTGGCGTAGGCGTGCGGGAGGCGGGAGGGGTCCAGCTTCTGCGCCCAGCCGAGGCGGATGATGCGGGCGGCGAGCCAGTCGGTGACGACGATCAGGTCGCGTCCGGTGTCCTGGCCGGCCGCGAGCTGCGGGCGGATCTTCCCGAAGAACTCGACGTTGTCGTTGATGTCCTCGGTGTACTTGACCTGGATCCCGGTCCGCTTGGTGAACTCCTCCAGCGTGGGACGGGTCTTCTCGTCGTCGCTGGTGTCCATGTACTCGGTCCAGTTGGAGAAGTTGATCTCCTTCTCCTGCTCCGAGTGGTCGTCGGACGCCACCGCGCCGCCTTCGCGCTTGGCGGGCGGGATGCCGCAGGCGGTGAGGGCGGAGAGGCCGCCCAGGGTGAGCGCCCCGACCCCGGAGGCGCGCAGCAGCGAGCGGCGGGTGAGGGCGCCGCGCCCACTGGTGATGCTGCGCCGCATCGCGGCGATCTGCGCCGCCGAGAGGCGGTCGGGCTCGAATTGCTCCATGCGCGTTGCCCTTTCGGGAGGGATGGCCACTGGTCAGGTGGCGCGGCCACCCGGCGGTGGCCGCACGTCGTTGCTTACCGGTCCCCGAAGATCGTGCGGTGCCAGTCCTTCGCGGCCACCGCAGTATTGTCGAACATCACATGCTTGACCTGCGTGTACTCCTCGAACGAGTAAGCGCTCATGTCCTTTCCGAAGCCGCTCGCCTTGTACCCGCCGTGCGGCATCTCGCTGATGATCGGGATGTGGTCGTTGACCCACACGCAGCCCGCCTTGAGCTCGCGGGTGGCGCGGCCCGCCCGGTAGAGGTCGCGGGTCCAGGCGGAGGCCGCGAGCCCGTACGGGGTGTCGTTGGCCAGGGCCAGGCCCTCGTCGTCGGTGTCGAAGGGCAGGACGACCAGGACCGGGCCGAAGATCTCGGACTGGACGACCTCGCTGTCCTGCGCGGCACCGGAGATGAGGGTCGGCCGGTAGTACGCGCCTTCGGCGAGCTCGCCCCCGGGGATCTCGCCGCCGGTGACGACGGTGGCGTACGAGCGGGCGCGCTCGACGAACGCGGCGACCCGGTCGCGCTGGGCGTGCGAGACGAGCGGGCCGAGGTCGGTGGTGGGCGCGAAGGGGTCGCCCAGGCGGACGGTCTCCATCAGCTCGGCGACGCGGGCCGTGAAGGCGTCGTGGAGGGGGCGCTGGACGTAGGCGCGGGTGGCGGCGGTGCAGTCCTGGCCGGTGTTGATGAGCGAGGCGGCGACGGCGCCCTGGGCGGCGGCCTCCACGTCGGCGTCGTCGAACACGACGAACGGGGCCTTGCCGCCGAGTTCCAGGTGGAGCCGCTTGACGGTGGCGGTGGCGATCTCGGCGACGCGCTTGCCGACGGCCGTGGATCCGGTGAAGGAGGTCATCACCACGTCGGGGTGGCCGACCAGGTGCTCGCCCGCGTCCCGCCCGGCACCGGTGACGATGTTGACCACGCCGTCGGGGATGCCGGCCTCCTTCGCCGCCTGGGCGAACATCAGGGAGGTCAGCGGGGTGAGCTCGGCGGGCTTGAGGACGATCGTGTTGCCCGCCGCGATGGCCGGGAGGATCTTCCAGGCGGCCATCTGGAGGGGGTAGTTCCAGGGAGCGATGGAGCCGACGACCCCGATGGCCTCGCGGCGGACGTAGGAGGTGTGGTCCCCGGAGTACTCGCCGGCCGCCTGGCCCTGGAGGTGGCGGGCCGCTCCGGCGAAGAAGGCGGTGTTGTCGATGGTGCCCGGTACGTCGAACTCCGTCGACAGCTTGAGGGGCTTGCCGCACTGGAGGGACTCGGCGTACGCGAAATCGCCGGCCTGCTCGGCCAGTACGGCGGCCAGCCGGTGCAGGGCGTCCGAACGCTCGCCGGGGGTGGCGGCCGACCACGCGGGGAAGGCCCGCTTGGCGGCGGCCACGGCCTCGTCCACGTCCGCCGGGCCGGCCAGCTCGTAGGTGAGCACCTCCTCGCCGGTGGCGGGGTCGACGACGGTGTGCGACCGCCCCGAGGTGCCGGACCGGAGCCGGCCGTCGATGTACTGCGCGCCGTCTGCGAAGCGGTCCTTGACCTGGAAGCGGTTACCCATCGCTCTCACGCTCTCCGTAGCTACAGCTCGAATTGAGTGCCGATCCTGGCAGAGGCGTTCTCCTCCGCCAAGTGATTCCGTTGTTGCCTTTTGATTACGCGACGGAATCGGTCGACCATGTGTCGAGACATCCCCGAAATCCCGTACGAAGTGTCAGTGGTGACTGCCACACTCGCGTGCATGGAAATGATCGACAAGCTGATCGAGCAGGTCAGCCGTGGTGAGCGGGTGAAGTACCTCCCCTTCTGGGGACACCGGCCGCGGCCGGACGGGCAGCTGGGACCGAGCTGCCTCAGCCAGTGGTGGCCCTCTCCCTTCACTGTCGGTGACGTCCGGTACGCGACGGCCGAGCACTGGATGATGGCCGGTAAGGCACGCCTGTTCGAGGATGCGGAAGCCGAGCGCGCCGCGCTGGAGGCGAGGAGTCCGGCGGCGGCGAAGAAGGCCGGGCGGCTGGTGCGCGGCTTCGACGAGGAGGTCTGGCGGCGGGAGCGGTTCGCGCTGGTCGTGGAGGGCAGCGTGCACAAGTTCGGCTCCGACCCGGCGCTGCGCTCCTACCTGCTGGGCACGGGATCGCGGGTGCTGGTCGAGGCGAGCCCGCTGGACCGGATCTGGGGCATCGGCCTCGCCGCCGACGACGAGCGGGCGCTGCGGCCCGACCGCTGGCGTGGCCTGAACCTGCTGGGCTTCGCCCTGATGGAGGCCCGGGAGCGGCTGCGCGCGGAGGCGGCGTGACGGGGCGGCGCCGGGTCGCGGCCGTCATCGTGCGCGACGGCGGCGTGCTGATGGTGCGCGAGCGGCACCGGGGCGCGTCCGGACTCCACGACGGGGCCGAGTACTGGACCCTCCCGGGCGGCGGGGTGGAGCCCGGGGAGGACCTGGAGGCGGCGGTCCGGCGGGAGGTGGCCGAGGAGACGGGGCTGCGCCCGCTGGAGGTGCGGTACGCGTACGAGGCGCCCTGCCCCTCCGGGTGGACCACCTGCTTCCGCGTGGAGGTCGCGCCCGGGGAGCCGGTCCTGGGGGTGGACCCGGACCTGGAGTGCGCCTGCCCCCGCATGGTCGGGCTGACCTGGGTCCCGCTCCCCCGCTCCGCCCCGGACGGGCCCTGGATGGTCCCCACCCTGCTGTCGGCCGCCCCGCTCTGACCCCTGGGGCGGCGCTCCTCAGACCCGCTCGCGCGGCTCCGTGTCGACCTGCGAAACCGAGGCGGGCGAGTCGACGTCGCCGGACTCCTCGAAGTCGGGACTGAAGAAGACCAGCAGGATCATGCATATGCCGAGCAGGATGCCGATCACGCCGAGGATGACGCCGGCCAGGGCCACACCGCCGTTGTCGGCCTCGCCCCGGGTCGCCTTGCCCCGGCCGAGCACCCCGAAGACCACCGCCGCGATGCCGAGCGCGATCGGCCCGACCATCGTCGCGCAGACCACCACCGACATGATGCCGAGCACGAGGGCGGTGATCCCGAAGCCGTTGCTCGGGGCCGGCGCGGCGTACGGGTAGGGGTACGGGTACCCCGGCCGGCCCGGGTATCCGGGGTAGCCCGGGTAGCCGGCCTGGGCGGGCGGCTGCTGCGGGCCGGGGTAGGCGTACGCGCCGGGGGCGGACTGCGCCGGGTACCCGTACGCGGGCCCGGGGGCCGGCGGCTGCGGGTACGGCGCGCCGGCCGGCGGGGCCGGGTAGCCGTAAGGCTCGGGCGGGGGCGGGTAGCCGGAGGCCGCGGGCGGGGGCGGGTAGCCGGAGGCCTCGGGCCCGGGCATCCCCGCGACCGTCGGCTGCTCGTGCACCGGCGGCACCGGCCGCTCCCCCTGCGGCCTCCCCCGGTCGGCCGCGGACCGCTCGGGCGGCGCCCACGGGTCCCTCGGTTCGGGGCTGTGGTCGGTCATGCTGCGCCCCCCTCTCTCGTACGGCCATGCTAAGCGCTGCCACCGACACGGCCGGGGGCTGCCTACGATGAAGCCGACCAGCCCGCACCCGTGTCCCTCCGGAGGCCCCCATGCCCGACCTGCACCCCTTCATCGCGGGGCTGCCCAAGGCGGAACTGCACGTCCACCACGTCGGCTCCGCCTCGCCCCGCATCGTGGCCGAACTCGCCTCCCGCCACCCCGACTCGAAGGTCCCCACGGACCCCGAGGCGCTGGCCGACTACTTCACGTTCACCGACTTCGCCCACTTCATCGAGGTCTACCTGTCGGTCGTCGACCTGGTCCGCACCCCGGACGACGTGCGCACCCTCACCTACGAAGTCGCCCGCGACATGGCCCGGCAGAACATCCGCTACGCCGAACTCACCATCACCCCCTACTCGTCCACCCGCCGGGGCATCGACGAGAAGGCCTTCATGGAGGCCATCGAGGACGCCCGCAAGGCGGCCGAGACCGAGCTCGGCGTCATCCTGCGCTGGTGCTTCGACATCCCCGGCGAGGCCGGCCTGGAGGCCGCCGCCGAGACCGCCCGCCTCGCGGTCGAGCTGCGCCCCGAGGGCCTGGTCTCCTTCGGCCTGGGCGGCCCCGAGATCGGCGTGCCGCGCCCGCAGTTCAAGCCGTACTTCGACCGGGCGCGCGCCGCCGGCCTGCACAGCGTGCCGCACGCCGGCGAGACCACCGGCCCGGAGACGGTCTGGGACGCCATCCGCGAGCTGGGCGCCGAGCGCATCGGCCACGGCACCAGCGCCGCGCAGGACCCGGAACTGCTGAAGTACCTCGCCGAGAACCGGATCGCGCTGGAGGTCTGCCCGACCTCCAACATCGCCACCCGCGCGGTGACCGACCTCGACCGGCACCCCGTCAAGGAGATGGTCGCGGCGGGCGTGCTCGTCACCATCAACAGCGACGACCCGCCGATGTTCGGCTCCGACCTCAACAACGAGTACGCGGTGGCCGCCCGGCTCCTCGACCTGGACGAGCGGGGCCTCGCGCAGCTCGCCAAGAACGCCGTCGAGGCCTCCTTCCTGGACGAGGCCGGCAAGGCGCGGCTCGCCGCGGAGATCGACGCCTACACGGCCGAATGGCTCGCCCGCTGACTCCCGTTGACCGTCGGCGCCCCCGACAATGGGGCGCATGAGCAACCTGACTGTCGTCGGCCACCGCGGCGATCCCTACCGTTTCCGTGAGAACACCCTCGCCTCCGTCCGCTCCGCCTTCGCGCGCGGAGCGGACGCGGTGGAGATCGACGTACGGCTGACCCGCGACGGGGTGCCGGTACTGCTCCACGACGAGACGCTGGAGCGGCTGTGGGGGCACGGCGTACGGCTCGACGCCGTCACGTCCCCGCAGTTGAAGGAGCTGACGGAGGGACGGGTCCCCACCCTGCGCGAGGCGCTGACGGAGGCGGGGGCCGGCCGGCTGATGATCGACCTGCCGGGTGCCACGTACGAGGCGGTGAAGACCGTCGTCGACCTGGTGCGCGAGTGCGGGGCGCGCGACCGCGCGTACTACTGCGCCGGCCCGAACACCATGCTCGCGGTCCGCGCCGCCGACCCGGGCGCGGAGATCGCGCTGACCTGGACCACCCTGTCGCCGCCGCGCCGGGTGCTGATCGACGCCGTGACCCCGCGCTGGCTCAACTACCGCTTCGGGCTGGTCAGCCGGGAGCTGGTGGACGCCCTGCACCGCGACGGGCTGCTGGTGTCGGCCTGGACGGCGGACACCAAGCGCTCCATGCGGACCCTGCTCGGCGCCGGGGTGGACTCCGTCACCACCAACAGGGTGGACGCGCTGGCCGCCGTACGGGCCCGGCTGGGACGGTGACGCGGGGACCGGTCCGTGCCGGCGGCACGAGCGGCGGCGGGATGTCCGGGATCGCGCCGGCGCCCTTCACCGAGCAGGCCTCCCTCACAGCGCCTCCAGGCGCTTGATCAGCCGGCGCAGCACCAGCAGCGGGATGATCCCGAAGACCCCGAAGGAGATGTCGATCAGCGACCACCATCCCGGGATCCCCCGGACCGGCGCCGAGAACAGGGCCAGGGGGATGATGCCGACGCAGGCGATCATGCCGGCCTCGATGATCCAGATGTTGCGGACCGGGTCGCGGTAGACCCCGTAGAAGAAGACCGCGATCACCAGGTGGGCGAAGGCGAGCCAGTCGGTGCCGTAGAGGAGGAAGGGGTACTCGGCGTCGGCCTGGTCCAGTCCGTCCCCCACGCGGCGCAGCCAGTCGTTGGAGACCAGCCCGTTGGCCCAGCGGAGCTCGGTGACCAGGGGAAAGGCGGTGATGCCGCTGAGGACCAGGCAGACGATGAACAGGGCCAGCCAGGCACGGATCCGCCGCTGAAGTGCGCTTCTCTCGCTCATGTGGGGAAGCGTACGCGCAGAACTGAACACGTTCAGACAGTTTCCTGAACATGTTCAGTTCCGTAGCGGGATTGTGATCTTGTGACGCGGGCGCGGCCGCCGGCGCGGTCAGAGTCCGACGATGGCGTTCCAGCGCTTGGCGAAGGCCGGGCGCTCGGCCGAGGAGATGTCCCGGGCGACGGCGAGGCGCCGCCGCATCGCGTCGTCGGGGAAGACCAGGGGGTTCTCGGCGAGTTGGGCGGTCTCCCTGTCGGGGGAGGCGGCCAGCACCTCGCGGGCCGCGGGCACCGGGCAGACGTAGTTGACCGCCGCCGCGAGCTCCGCCGCCACCGCAGGGTCGTAGTAGTGGTCGACGAGCGCCTCGGCATTGGCCTTGTGCCGGGCGAGGTTGGGGACGAGCAGGCTCTCGGCCCACAGCTCGGCGCCCTCCTCGGGGACGACGAACTCGATGTCGGGGTTGTCGGCCCGGAGCTGGATGACGTCGCCGGAGTAGGCCTGGCAGGCGAGGACGTCGCCCTTGCCGAGATCGGAGGTGTAGTCGTTGCCGGTGAAGCGGCGGATGTGTTTCCTGCGCACCATGGTCTCGACCTGGTCGCACATGCGGTGGAAGTCGGATTCGGTCCACCGGGTGACGTCGGCGCCGTTGCCCTGCATCAGCAGGGCGAACGACTCGTCGAGGCCGGAGAAGAGGGTCACCCTGCCCGCCAGGTCCGGCCGCCAGAGGTCCTTGACGGACTTGATCTCCCGGCCCAGTGCCTTGCGGTTGTAGGCGATGCCGGTGATCCCGGACTGCCAGGGGACGGTGTGCAGCCGCCCCTCGTCGAAGGCGGGGGAACGCAGCTGCGGGTCGAGGTGCTCGGCGACGTTGGACTGGGAGGAGCGGTCCATCTTCTGGGTCCAGCCCAGACGGACGAAGCGGGCGGCCATCCAGTCGCTGACCACGACCAGGTCGTGGCCGGTCGGCTGGTGGTTCATCAGGGCCGGGCTGACCTTGCCGAAGAACTCGTCGTTGTCGTTGATCTCCTCGCTGTAGCGGACCTCGATGCCGGTCCTGCCCGTGAAGGCCTCCAGCGTCGGCCGGCGCTCCTCGTCCTCCTCGTCGGTGTCGATGTAGAGCGGCCAGTTGGAGAAGGAGAGGGAGCGGTCGCGGTCCGAGAGGTCCGTACCCCGCCGCCGGTCCTCCGGGACGTAGGCGGGCGGCACACCGCATCCGGCGAGGGCGCCGAGCAGACCCGCGGCACCGAGGCCGCGCAACGCCGCGCGACGGGAGGGGAGTTCAGGCATGGCCAAAGCCTCGGACAACGCGAAAGGGCGGGCAATAGACAAGATGTCTACTGCCCGCCCCGTCAGGGCCCTTCGGTGATCAGTGCGCCGCCGCCCGCGCGACGGCCGCGGATCAGGCGTCGAGCGAGGTCATCACGTGCTTGATGCGGGTGTAGTCCTCGAAGCCGTAGGCGGAGAGGTCCTTGCCGTAGCCGGACTTCTTGAAGCCGCCGTGCGGCATCTCGGCGACGAGCGGGATGTGGGTGTTGATCCACACACAGCCGAAGTCGAGGTTCTTGGACATGCGCATCGCGCGGGCGTGGTCCTTGGTCCACACGGAGGAGGCGAGGGCGTACTCGACGCCGTTCGCGTACTCCAGGGCCTGGGCCTCGTCGGCGAAGGACTGGACGGTGATGACCGGGCCGAAGACCTCGTTCTGGATGATCTCGTCGTCCTGCTTGAGGCCGGAGACGACGGTCGGGGCGTAGAAGTAGCCCTTCTCGCCGACCTGGTGGCCGCCCGCCTCGACCTTGGCGTGGGCGGGGAGGCGCTCGATGAAGCCCGCGACCTGCTTGAGCTGGTTCGGGTTGTTCAGCGGGCCGTACAGCACGTCCTCGTCGTCCGGCTGACCGGTCTTGGTCTCCGCGGCGGCCTTGGCGAGGGCGGCCACGAACTCGTCGTGGACGGACTCGTGCACGAGCACGCGGGTGGCGGCCGTGCAGTCCTGGCCGGCGTTGAAGTAGCCGGCGACCGCGATGTCCTCGACGGCCTTGGCCAGGTCGGCGTCCTCGAAGACCACGACCGGGGCCTTGCCGCCGAGCTCCAGGTGGACGCGCTTGACGTCCTTGGAGGCGCTCTCGGCGACCTGCATGCCGGCGCGTACCGAGCCGGTGATGGAGGCCATCGCCGGGGTGGAGTGCTCGACCATGGCCTTGCCGGTCTCGCGGTCGCCGCAGACGACGTTGAAGACGCCCTTGGGCAGGACCGAGTCGATGATCTCGGCCATCAGGACGGTCGAGGCCGGGGTGGTGTCCGACGGCTTGAGCACGACGGTGTTGCCCGCGGCGATGGCCGGCGCGAACTTCCACACGGCCATCATCATCGGGTAGTTCCACGGCGCGACCTGGGCGCAGACGCCGACCGGCTCACGGCGGATGATCGAGGTCATCCCGTCCATGTACTCGCCGGCCGAGCGGCCCTCGAGCAGGCGCGCGGCGCCCGCGAAGAAGCGGATCTGGTCCACCATCGGGGGCAGCTCCTCGCTGGCCGTCAGGGCCAGCGGCTTGCCGGTGTTCTCCGACTCGGCGGCCACCAGCTCCTCGGCGCGCGCCTCGAAGGCGTCCGCGATCTTCAGCAGGGCCTTCTGGCGCTCCGAGGGCGTGGTGTCGCGCCAGCCCGGGAAGGCGGCGGCAGCGGCCGCCATCGCGGCGTCGACGTCGGCCTGGCCCGACAGCGGGGCGGTGGCGTACACCTCGCCGGTCGCGGGGTTGACCACGTCGGTGGTCCGCCCGTCGGCGGCGTCCTTGAACTCCCCGCCGATGTAGTTGCGCAGACGACGCAGTTCGGTGGTCACTACAGCCACTCTCCTGATCACATGTCCAATGATTGAGACGACGAGCCAAGCCTAGCCCCTCGGTCGACGCTTTCGACAGAGCCAGACCCGGCGAACTACGAAATCCGTGCATCTGGAGACCTGTCGCAACGGATTTCATCGATTACGGGTTGCGGAACAGACGACTCCTCGTGCACAGTGAGGTCGTGGTCAGTCGAAGCGCAGATTCCAGGAACAGACAACCGTCCCCTTCGGTCGATGCTGTGTCCCTGGCGATCATCGAGCAACTGCAGGAGGACGGCCGCCGTCCCTATGCGTCGATCGGGAAGGCGGTCGGGCTCTCCGAAGCGGCAGTGCGCCAGCGCGTGCAGAAGCTGCTCGACCAGGGCGTCATGCAGATCGTCGCCGTCACCGACCCGCTCACCGTGGGCCTGCGACGCCAGGCCATGGTCGGCATCAACGTCGAGGGAGACCTCGACCCGGTGGCCGACGCCCTGACCGCCATGGCCGAGTGCGAGTACGTCGTGATGACCGCCGGGTCGTTCGACCTGATGGTGGAGATCGTCTGCGAGGACGACGACCACCTGCTCGAAACGATCAACAAGAAGATCCGCACGCTCCCCGGCGTGCGATCAACCGAAAGCTTCGTTTATCTGAAGCTGAAGAAGCAGACCTACATGTGGGGAACTCGATAGCCCGTGAGCCAGGACCTCTCCAAAACCGCGTACGACCACCTGTGGATGCACTTCACGCGCATGTCGTCGTACGAGAACGCGCCCGTCCCCACCATCGTGCGGGGTGAGGGCACCTACATCTTCGACGACAAGGGCAAGCGCTACCTGGACGGTCTCGCCGGACTGTTCGTGGTCAACGCCGGTCACGGCCGCAAGGAGCTGGCCGAGGTCGCCTACAAGCAGGCCCAGGAGCTCGCGTTCTTCCCCGTGTGGTCGTACGCGCACCCCAAGGCCGTCGAGCTCGCCGAGCGCCTCGCCGACTACGCCCCGGGCGACCTGAACAAGGTCTTCTTCACCACCGGTGGCGGCGAGGCCGTCGAGACCGCCTGGAAGCTCGCCAAGCAGTACTACAAGCTGCAGGGCAAGCACACCAAGTACAAGGTCATCTCGCGTGCGGTCGCCTACCACGGCACCCCGCAGGGCGCGCTGTCCATCACCGGCCTGCCGGCCCTGAAGGCCCCCTTCGAGCCGCTGGTCCCGGGCGCGCACAAGGTGCCCAACACCAACATCTACCGCGCCCCGATCCACGGCGACGACCCCGAGGCCTTCGGCCGCTGGGCCGCCGACCAGATCGAGCAGCAGATCCTCTTCGAGGGCCCCGACACCGTCGCGGCCGTCTTCCTGGAGCCCGTGCAGAACGCCGGCGGCTGCTTCCCGCCCCCGCCCGGGTACTTCCAGCGGGTCCGCGAGATCTGCGACACCTACGACGTGCTGCTCGTCTCCGACGAGACCATCTGCGCGTTCGGCCGCCTCGGCACGATGTTCGCCTGTGACAAGTTCGGCTACGTGCCGGACATGATCACCTGCGCCAAGGGCATGACCTCGGGCTACTCCCCGATCGGCGCCTGCATCGTCTCGGACCGCATCGCGGAGCCGTTCTACAAGGGCGACAACACCTTCCTGCACGGCTACACCTTCGGCGGACACCCGGTGTCCTCCGCCGTGGCCCTCGCCAACCTCGACATCTTCGACAAGGAAGGCCTGAACCAGCACGTGCTGGACCAGGAGGGCAACTTCTTCAACACCCTGAAGAAGCTGCACGACCTCCCGATCGTCGGCGACGTCCGCGGCAACGGCTTCTTCTACGGCATCGAGCTCGTCAAGGACAAGGTCACCAAGGAGTCCTTCACGGACGAGGAGACCGAGCGCGTGCTCTACGGCTTCCTCTCCAAGGCGCTCTTCGACAACGGCCTGTACTGCCGCGCCGACGACCGTGGGGACCCGGTCATCCAGCTGGCCCCGCCGCTGATCGCCGACCAGGGCACCTTCGACGAGATCGAAGGCATCCTGCGCTCGGTGCTCACCGAGGCGTGGACCAAGCTCTGAGCACGCCGGAGCCCTGCTAGCCCGACCACACGGCCCGGATCCCCCGTTCGAGTAGAACGCGGGGGTCCGGGCCGTGTGCTGTCAGCATTCAAGACGTTCATCTCTTTACATCTCATTGCGGCGCCAGTGACCGAAAGGGCTCCGCTTCGTTCCCCCGGACGGAGGTGTACGCCATGGTGGCTCCACCGGACAAGGCCCGGACTGACCATGCCCCGCCGCAGGACGACCTGCTCTGGGCCCGGTCCCTGCACTACTCCCACAGGGGCACCCCGGGACTGATCGGGGTCTCCGCCGGAGTCCGCCAGGGCGAGATCCTCGCCGTGACCGGCCCGCGCGGCTGCGGGAAGACCACCCTGCTGCGCTGTCTGGCCGGACAGCTGCTGCCCGAGCAGGGCGAGGTCTGGTTCAACAGCATCCCCGTCCACACCCTGGGCGCGGCCGCCCGTGAGCGCCTGCGCCGCGACCGGTTCGCCTGCATCGGGCCCGAACCGCAGCTGCTGCCCGAGCTCAAGGTCTGGGAGAACGCCGCCCTGCCCCTGCTGATCGGCGGCACCGCGCACCGCGCCGCCCGGCGCACCGCCTGCGAATGGCTGGAGCGCCTCGACATCGACGGCTTCGCCCGCAAGCGGCCCGGCGCGCTGAACCGCGCCGAGGCCCAGCGGGTCGCCCTGGCCCGCGCCCTGGTCGCGGAGCCCGCCGTGCTCTTCGCCGACGAGCCGACCGCCCCCCTGCACCGCGCCGAACGCGCCCTGCTGCTGCGCACGCTCACCACCGCCGCCCGCTCGCACGGCATCACCGTCCTGCTGGCCACCCACGACGAGGAGACCGCGGCCGCGGCCGACCGCGAACTGGCGCTGCTCGACGGCCGCCCGGCCGGCGCGGCGGCGGCCTCCTCCCCCGGCACGACGGAGGACCAGGCAGCGTGCTCGCTCTCCGCCTAGCCCGAGGCTCCCGCCCCCTGGTCCAGCTGCGCAGACTGCTCGTCGCCGCCGCCTCCGCCGGCAGCGGGTTCCTCCTGCTGTACGTCCTCGCGGATGCCGCGGCCCGGCCCGCCGGATCGTTCCCGCGGCTGCTGTGGGCACTGGTGCCGGTCGCCGCCACCACCCAGTTCGCGGTCGCCGTGGCCCGGACCGACCCCGCGACCCGGCCCCCCGAGGGGCTCGACGCCGCCGGGCTGGGACCCGTACGGCTCACCCTGGCCGCCGCCGTCTCCACCGCCGTGGCGTGCGCCCTCGGCAGCGCCGTGGCCCTGGCCGCCTTCCTCCACCTGCGGGGCGACCTCGCCGGGCTCCCCTTCGACGGCGCCGGCGCCCGCCTGCTGCACGCCGGGCGGCCCCTGCCGGTGGCGGCCGCCCTGACCCTGCTCGCCCTGGCCCCGCTGACGGCCGCCGCCGCGACGGCCCTCGCCCTGCGCCCCCGCCCGCCGTACGCCGGACTGGCCCCGCAGACCGGCGTGCCCTGGGGGGTGGCGTGCGCCGCCTGCGGGCTCGCCGTGCTGGCGTACGCCCGGCCGGCCGGAGCCGCCGTACCGGCCGGCTGCGTGCTGGTCGCGGCCGGGCTGGCCCTGACCGGGCCGGGACTGGCCTACGCCTGCGGGACCCTGGTGCAGGCCCTGCGGCCGGGGCTGCTGCGGCTGCTGGCCGGGAGGGGCCTCCAGGAGGAGGCGCCCCGGCTGGGCCGGCCGCTCGGGGTGCTGACCGCCGTCGGCGCCGCCGCCCTCACCGCCGTCGCCCTGCACGGGCGGGGCGAACCCCTCACCCCGCTCGGGCCGCTGACCGGTCCGGCCGCCGTCCTGGTGGCCCTGTGCGCGGTGGCGACCCTGCTGACCTCGGCCGTCGAGTCCCGGCAGGCCCGCTCCGCCTCCCGGGAGGCGCTGCTCGGCCTCGGCACGCCGGCCACGGTGCTGCGTACGGCCGCGGGACTGCGCGCGGCCGCGCTGCTGGTGGCCGCCGCGGGGCTCGGCTGGGGTGTGGCGCAGCTGACGTCGCTGGCGCTGACCCGCTGAGACGGCCGGCCCTTAGGGTGGGCCGAATGGTCAACGCAGACATCGAGATCGAGACGCTCGCGGAGTTCGACCGGGTCGTCGCCCGGGGCTCCCTGAGCGGCTACCGGATCCAGTCGGTCAACCTCCTGGAGCGGACCTTCGCCCTGCTGTCCGCCGACACCTCGGCGGCCGTGTTCCTCGGCTGCGCGATGGAGCCGGACGCCTCGGTGAAGGTCCGCGCGGACGGAGCGCTCGTCTTCCCGCCGATACCGGACCTGCCGTTCAACCCGTACCGGGGTCTGCTGTACACGGCCGAGGAGCTCTTCACCGGGCTGGCCGAGGGGTACGAGGCCACCCCGGACGCCCAGGCGTACGCCTGGTTCCAGGAGTCCGCCTCCGACGGGGACGTCTTCTCCTCGATGCTCCGCTCCATCCACGACGACGCCGTCTCCGACGCCCTGGACGAACACCTCGCGGGCGCCCGCGTCGTCGGTGTGATGGGCGGCCACGCCATGGCCCGGGGCGGTACGGACTACCGGGGTGCCGCGGAGCTCGGCCGGGCCCTGTCCCGGTCGGGGCTGACGGTCGCCACCGGCGGCGGTCCCGGCGCGATGGAGGCCGCCAACCTCGGCGCCTACCTGGCGCCCGCCCCGGACGAGGCCCTGCCCGAGGCGCTGGAACTGCTGGCGAAGGTCCCCTCCTTCGCCCCGTCCGTCTCCGACTGGGCGCGGGCTGCCTTCGCCGTGCGGGAGCGCTGGCCGGCGGGCGGCGACTCGGTCGGCATCCCCACCTGGTTCTACGGCCACGAGCCGCCGAACGCCTTCTCGGGGCAGATCGCCAAGTACTTCGCGAACGCCACCCGGGAGGACGGGCTGCTGGCCCGGTCCAACGCGGGTGTGGTGTTCCTGCCCGGCGCCGCGGGCACCGTGCAGGAGGTCTTCGACAACGCGACGCCGAACTACTACGAGTCGCGGTCCGAGCCGACCCCGATGGTCCTGGTCGGCCGTGCCCACTGGACCGAACGGCTGCCGGTCTGGCCGCTGCTGCGGGCGCTGGCCTCGGGCCGGTCGATGGAGTCCCGGATCGCGCTGGTCGACTCGGTGGACGAGGTCCCGGACGTGCTCGCGGCCATGGCCTGAGGTACGGCCGGGCCGCGGACCCGTCAACGAACTCCCTTGCGGAGGCAACTTCCCGGCCCGTTATGACGTCTGGCAGAGGTACCGCATTACCTGCCAGACGTTGAACGGAGCCTTCTGTGCTCATAGGCCTGCTGACCGCTGTCGCGGCATCCATCTGCTACGGCACGGGATCTGTCCTGCAAGCCGTGGGCTCGCGCCGCGCCGCCCGGATGTCCCCGGCCGCCGCCGGGGTCACCGCCCACGGCGGCCCGAACCTGAGCTCCACCGCCAAGGCCGCGATGACCTGGGAGTTCATCGTCGGCACCATCCTGGACTTCGTGGGCTTCGGACTGGGCGCGCTCGCGGCCCGCATGCTGCCCCTGTTCCTCTCCCAGACGGTGATCAGCGCCAACCTGGTGATCACCGCCGTCCTCAGCGTGAAGATGCTCGGCATCCGGCTGACCCGCAGGGAATGGACCTCGATCGGGGTCGTCTGCGCCGCGCTGGTGCTGCTGGCGACCGCCGCCGGCCACGAGGGCGACCACCACGCCCCGATGTCCACGCACTGGTGGCTGCTGGCCGTCACCCTGGTGATCATCGTCGGCGGCACGGTGGCCGTCCGCTTCCTCGGCGCCCGGGCCGCGATCCTGGCGGGCCTCCTGTCGGGTCTGGCGTTCGGCGCGCTGGGCGTCGGCGTGCGCATCCTCGACGGCGTGGACCCGTTCGACCCGGTCACGCTCGCCACCGACCCGGCGCTGTACGCCATCCTCATCGCGGGCTTCGGCGGCATGTACCTGCACACCGTGGCCCTCCAGATCGGCTCGGTCAACGGCGCCACCGCCGCCCTGGTGGTCGGCGAGACGGTGCTCCCGGGCGCGATCGGCGTCCTGTGGCTGGGCGACGCCTCCCGCCCGGGCCTGGCCTGGCTCGCGGTGACCGGCTTCGTCCTGGCAGTCGCCGGCGCCGTCGCGGTGGCCTGGTTCGGCAACCACGACGGGGCCGAGGAGCCCGCCGAGGAGCGGGTCCCGGCACCGGTGGCCTGACCCCGGGCGGATTCACCCCCGTGGGGTCCCCCCGGTGGCGGGGGCCCCGCGGGTGCCGCCTGCTGAAGGCATGGAGTCCACCATCACGCGGATGCGCACGCCCCGTGCCGCCGGGGCGGCCGGGCTCGTCTTCGCCGTGCTGCTCGCGGCGGCGATCGTGCTGATGCGGATCGCCATCCCCTCCGGAAGCCCGGCCGAGGCGCCCGTCGCGGACGCGGACCGCTGGGCGGTCCGCCTCGCGCTGGAGATCGTCCCCTTCGCCGGGATCTTCTTCCTGTGGTTCATGGGGGCCATGCGCGCGCACTCGGGCGGGGCGGAGGACCGGTTCGTCGCGGCGGTGTTCCTCGGCAGCGGCTACCTCTTCGTGGCCTGCCTCTTCGTCGCCGCCGCCGCGGCCGGCACCGTGCTCCAGGAGGCCGTCCCTCCGTCCGGGTTCGGCCGCCCCTTCGCGTACACCGTCCTCACCACGTACGCGATGCGCATGGCGGCCGTCTTCGTCTTCGTGACCTCGACCATCGGGCGCCGTCTCGGGTTCTTCCCGCGGCCGCTGGTCGCGCTGGGCCTGGTCACCGGGCTGGTGCTGCTCCTGCTCGGCTCCGGAGTGCCCTGGTCCGAGATGATCTTCCCATTCTGGGTGCTCGTCGTCAGCCTGCACGTCCTGCGCACCAACCTGCGGCGCACGGCCTGACACCGGGCCCTCCGCCCTCCCGGCAGGCGGTGAGCGGGCCCCGCGCGCATGCTGGAGTCCGGGAGGGTGTCGGGGGTCCGTGGGGGTCAACAGGTCACGGAAAGGCTGATGCCCCATGAGGCTTGTCGTGGACCTCAACCGGTGCCAGGGGTACGCGCAGTGCGCGTTCCTCGCACCGGACGTCTTCGCCATGCACGGCGACGAGTCCCTGCTCTACGACCCGCAGCCCGACGAGGAGCACCGCGAGAACGTCGTCCGCGCCGTCCACGCCTGCCCCGTCCGGGCCATCCTGCTGGACGCGGTGAACGGGTCCCTGTCGGCAGCGGAGGCGCGTGGTGAGCGGTGACGCAGCCCTGGAGCGGCTCAAGCGCGAAGGCCGCATCGTCGTCGTGGGCGCCTCCCTGGCCGGCCTGCGGGCGGCCGAGACCCTGCGCGAGAAGGGGTTCACCGGATCCCTGACGATGATCGGCGACGAGCCCCACGAACCGTACGACCGGCCACCGCTGTCCAAGCAGGTCCTGCTCGGCAAGGCCACCGCGGACCGCACGGCCCTCCCCCGGCGCCGGGACATCGACGCCAAGTGGCGGCTCGGCGTACCGGCCACCGGTCTGGACATGGCGGCCCGGCGGGTGCGGCTGGCCGACGGGGACGAGGTGGAGTACGACCGGCTGCTGATCGCCACCGGCGTCCGCGCCCGGCCGTGGCCGAACCCGGACGAGGGCGCCCTGGGCGGGGTCTTCGTCCTGCGGACCCGGGAGGACGGCGCGGCCCTGGAGCGCGCTCTGGCCTCGGGGCCCGGCAGGGTGCTCGTCATCGGCGCCGGGTTCACCGGCTCCGAGATCGCCTCGGCCTGCCGGGAGCGCGGCCTTCCCGTCACCGTGGCCGAACGCGGCGACGCGCCCCTGGTCGGAGCGCTCGGCGGGGTGGTCGGGGCGGTCGCGGCGGAGATGCACCGCGAGAACGGGGTGGACCTGCGCACCGGGATCATGGTGACGAGCCTGGAGGGCGACTCCTCCGGCCGGGTCCGCGCCGCCCGCCTCTCCGACGGCAGCACGCTGGAGGCGGAGGTGGTGGTCGTCTCGCTCGGCGCCCAGCGCAACACGGAATGGCTGACCGGGTCCGGCCTCGGCGCGGGTCCGCGCGGCATCGCCTGCGACGCGGGCTGCCGGGCCTTCGACATCTGGGGCATCGTCACCGACGACATCTACGTGGCGGGCGACGTGGCCCGCTCCCCGCACGCCCTCTTCGGCTACCAGTTCCTCTCGCTGGAGCACTGGGGCAACGCCGTGGCCCAGGCCGAGACGGCCGCGCACAACATGCTCAGCGAGAGCGCCGACCGCCGCCCGCACGTATGGGTGCCCGCCTTCTGGTCGTCCCAGTTCGGGGTGAACATCAAGTCGGTCGGGGTCCCGTCGATGGGCACCGAGATCATGATCACCCAGGGCTCGCGCGAGGAACGCCACTTCGTCGGCGTCTACGGCTACCAGGGCCGCGTCATCGGCGCCGTCACCTTCGACCAGTGCCGCTGGCTGGACTTCTACGAGCAGCAGATCGAGCAGACCGCGCCGTTCCCGCCGCCCTACCCGACGGTGGACCGCAGGACCGAGGGCGGCAGGCCGCTGGACGCGGACTTCCCCGACCCGTCGGTGCCGACGCACGGCCCGACCATCACCCTGAGCGGCTACTCACCGGCCGACCGGCGGATGACGTTCACGCCGGCGCACAACTGAGCACGAGGACCTCTCATGACTGAAGGCATCCTGCGGCAGATCCTCGACTACTCCAGCCGGGCCAATCCGTATCCCCTGTACGCGGAGCTCCGCAAGACCCCGGTGTTCCACGACGGGGACGGACCGTACGTCCTCAGCACGTACCACGAGATCAAGGGCCTGCTGCACGATCCGCGCATCAGCTCCGACTCCCGCAACCTGACGGCCGTCGCCGGCGACCCGCTGGGCGAGCAGGGCGAGGAGGAGGGGGAGGGCGGGGTCCTGCCGCCCTCCTTCCTGAAGCTGGACCCGCCCGACCACGACCGGCTGCGCCGGATGACGAACCGCCCGTTCGGGCCCCCGCACTCGCCGCGCCGCGTGGAGCAGATGCGCGGTGAGCTGGGCGGCATCGTCACCGGGCTGATCGACACCATCGCCAAGGAGGGCGACCCCGGGCGGATCGACCTGGTCGAGGAGTTCTCGTACCCCTTCCCCGTCACGGTGATCTGCCGGCTGCTCGGCGTGCCGGGCGAGGACGAGGCGCGCTTCCACGTCTGGGCCGACACCCTGGCCGCGAGCCTGGACCCCGATCCGGACGCCGATCCCACCGAACGCGCCAAGAAGACGCAGGACGCCCGGATGGAACTCGGCATGTACCTGGCCGGGCTGATCGAGGAGCGGCGCAAGAACCCGACGGGGGACATGCTCTCGGAGCTCGCCACCGCTCAGGGGCCGGACGGCACGATGACGACGATGGAGGTGCTCAGCACGGCGGCGCTGCTGCTGATCGCGGGGCACGAGACCACCGTCAACCTGATCACCAACGGCATGCTCACCCTGCTGCGGCACCCGGAGCACCTGGCCCGGCTGCGCGCCGACCCGAACCTGGGCGTGCCGATCGTGGAGGAGCTGCTGCGCTACGAGCCGCCGGTGCAGCTGCTGCCGCAGCGCAGCACCCTCGCCGACATCGAGGTGTCGGGGGTGACCATCCCCAAGGGTTCCTCGCTCTGGCTGATCCTGGCTTCCGGCAACCGGGACCCGCAGCGGTTCGACGACCCCGACCGCTTCGACCCGGACCGCCCGGACGTCCAGCACCTGGGCCTCGGCAGCGGTATCCACAGCTGCTTCGGGGCGCCGCTGGCCCGGCTGGAGGGGGCGCTGGCCCTCAGCGAGCTGGCCCGCAGGCTGGAGAACCCCCGGCTGCTGGAGGATCCGCCGCCCTACCGGCAGAACGCGGTGCTGCGCGGCCCGCGCCACCTGCCGATCGCCTGCGACGGCATCCGGCCCTGACCGGGGCGGACGGCGTACCGGACGCGTACACGGAACGGACGCGGGCCGGTCGCGAACCGGACGCGGGCCGGACGCGGGGCGGATGCGGACCGGACGCGGGCCGGACGCGGGCCGGTCCGGACTACGCCTCCGGGAGGACGACCACCTCGGACGGGCTGAAGGCCACCGCGACCCGGTCCCCCACGGCCGGCGCGGTGGCCAGCTCGCACTCTGCCTCCAGCACCGGCCCCGACCCGGGCCTCAGCAGCAGGGCCACGTGCGTGCCGCGGAAGGTGCGGGACTCCACCACGCAGTCCAGGCCCGCCTCGCACAGCACCACCCCCGCCGGGCGGACCAGCAGCCGCCGCTGCCCCTCGGGCGTGCCGGCCGGGACCGGGATCCTGCCCCACGCCGTGGCGGCGGAGGTGCCCGCCACCGTGCCCGGGACCACGTTCTCGAAGCCGAGGAACCGGGCCACGAACTCCGACGCGGGCCGCTGCCACACCTCCAGAGGGGTACCGGCCTGCGCGATCCGCCCGTCCCGCATCACCACCACCCGGTCGGCCAGGGCGAAGGCCTCGCCCTGGTCGTGGGTGACGGCCAGCACGGTGGTGCCCAGCCGGGAGAACAGCCCCTGGAGCTCGACCACCAGCCGCTCGCGCAGCCCGCGGTCCAGCTGGCCCAGCGGCTCGTCCAGCATCAGCAGCCGGGGCGAGGGGGCCAGGGCCCGGGCGAGGGCCACCCGCTGCTGCTCGCCGCCGGACAGCGAGGCCACGGCCCGGCGCCCGGCCCCGGGGAGCCCGACCAGTTCCAGCAGCTCCGCGACCCGGTCCTCGTGCGCCCCCTTCGCGGAGCCCTTCGCGGAGCCCTTCATGCGCAGGCCGAAGGCGACGTTCCCGCCGACGTCCCGGTGCGGGAACAGCTGGTGGTCCTGGAACATCAGGCCCACCCCCCGCCGGTGCACCGGCACGCCGGCCTGGTCGGCCCCGCCGAGCAGCACCCGGCCCGCCGACACCGGCTGGAGCCCGGCCACCACCCGCAGCAGGGTGGACTTGCCGCTGCCGCTGGGCCCGAGCACGCACACGGTCTCGTGTGCGGCGACCTCCAGGTCGACGGCGTCCACGACCGCCCGGTCGCCGAAGCGGACCGACACCCCTTCGAGCCGGAGCAGGGTCATCAGAACTCTCCCGAGGTCTTGTCGGGTCGCAGTCGCTCCAGCACCAGCAGGGACACCGCGCACACCAGCATCAGAATCGTGCTCAGGGCCATGGCCTGCCCGTAGTTCATCTCCCCGGCCCGCCCCAGCAGCCGCGCCACGGCCACCGGCAGCGTCGGGTGGTCGGGCCGGGCGATGAAGACGGTCGCGCCGAACTCGCCCAGCGAGACCGCGAAGGCGAAGCCCGCCGCGACCAGCAGCGCCCGCCGCACCAGTGGCAGGTCCACCTCCCGCCACGCCCGCAGCGGCGAGGCCCCGAGCACGGCCGCCGCCTCCCGCAGCCGGCCGTCGACGGCCCGCAGCACCGGCAGCATGGTCCGTACGACGAAGGGCACCCCGACCAGTGCCTGAGCCAGCGGCACCAGGATCCACGAGGTCCGCAGGTCCAGCGGCGGCTCGTCCAGGGTGATCAGGAACCCGAATCCCACCGTCACGGCGGACACGCCGAGCGGCAGCATCAGCAGCGCGTCGAATCCGCGTACGAAGCGGCCCGCGCGCCGGGTCAGGGCGGCGGCCGCGAGCCCGCCGACGGCCAGCGCGATGGCGGTGGCGGCGAGGGCGTACTGGAGGGAGTTCCAGACGGCCTCCAGCGGCGGCACCAGAAACGTTCCGCCCCCGGATCCCGCCTCCTGGAGCGCCCGGTAGAAGCCGAAGCCGTACCCGCCGGGCGCGTCGAAGGACCGCTCCACCAGCACCGCCAGCGGCGCCACGACCAGCAGCACCACCGACAGCAGCACTCCGCCCAGCAGGGCGCGCTGCGCCCAGCCGCGCGGCGGCCGCGCGGTGCGCGCCGGGTCCACGAGCCGCAGCGCGGTCTCGCGCCGCCGCACGGTCCAGGCGTGCACGGCGAGGACGCCGGCGATGGCCGCGAATTGCACCATCGTCAGCACGGCGGCCGTCGGCAGGTCCAGCAGCTGCGCGGTCTGCCGGTAGACCTCCACCTCCAGGGTGGCGTACGCGGGACCGCCGAGGATCTGCACGACGCCGAAGGAGCTGAAGGTGAACAGGAACACCATCAGCGAGGCGGCGGCCACCGCCGGCGCGAGCGCGGGCAGCGTCACCCGCCGCCACGCCGCGAACCGCCCGGCGCCCAGCACCCGGGCGGCCTCCTCCTGGCGCGGGTCCAGCTGGGCCCAGAGCCCGCCGACCGTCCGTACGACGACGGCGTAGTTGAAGAAGACGTGGGCGAGCAGGATCGCCCAGACGGTGGTGTCCAGCCGCACCCCCCACAGCTCGTCGAGCAGCCCGCCCCGCCCGACCAGCGCCAGGAAGGCACTGCCGACGACCACCGTCGGCAGGACGAAGGGGACGGTGACCAGGGCGCGCAGCAGCTGCTTGCCGGGGAACTCCAGGCGCGCGAAGACGTACGCGCCGGGCAGTGCCAGGAGCAGGGTGAGGGCGGTCGAGGCGAGCGCCTGCCAGGTGGTGAACCACAGCACGCCGGCGATGCCGGGCTGGGCGAGGACCTCGCCGATCCGGCCGAACTGCCAGCCCTCGTCCGTCTTGAGCCCGCGGCCGGTGATCGCGGCGACGGGATAGGCGAAGAACAGTCCGAAGAAGGCGAGCGGCACCGCCATCAGAGCGAGTCTGACGGCGGTGGCGCGCCCGCCCCCCGCGGGAAGGCGCTCTGCTCCGGGCTCTACTTCACGAGCGAGGACCACGTCTTGACCCACTGCTCACGGTTCTTGGCGATGGCCTCCGGAGCGACGTTCTCCGGCTTGTCGACCACCACGCCGTGCTTCGTGAACAGCTCCGGCAGCTTCGCGTCCTTGACGACCGGGTTCACGAACATCTGGAGCGGCATGTCCTCCTGGAACTTCTTGGAGATCAGGAAGTCGATGAGGGCCTTGCCGCCCTCCTCGTTCTTGGCGCCCTTGAGCAGGCCCGCGAACTCGATCTGGCGGAAGCAGGTGCCGGTGGCCACGCCCGTGGGCGCCTCGGCCGGCTGCGGCTCGCCGTAGAGGACCTCGACCGGCGGGCTGGAGGCGTAGGAGACCACCAGCGGGCGGTCGCCCTTGGCCTTCTTGCCGCCGGCGGAGCCGGAGAAGCGCTCGTTGTAGGCCTGCTCCCAGCCGTCGACGACCTCGACGCCGTTGGCCTTGAGCTTGCTCCAGTAGTCCTTCCAGCCCTCTTCGCCGTACTTGCCGACGGAGGCCAGGAGGAAGCCGAGGCCGGGCGAGGAGGTCGCGGCGTTCTCGGTGACGAGCAGGTTCTTGTACTCGGGCTTGACCAGGTCGTCCAGCGTCTGCGGCGGGGCGATCTTCTTGTCCGCGAAGTACGCCTTGTCGTAGTTGACGCAGATGTCGCCGGAGTCGACCGGGGTGACGCGGTGCTGCTTGTCGAGGACGTACTCGGGCTTCACCGTGTCCAGGCCCTTGGCCTGGTAGGGGGTGAAGACGCCGTTGTCGAGCGCCCGCGAGAGCAGGGTGTTGTCGACGCCGAAGAAGACGTCGCCGCGCGGGGAACCCTTGGTGAGGATCTCCTGGTTGAGGGCGGCGCCGGCGTCGCCGGACTTCAGCACCTTGACGGTGTAGCCGCTCTGCTGCTCGAACTCCTTGAGGACCGTGTCGGTCGCGTTGAAGGAGTCGTGGGAGACGAGGGTGACGGTCTTGGGCTTCGGGGCGTCGGTCGCGCCCGCCGGCTTGTCCTTGGCCTCGCCGCCGCCGCAGGCACTGAGCGTGGTGACGCCGAGGGCGGCCGCGAGCGCCGCGCCCGCGATCTTCTTGGTGGTGCTCACTGGTGATTCCTCCTGGGATGACCAGGAGAAGACGCGGCCCCGCCCGGCGCTCTGTGGGAGCGGACGCCGGGCAGGGCGCAACAGCTTGAGTGGTGACCGAACTTCCTACCCCGAATGACCGGGGCGAGGTTCAGAGGGTCTGCGGATGACGGGTACCGCACTCTCAGCGCTGTGGCGCTCCCCTGTCGGAATATGCAATTGGTTCGGCCACAGGGTACCCCGCGGCCGGTTCCCGGGGACCAGCGACCGGAATCTAGCGTTCCGAGGCGGCGAGCTGGCCGCACGCGCCGTCGATCTCCTGGCCGCGGGTGTCGCGCACGGTCACCGGCACGCCGTGCCGGGCGATCGCCTCGACGAAGGCCTTCTCGTCCTCGGGGCGCGAGGCGGTCCACTTCGAGCCCGGGGTCGGGTTCAGCGGGATCAGGTTGACGTGCACGCGCTTGCCCTTGAGCAGGCGGCCGAGCAGGTCACCGCGCCAGGCCTGGTCGTTGATGTCGCGGATCAGGGCGTACTCGATGGAGATCCGGCGGCCGGACTTCTCCGCGTACTCCCAGGCCGCGTCGAGGACCTCGCGGACCTTCCAGCGGGTGTTCACGGGGACGAGGGTGTCGCGCAGCTCGTCGTCGGGGGCGTGCAGCGAGACCGCGAGGCGGCACTTGAAGCCCTCGTCGGCGAAGCGCAGCATGGCCGGGACCAGGCCGACGGTGGAGACGGTGATCCCGCGCTGCGACAGGCCGAGGCCGTCGGGCTCCGGGTCGGTGAGGCGGCGGATGGCACCGACGACGCGCTTGTAGTTCGCGAGCGGCTCTCCCATGCCCATGAAGACGATGTTCGACAGGCGGGCGGGGCCGCCCGGGACCTCCCCGTCGCGCAGGGCGCGCATGCCGTCGACGATCTGGTGCACGATCTCGGCGGTGGAGAGGTTGCGGTCGAGACCTGCCTGGCCGGTGGCGCAGAACGGGCAGTTCATCCCGCAGCCCGCCTGCGAGGAGATGCACATCGTCACCCGGTCGGGGTAGCGCATCAGCACGGACTCGACGAGCGTGCCGTCGTGCAGCTTCCACAGGGTCTTGCGGGTGGTGTCGTCGTCGCAGCTGATGTGCCGCACGACGTTCATCAGGTCCGGCAGCAGCTCCTCGCGCAGCTTCTCGCGGGAGGCGGCCGGGATGTCGGTCCACTCGGCCGGGTCGTGCGCGTAGCGGGCGAAGTAGTGCTGGGAGAGCTGCTTGGCCCGGAACGGCTTCTCGCCGATCGCGGCGACCGCCTCGCGGCGCTCGGCCGGGGTCAGGTCGGCGAGGTGCCGGGGCGGCTTCTTCGCTCCTCGGGGCGCGACGAAGGTGAGCTCACCGGGAGCGGGACGGGGGGCCATGCTGTACTCCTCAGTACGACGAGGTGGGTGTCACCCCGCGCGTGCAGGGCCGGTCCGCGGCTCGGCCGCCGGACGGAAAAGGCGCGCCACGTGCACGTGGCGCGCCCTCCAGGATAACCCGGCCCGGACCGGTCAGCCGGTGCCGACGAACGCCGCCAGCAGCAGCCAGACCACCGGGGCGGTCGGCAGCAGCGAGTCCAGCCGGTCCATGATGCCCCCGTGGCCCGGGAGCAGCGTGCCCATGTCCTTGATGCCCAGGTCACGCTTGATCATCGACTCGCCGAGGTCGCCCAGGGTCGCGGAGACCGCGACCGCGAGACCCAGCACCAGGCCCTGCCACCAGGCACCGCCGTCGATCAGGAACTCCATGCACAGGGCGCCGGCCGCCATCGCGAAGGCCACCGCCCCGAAGAGACCCTCGCGGGTCTTGCCGGGACTGATGCGCGGGGCGAGCTTGGTCTTGCCGAAGCGCCATCCCACGGCGTAGGCGCCGGTGTCGCTGACCACGGTCAGGAGCAGGAAGGTCATCACCCGCTGCGGGCCGTCGTCGGGGGTCAGCAGCATCGCGACGAACGTGGCCAGGAAGGGCACGTAGAACGCCGCGAAGACGCCCGCGGTGACGTCCTTGAGGTAGTCCTCGGGAGGCTCGGTCATCCGCCACACGAGGACGGCCAGCGCGGTGAGCGCCATGACGACCCAGGCGCCCTCGGCCCCGCGGACGTATCCGGCGATGATCATCGCCGCACCGCCGACCGCGAGCGGGACCAGCGGGGCCTTGATGCCCTTCTTCTCCTGGAGCCGGGAGGTGAGCTCCCACAGGCCGACCACGACCGCGACGACGATCACGCCGACGAAGACGGCCTTGACGATCAGCAGCGAGGCGAAGATCACCGCGCCGAGGCCCACTCCGACCCCTATGGCGGCACGCAGATCCCGCCCCGCCCGCTTCTTCTGCGGCGGTGGCGAGGCGTTGTGCGGGGCCTGCGGAGGCGGAGGCGGGGGGCTGGGCATGGGCTCCTGCAACGGCGTCTCGGTACGGAGCAGGGGGCCGCCGGCGAAGGCGGCCCCCCGATCGCGTGCTTCCCGGTCGTCGAAGGCACGGCCGGCGGCATCGGGCACGATGGGCATGGGCGCTGTCTGCGGGCCCACGAGCGCATCGTATGCGGGACCCACCGGAACCGGCTCGGCGGCCCAGGGAGAGTCGTTCATCAGACCTCGAGGAGCTCGGCTTCCTTGTGCTTCAGCAGCTCGTCCACCTGCGCGACGTACTTCGCGGTGGTGTCGTCGAGCTCCTTCTCGGCGCGGCGCACCTCGTCCTCGCCGGCCTCCTTGTCCTTGACCAGCTTGTCGAGGGCGTCCTTGGCCTTGCGGCGCACGGAGCGGATCGAGACCTTGGAGTCCTCGGCCTTGTTCTTGGCGACCTTGATGTACTCCTTGCGGCGGTCCTGCGTCAGCTCCGGGAAGGTCACCCGGATGATGCGGCCGTCGTTGCTCGGGTTGACACCGAGGTCGGAGTCGCGGATCGCCTGCTCGATGTTGCGCAGAGCGGAGGCGTCGAACGGCGTGACGATCGCCATGCGCGGCTCGGGCACCGCGAAGGAGGCGAGCTGGTTGATGGGCGTGATGGCGCCGTAGTAGTCCGCCACGATCTTGTTGAACATCGCCGGGTGCGCACGGCCGGTGCGAATCGCGGCGAAGTCTTCCTTGGCGACGACGACGGCCTTCTCCATCTTCTCCTCGGCCTCGAGGAGGATTTCTTCGATCACCACGTGCTCCTGCATGTCAGATATGGATGGTTCAGGCGGGCGCGGGCGGTCCGGGCCGCCCGGACCGGGCCCTCACGGGCCCGGCTCGGCGGGCTCAGGCCCGGGTGCCCTGGTCGCTCACGAGCGTGCCGATCTTCTCACCCTTGACGGCGCGGGCGATATTGCCCTCGGCGAGCAGTTCGAAGACCAGGATCGGAAGCCGGTTGTCGCGGCACAGCGTGATGGCCGTGGCGTCGGCGACCTTGAGGTCCCGGGACAGCACCTCGCTGTACTCCAGCGCGTCGAACTTCACGGCGTCCGGGTTGGTCTTCGGGTCGGAGTCGTAGACCCCGTCGACGCCGTTCTTGCCCATGAGGAGGGCCTCGGCGTCGATCTCCAGGGCACGCTGGGCGGCCGTGGTGTCGGTGGAGAAGTACGGCATGCCCATGCCGGCGCCGAAGATGACGACGCGACCCTTCTCCAGGTGGCGCACGGCGCGCAGCGGGATGTACGGCTCCGCGACCTGGCCCATGGTGATGGCGGTCTGGACGCGGCTGTCGATGCCTTCCTTCTCCAGGAAGTCCTGGAGGGCGAGGCAGTTCATGACGGTGCCGAGCATGCCCATGTAGTCGGACCGGGCACGGTCCATGCCGCGCTGCTGAAGCTCCGCGCCGCGGAAGAAGTTGCCGCCGCCGATGACGACCGCGATCTCGGCGCCGTCGCGGACCACGGCCGCGATCTCGCGGGCGATGGCGTGCACGACGTCGGGGTCGACACCCAGTCCGCCGCCGCCGGAGAAGGCTTCGCCGGAGAGCTTCAGCATGAAGCGGCGACCCTTCTTCTCGTGGTCGCTCTTGTCGTCGGATGCGGTGTGGGGGTCCACGCCCTGATTCATGGAGATCTCCTCGTGCACATACGAAGAAGGCCATTGCCGGTGGGTCCTCGCGGTTCCCTCTGCGGCAATGGCCTCCTCGTCAGATCTGCGGTCGTCCTGCGCAAGCGCGGACGACTGCTTCAGACCCTATAGGGGTCCGGTGTCCGTCGCGTACGGACGGACTCAGATGCCGACCTTGATGCGGCTGAAGCGCTTCAGGGTGACACCGGCCTCTTCCAGCACCTTCTGGACGGACTTCTTGTTGTCCAGGGCGTACGGCTGGCCGAGCAGCGTGGCGTCCTTGAAGAAGCCGTTGACGCGACCCTCGACGATCTTGGCGATCGCGGCCTCGGGCTTGCCCTCGGCGCGGGTGGTCTCCTCGGCGACGCGGCGCTCGGACTCGACGACCTCGGCCGGAACGTCCTCGGCGGTCAGGTACTTCGGCGAGAAGGCGGCGATGTGCTGGGCGATGCCCTTGGCCAGGTCGGCGTCGGCCTTGTCCAGCTCGACCAGGACACCGATCTGCGGGGGCAGGTCGGGCATGGTGCGGTGCATGTAGGAGGCGACGAAGGCGCCCTCGTACTGCGCGAAGCGGTCCAGGACGATCTTCTCGCCCAGGTTGGCGTTGGCCTCGTCCACGAACGCCTGGACGGTCTTGCCGGCCTCGATCTCGGACGCCAGCAGCGCCTCGATGTCCGCCGGCTTGGTGGCGGCCACGTGGGCGGCGAGCTGGTCGGCGACGGCCAGGAACTTCGGGCTCTTGGCGACGAAGTCGGTCTCGCACTTGAGCTCGACGAGCACGCCGGAGGTGGCGTCCTCGGAGATCAGGGAGGTGACGGCACCGTTCTCGGCGGAGCGGCCCTCGCGCTTGGCGACACCCTTCAGGCCCTTGATACGCAGGGCCTCGACAGCCTTGTCGACGTCGCCGTCGGACTCGACGAGGGCCTTCTTGCAGTCCATCATGCCGGCGCCGGTGAGCTCGCGGAGCTTCTTGACGTCAGCGGCGGTGTAGTTCGCCATGAGTCTGTGATTCTCTCTCGAAGTCGTAGATCTACGGGTGAACGGCGGAGGAGCGCGCTCGTGGCGCGGCTCCCCCGCCGTCATCGTCCGTGCTGCGAGTGCCCGGCGAGTGAACGCCGGGCGCTCTCAGTGGGTCAGGCCTGCTCGGCGGCCGGAGCCTCGGCAGCCGGAGCCTCGGCAGCCGGGGCCTCGGCGTCAGCCTTCTTCTCGCCCTCGAGCAGGTCGCGCTCCCACTCGGCGAGCGGCTCGGCGGCGGCCTTCTCGCCCGGCTTCGAGTCGCCGGTCGCGGCGCCGGAGCGGGCGATGAGGCCCTCGGCGACGGCGTCGGCGATCACGCGGGTGAGCAGGGTGACGGAGCGGATCGCGTCGTCGTTGCCCGGGATCTTGTAGTCGACCTCGTCCGGGTCGCAGTTGGTGTCGAGGATCGCGACGACCGGGATGTGCAGCTTGCGCGCCTCACCGACGGCGATGTGCTCCTTCTTGGTGTCGACGATCCAGACGGCGCTGGGAACCTTCGACATCTCGCGGATACCACCGAGGGTCTTCTCCAGCTTGGCCTTCTCGCGGGAGAGGACCAGGAGCTCCTTCTTGGTGAGACCCGAGGCGGCGACGTCCTCGAAGTCGATCGCCTCAAGCTCCTTCAGACGCTGGAGGCGCTTGTAGACGGTGGAGAAGTTGGTGAGCATGCCACCCAGCCAGCGCTGGTTGACGTACGGCATGCCGACGCGGGTCGCCTGCTCGGCGATGGCCTCCTGCGCCTGCTTCTTCGTACCGACGAACATGATGGAGCCACCGTGCGCGACGGTCTCCTTCACGAACTCGTAGGCGCGGTCGATGTACGACAGCGACTGGAGCAGGTCGATGATGTAGATGCCGTTGCGCTCGGTGAAGATGAAGCGCTTCATCTTCGGGTTCCAGCGACGGGTCTGGTGACCGAAGTGGACGCCGCTCTCCAGCAGCTCCCGCATCGTTACGACGGCCATGGCCATCTCCTTGGTTTCTCGGTTTTGGTTCCTGACGCCCCGCCGCGCCCTGCCCCTTGAGGGACCGAGAGACGCTTTCACCTGACCGGAACCGGTCGGCGCTGGGGCGTGCGAAGTCGACCCGGTGACCCGGATCGCCACAAGAAGTGTACGGGACCCGGCGGTATGCCGGGTGACGCCGTTGTCCACACCCTCTCGGCCGTCCACAGCCGCGAACCGGGCGGAGCGTCTCCGGAGGATCCTGCGGGGCATGACGAAACCGCTGGTCATCCTGTTGCTGGCGCTGCCCCTGGTCTTGGCCCCGACCCTGGCCCCGCCGCCGTCCCCGGCCGTCGCGACGGCTCCCGGACCCGCCGCGGCGGCGCCCGTCGCGCCGGAGCGCGGGGCGGGCGCGGTGCGCGGGGTGCGGGGAGTGCGCCCCCTGCCCGCGCCGCTGTCCGTGGCCCGGTGGTGGGATCCGCCGCCGACCCCGTACGCGGCCGGGCACCGCGGCGTGGACCTGTCGGCGCCGGCCGGGGCGGAGGTGCGCGCCGTGGGGCCCGGGCGGGTGCACTTCGCGGGGCCGGTCGCGGGGCGCGGGGTGCTGTCGCTGACCCTCCCTGGCGGCCTGCGCACGACGTACGAGCCGGTGCGGCCGCTGGTCGCGGAGGGGGAGCCCGTGACGGCGGGACAGGTGGTGGCGGTGCTCACGGAGGGCTCCCACTGCCCGGGGCCCTGCCTGCACTGGGGTGTCCTCGCGGGCGAGGACGCCTACCTGAACCCGCTGGCCCTGCTCCCCTCGCCCACGCCCCGGCTGCTGCCGGGGGCGGTCAGGCCGTGACGCCGCGCAGGGCCATGGAGACGGCCGTCTCGGCGATCACGGCCGGGTCCTCGGCGGCGCCGAGCTCGATCCGGCGGGCGGCGGCGTCCACGACGCCCTGGAGCAGCATCGCGGACAGCCGGGGCTCCGGCAGCCCGAGGGCCTCCAGCGCCTCGACGATCATCGCCACGAGGCCGCCGTGCGCCGCGCGGATCTTCTCCCGCGCGCCCGCGTCCAGCTCGCCGGCGGAGATCGCCACCACCGCGCGGTGGCGCCGGTCGCCCACCAGCCCCAGCTGGGTGCGGACGTACGCCTCGATCTTCTCCTCCGGCGTGGCCGCCTGCTCCATCGCCGCCTCGATCTCGGCGGCCCAGACGGGGAAGTCCACCGCGCACAGCTCTTCGACGACGGCGGCGCGCGAGCGGAAGTACTCGTACACGGACGACCGGGCGAGCCCGGTCCGCTCCGCGAGGGCGGGGAAGGTCAGGGCTTCCGTCCCGCCTTCGGACAACAGGGAACGGGCGGCGTCCAAGAGGGCGCCGCGCTGCATCGACCGGTGCTCGGCCACGGAGGCCGCTCGAATCCTGGGCACGTCACCACTGTACGGAGGTGACGCAAGGGTGTCGGCCCCGCCGGCGGGGCCGCCGGGCACCCGGCCCGCTCAGCGGCCGACGTCGGCGAGCTTGGCCCGCAGCTGGAGCACGGATTTGGTGTGGATCTGGCTGACCCGGCTCTCGGTGACGCCCAGCACGTTGCCGATCTCGGCGAGGGTCAGGCCCTCGTAGTAGTAGAGGGTCACCACGGTCTTCTCCCGCTCGGGGAGGGTGTTGATGGCCCGGGCGAGCAGCCTGCGCAGCTCCCGGTCCTCGGCGACCTCCACCGGGTTGTCGGCGGCGGTGTCCTCCAGGGTGTCCATCAGGGAGAGCCGGTCCCCGCCCTCCCCGCCCACGTGCAGCAGCTCTTCGAGGGCGACCACGTTGGCGAGGGACAACTGGCTGAAGACCGTGTGGAGTTCCTCCACCCCGATGCCCATCTCCCCCGCGACCTCGCCCTCGGTCGGGGTGCGCCGCAGCTGGGCTTCGAGGGTCGCGTAGGCGCGTTCCACGGCCCGCGCCTTCTGCCGCACGGAGCGCGGGATCCAGTCCAGCGCGCGCAGCTCGTCGATCATCGCGCCGCGGATCCGGGTGATCGCGTACGTCTCGAACTTGATGGAGCGCTCGATGTCGAACTTCTCGATCGCGTCGATCAGGCCGAAGACCCCGGAGGAGACGAAGTCGGCCTGTTCCACGTTGGGCGGCAGGCCCACGCTGACGCGGCCGGCCACGTACTTCACCAGCGGCGAGTAGTGCAGGATCAGCTGCTCCCGCAGCCGCTCGTCACCCGAATCCTTGTATGAGCGCCAGAGGACCTCCAGGGACGAGGGCGCGGTGGACCGCACGCTGCCACGGGCAGCGGGGGGCACCGCGGCGCGGTCGGACCCTGAGGTGTGCTGGGGCATGCTTCGCCTTTGCCGGAGCGGGATTCCTTGGGAGCGTAGCGTGACGGAAGAGTCGCGGTGCGCGAAGAGTACGGGATGGGGCGGGGGCGCAGGGGCGTCCGCCCTCGCGCGGGCGGCCCGGGACCGGCGCCTCGCGCACGGTCCCGGCGACCGCCACCGGGAGAACCGCGTCTCTCATCGCCTTCACTCTTTCACCGGAACGCCCCAGGTCAACGACCGCCTCGCCGGTCGGCCCCGGATTGCACCCCCTCTCGGGACGTGCGCGGGGTCAACCGCCAGCCGTCGCCCTGCCGTTCGACGAACCCCAGAGAGTGAAGTTCGTACAGTCTGCCGATGACTTCATCGGTGCCGGCCGCCGCGGCGAGGGCGATCTCGCCGAGGCCCGCGGGGCGTCCGGCCGGGAGGGCTTCGAGTACCCGTGCGGCGCCCGGGGCCAGCAGGTCCCGGGCGAGGACCGGTCCCCGGCGGACGGGGGCCAGTTCGCCCATGTCGCCGACCAGTTCGACCACTTCGTCGGCGTCGGTGACCAGGACCGCCTCGCCGCGCAGCAGCTCGTGCACCCCGGCCGAGAGGCCGCTGGTGGCGGGCCCGGGAACGCCCATGGTGAGGCGGCCCAGCGCCTGGGCCCGGCGGGCGGTGACCAGGGAGCCGCTGCGGTGTGCGGCTTCCACGACCACCGTTCCCCGGGTGAGGGCGGCGATGACCCGGTTGCGCAGGACGAACCGGCTCGGGGTGGGGTGGCTGCCGGGCGGCAGTTCGCCCAGCACCAGCCCCTGGCGGGTGATCCGGCCCAGCAGTCCGGCGTGCCCGCGCGGGTAGACCGTGTCCACGCCGCAGGCCAGTACGGCCGCGGTGGCTCCGCCCGAGGAGAGGGCCCCCCGGTGCGCGGCGCCGTCGATCCCGTACGCCGCCCCGGAGACGACCACCCAGCCGCGCTCGGCGAGCCCGGCGGCCAGGGTCTGCGCCATGTGGGCCCCGTACGGGGTGCACGCGCGGGCCCCGACCACGGCGACGGAGCGCAGGGCCCAGGTCCGCAGGTGGGGCCGGCCCCGCAGCCAGAGCCCCACGGGGCGGGCGTCGCCGAGGTCGTCCAGCTGGGTCGGCCACTCCGCCGAGCCCGGGCAGACGAACCGGCAGCCCGTCTCCGCGGCGCTCTCCAGGTCCCGCAGGGGCTCCGCCGCGGCGGCCCGCGCCCGGTATCCGGCGAGCCGCTCGGCCCCCACCCCGGCCAGCGCCCCCGGGCCGGGGTCCGGGCCGGTCAGGAGCCCCATCAGGCCGGCGGCCCCGTGCTCCCGGATCCAGCGTCCGCCGTGCTCGTCCCCGGGCTCCAGCACCCGGGTCAGCGCCGCCCGGGCCAGGAACTCCGGGTCGGGCCCCCCGGCGGCGCTCACGACCCCGCCCCCACGGCCTGGGCCGCACCCCGGGCGATCCCGGTACGCAGCTCCAGCGCGACGGCCGCGTCCAGCGCCTCGGGGCGGTCGCGGCCCCGCAGGTCGGCGACGGTCCAGGCGACCCGCAGCACCCGGTCCAGCCCCCTCGCGGTGAGCAGTCCGCGCTCCATGTCCCGCTCCGCCAGGGCCAGCGCGCCGGGGCCGGCGGGCCAGCGGGTGCGCAACTCGTGCCCGGGCACCTCGGAGTTGAGCCGCCACGGGGTGCCGGCGAGCCGGGCGGCGGCCCGCTCGCGGGCTTCGCGCACCCGGTCGGCGACGGCCGCCGTGGGCTCCCCTCGGCCGCCCCGGCCCAGCAGGTCGGAACGGGTGACGGGCTCCACCTCGACGCGCAGGTCGACCCGGTCGAGCAGCGGTCCGGACAGCCGGGCCTGGTAGCGCCGGATCACCGAGGCGGGACATTCGCAGCCCGAGCCGTTCAGGGTGTGGCGGCCGCAGGGGCAGGGGTTCGCCGCGAGGACCATCAGGAACCGCGCGGGCAGCCGTACCACTCCGGCGGCCCTGGCGATGACCACGTGCCCGGCTTCGAGGGGCTGGCGCAGGGCGTCCAGCACCTTGCCGCTGAACTCGGCGGCCTCGTCCAGGAAGAGGACGCCCCTGTGCGCCAGGGAGACCGCTCCGGGCCTGGGGATCCCGGCTCCGCCGCCGACCAGCGACTGCATGGTCGCGGAGTGGTGCGGGGCGCAGTACGGGGGCCTGCCGACCAGCGGTTCGCCGGGCGGCAGGATTCCCGCGACCGAGTGGACGGCCGTCACCTCCAGGGAGTCCTGTCGGGTGAGCGGCGGCAGCAGCCAGGGCAGCCGCTCGGCGAGCATCGTCTTGCCCGCCCCCGGGGGCCCGCTGAGGAAGAGGTGGTGGCCGCCGGAGGCCGCCACCTCCAGGGCCCGGCGGGCGCTGTGCTGGCCGGCGACGTCGGCGAGGTCGGGGACGTCCGCGGCGTCCCCCCGCCCCGAGAGGCCCGTGCCCAGTGCGGCGCCGGGCACGACCAGCCCCGCGAGCATCGGGTCGGGGCGGCCCGCCGCTTCCTGCGCGTCCTCCTCGGGCACCTCCCCGCCGGTCAGCACGGCGATCAGCTGCCGCAGGCTCCGCACGCCCAGCACCGAGACGTCGGGGACCAGGGCGGCCTCGGCGGCGCACTGCTGCGGCACCACCACCTGCCGGTACCCGGCCTCGGCGGCCGCGAGCACGGCGGGCAGGATCCCCCGCACCGGGCGCACGCGGCCGTCGAGGCCCAGCTCCCCGATGAGCACGAGGTCGGCGATCCGCCGGGGGTCGACGGCCTCGGCGGCGCCGAGGACGGCCGCGGCCACGGCGAGGTCGAAATGGGCGCCGGACTTCGGGACCGACGCCGGGCTGAGTCCGACCGTGAGCTTCTTCTGCGGCCACGGGGCACCGGAGTTCACCACCGCCGCCCGTACCCGGTCCCGGCTCTCGACCAGGGTCTTGTCCGGCAGCCCCACCAGGGTGAAGGCGGCCACCCCCGGCTCCAGATCGGCCTGGACCTCCACCAGTACGCCCTCGACGCCCACCAGGGCCACCGAGCAGGCCCGTGCGAATCCCATCTCAGGCCACCCCCCTGACGTGTTCCACCACGGGCGCCCCGCGCCCGGGGAGCAGGACTCCGACCAGGTCGATGCGCACCCCGCCCGGCGGCGGTCCCCCGTGGTCGGCGAGCCACCGCCCGGCGAGCCGGCGCAGCCGCTCGGCCTTGCCGGCCCGGACGGCGGCCATGGGGTGCTCGAAGGCGCCCTCGCGGCGGGTCTTGACCTCGCACACGACGAGGGCGTCCCCGTCGCGGGCGACGATGTCGATCTCCCCGGCACGGCACCGCCAGTTCCTGGCGATCACCGTCATCCCGGCCTCGGTCAGTCTGCGGGCGGCGAGCTCCTCGCCGTACCGCCCCAACGCCTGCTGTGCCACGCCCTTCGCGTTCATCCGGCACCACCTCCGGTACCGAAGGTCCCGCGTCCCGGCCGACCGAGTGGATCTTGGTGGACAACCCGGCCGCTGTGGACGGCCGGCTCACTCCTCAGGGTGAACCGGGCCGTGGACCGGGCTGTGGACCGGCCCCTGGATCAGCCCGGCAGGTCGGCGCCCGGCAGTTCGAGATCGCTCTTGTTGAGCTCCTCGATGTTCACGTCCTTGAAGGTCAGCACCCGCACCTTCTTGACGAAGCGGGCCGGCCGGTACATGTCCCAGACCCACGCGTCGGCCATCGAGACCTCGAAGAAGACCTCCCCCTGGACCGAGTGCACCTGCATCTCGTAGTCGTTGGTGAGGTAGAAACGGCGTTCGGTCTCGATCACGTACTTGAACAGCCCGACGACGTCGCGGTACTCGCGATAGAGCTTCAGCTCCATCTCGGTCTCGTACTTCTCGAGGTCCTCGGCGCTCATGGCATGTTCCCCTTCAGCCGTGCGTCCCCCTATTGTGCGCCAGCGCCGTACGCCCCTAAACGATTTCCGGGGCGAGGACCACCGGAGCGCCCGGGGGACCGTCGTCGAGCAGCGTCCGGAGCAGCTCGGCCAGTCTGGTCGGGTACACCGTCTCACGGGCCGCGAGGAGTTCCTCGGAGGTCCACCACCTGGCACCCGTGACGCTGCGCCGCTCCAGCTCCGTGAGCCCGCGCGGCTCGGTGCCGGTCTGGGCGGTACGGGCCAGGAAGTACCACTCGTCCTGCTCCCAGCGCCTCCCGTCGAAGGGAAAGGCGCAGTACCGGTGCCACAGCACGGGCCCCAGCTCGACCTCTGTGATCCCGGTCTCCTCGGCCAGTTCCCGCAGCGCCGCCTGCTCCCGGGTCTCGGCGCCCTCCAGTCCGCCGCCCGGGGTGAACCACCAGTCGTCGGCCGGATCGTCCGGTTCGAAGCCGTGCAGGAGCAGGATCCGGTCCTCGGGGTCGAGCAGGATCACCCGCGAGACCTTGCGCGGCGACGTCCCGGACGGCTCAGCGGCCACGGGGGGCCTCCCCGGCGCGCCCGCGGCCCAGGAGCCGCGCGAGCGGCCCGTAGGCGCCGCCCAGCAGCACCAGGGCGCCGCCGGCCAGTACCGCGGTCAGCTGGAGTGGCAGCGGCCCGGGGGCGGAGATCCCGCCCGGCAGGGCGGCGAAGCTCCGCGGGCGTTCCAGCATGCCCATGGACGGCCACGCGAGCGCGTCGACGCGGGCCGTGACCGCCGAGCGGGGCACGGTTCCCTGGCCGACGTCCTGGAGGTGCGAGCGGGAGTCCAGCGACGCCCCGCGCCGGTCGCCCATCAGAAAGAGGTTGCCCTCGGGGACCTTCACGTCGAACGGGGTCGTCCCGGCGGCCGCCGCGCCGGCGCCCTCCCGGTCCAGGTACGGCTCGTCCAGCGGCTCGCCGTTCACGGTCAGGCCGCCGCCCTGGCCGCAGCACGCGACGGTGTCGCCGCCGACCGCCACGACCCGCTTGACCATGGGCGAGTTGCTCCACATGGAGTCAGTGAACACGACCACGTCCCCGCGCCGCACCTCGCCGCCGTCGATCCGCTGTGCCAGCACCCGGTCGCCGGGCCGTACCGTCGGCACCATCGAGTCCGTGGGCACCGTGTACGGCTGGTACACCAGCGCCCCCCAGACGAAGCCGCCCAGGAAGAGCAGAAAGCCGACGGCCACGGCGATCCCCGACAACGTGTTGCCGAGGCCGCCGCGGCCGTCCTTGCGCGCGCGTATCGCCTGCGTTCCGCCCATTGCAGCGCCCCCATGCCTCGGAGATCGTCGACCTGGGCGGCACCCTACCGGGCGGTACGCCCCTTGGTCAGCCTCCGCCGGCGCCACATCACGAGGGGCACCGCCCCGACGAGGCCCAGCGCGCCCGGGGTGACCCCGGCCGTGCCCAGTCCGCTCGCCTGCGGCGAGTGCAGGGGCGCCGGGGGCTGGTTGCCGATGCCCGGCTGGTCGAAGGTGTCCGGGACGGGGAGCGTGGACCAGCGGGTGACCGGCCACGCGACCACCACGGCCCGCCCGACGACCTCCTTCACGGGGACGAAGCCCTGGGTGGAGTCCTGCTGGTGGTAGCGGGAGTCCTGGGAGTTCTGCCGGTGGTCGCCCATCACCCAGATCTTGCCCTTGGGCACGGTGATCGGACCGAAGGGGAAGTCGTCGCAGGCGGAGTTGCCGGGGAAGATGTACGGCTCGTCCAGCGGCTTGCCGTTGACGACGACCGGGCCGCCCTTCTTGCACTCGACGGTGTCCCCGCCGATGGCGATGGTCCGCTTGATCAGGTCCTTCTCGTCGGCGGACGGCATCAGGCCGATCTTGCTGAGGATCGTCTGCGCGATGTTGGGCTCGGGGGTGGGCTCCCCGGCGAGCCAGTTGGCGGGGTCGTGGAAGACCACGACCTCACCGCGCTCGGGCTCCGAGCCGAACCACGGGGTCAGCTTGTCCACCAGCACCCGGTCACCGCGCTGCAGGGTGTTCTGCATCGAGTCGGACGGGATCGAGAACGCCTGGACCAGGAAGGTCTTGATCAGCAGGGCCAGCAGCAGGGCGATACCGATGAGGAGCGGCAGCTCCTTCCAGAAGGAACGCTGCGGCGCCGCCTCCTCGGCGCCCTCCTCCTCGGTCTCGTGCCCGACGGCGTCGTCCGGCCGCTCCTCGCCCTCATCGCGTCCGGATCGTGCGCCTACCGCCACGTCCCCCACATCCACTCCTCACTCGGAAAACCTGGAAAAACGCCGCCCGCGCCGGATCGGACACGGGCCCTCCCCTCCCCTAACGAGCGGGAGTTCCCTAAGGCGCGGGAGACCAAGGCCACACTATGCGAACGCCGCGCTCCGACGGCGACGGCCGGGCCCGCGCCGCCGCCCGCCGCGTACGGGATCCGGAACCATCAGGAAGGCGGCCGGCTGGTCGAGTCCGGCCCAGTGGCCGAAGGGCCAGGCGATCACCACGGCGCGCCCGACCACGCCCTTCACGTCGATGGTGCCTTCGAAGGCCTCGTCGAGGTGGTAACGGGAATCGGCCGAATTGGCGCGGTGGTCGCCCATCACGAAGACCCGCCCGGCCGGTACGCGCACCTCGAACCGGATCTCGGAGGGGGCGTTGCCGGGTGACACGTAGGGCTCATCGAGCGGCGCTCCGTTGACGCTCACCCGGCCCCGGGCGTCGCAGCACTTCACGGTGTCCCCGCCGACGCCGATGACCCGCTTGATCAGATCCTGTTCGTCGGCGGAGGGCAGCAGGCCGATGAAGGTCAGGGCCTGCTTGATCTGCTTGATGCCGGCCGGGTCCTCGGCCGGCCGGGCGGCCTCGCCCTGGAGCCAGCCTCCGGGGTCCTTGAAGACGACGACGTCGCCCCGCTCGGGCTTCCAGCCGAACCACGGGGTCAGCTTGTCCACCAGCACCCGGTCGCCGATCCGGATCGTCTGCTCCATGGAGCCGGACGGGATGAAGAACGCCTGCACCAGGAACGTCTTGAGCACCAGGGCTATGCACAGGGCCACCGCCACCAGCAGGGGCAGCTCGCCCACCCGCCGGGTACGCCTGCGGCGGCGGACCTTGCGCGCCAGCCGGCGCCGCTCCGCCCGGCCGCCCGGCTCCGCGGGCACGCCGTCGGCGTCGGCGGCCCCGGCCCCTGCCACTGGGGCAGGGGCGGCCGAAGACGGGGCGGGAACGGAGGAGGGGGGAGGTGCGGGAGCGCCCGAGGGCTCCCGCGGCGGCACCGGCCCGGGCCGCTGCGCCGAGCGCCGCGCCGGCCGTTCCGGTCCGGGGTCCCGCTCGGGTTCCCGGCGGCCTCCCCCTCGGGGACGCCCCCGGCTACCCACGGGAGCCGCCCCCGGCCGGTGCCCCGGGGACCGAGCCCCAGCGCGACACCGGCCAGCCGATCCAGTCGGCCCGCCCGATCACCTTCTCCACCGGCACCATCCCCCCGCCCGGCTCCCCCAGGTGGTCCCGGGAGTCCCGGGACTGGGAGCGGTGATCGCCCATGACCCACAGGGTCCCGAGCGGGACGACGATCCGGAAGGGCACCTTCGAGGCCGGGTCGCCGGGGTACAGGTACGGCTCCGCCTGCGCGACCCCGTTCACCTGGATCCGTCCGGCCTGGTCACAGCAGACCACGTCGTCCCCGCCGACGCCCACGACCCGCTTCACGAAGTCGGTGTCGGAGGGTTCGGCCAGTCCGAGCGCCGCGAACGCCCCGCGCACGGCCTCGCCGACCGGGTTCTCGGCGGCCTCCTCCTGCACGAAGGAACCGGAACCGTCGAAGACCACCACGTCCCCCCGCTGCGGCACGGCGCCGAAACGGTACGCCAGCTTGTTCACCAGGACCCGGTCGCCCACCTCCAGGGTCGGCTCCATGGAACGGCTCGGGATCTGGAAGGGCTGGACGACGAAGTTGGCGAACAGCAGCAGGAAGACGGCACAGAGCGCGCCGAGCAGACCGGCCCGCCGCCAGGAGCGGGAGAACCTGGAACCGGAGGACAGGATCCCGGCGGACAGGAGCCCCGAGAACGCAGAACGCGGCCGCCCCTCCCCCTGTGCGGGGGAGGAGTGGCCGCGCTGTGTGAGCTCTGCTTCGGTGTCCATCGGGTGCGAGCCTATCCGGCCGCCCCCGGGACCCGGAGAGGAGATCAGCGGTCGCGCTTCTCCTTGATCTTCGCGGCCTTGCCGCGGAGCTCACGGAGGAAGTACAGCTTGGCGCGACGCACGTCACCGCGGGTGACGAGCTCGATCTTCTCGAAGATCGGGGAGTGGACCGGGAAGGTGCGCTCCACGCCGACGCTGAAGGAGACCTTGCGGACCGTGAAGGTCTCGGAGACGCCAGAGCCCTGGCGACGGATGACAACGCCCTTGAACTGCTGGATACGGGAGCGGTTGCCCTCGATCACGCGGACGTGCACGTTGACCGTGTCACCCGGGCGGAAGGCCGGGACGTCCGAGCGCAGGGAGGCGGCGTTGACGCCATCGAGCAGGTGAGACATGTTGTTCGTCTGCTTTCTTCGCACGACGCCACAGGTCGCCGGTGCGGGTTTCCGTAGAGAATTCGGAAGCCGTGCCACTCCCCGTACGGCGATCCCCCTGTGGCAGGAGCGTACGGAAGCACACAGCAGCCGCCTATTCTTCCACGGCCTCCGGCCTGCGCCAAAATCGGCCGTCTCCGGACGGCTTCCAGCCCAGGATGCCGAGGATCTCGCGGTCCTTCTTGTCGAAGGCGGAGGCCTCGCAGCGCTCGATCAGGTCGGGGCGGTTCTGCGCCGTGCGGCGGAAGGCCTCGTCGCGGCGCCAGCGGGCGATCTTCCCGTGGTGGCCGCTGAGCAGCACCTCGGGGATCCCGCGGCCGCGCCACTGCGGCGGCTTGGTGTAGACGGGGCCTTCGAGCAGGTTGGCCATCTCGCCGGGCGCGAAGGAGTCGTCCCGGTGCGACTCGGCGTTGCCGAGCACCCCGGGCAGCAGCCGGGCCACGGCCTCGGTGACGACCAGTACGGCCGCCTCCCCGCCCGCCAGGACGTAGTCGCCGATGGAGACCTCGTAGACGGGCATCCGGGTCGCGTACTCGTCCATGACGCGGCGGTCGATGCCCTCGTACCGGGCCGGCGTGAAGATCAGCCAGGGGCGCTCGGAGAGCTCGACGGCCAGTTCCTGGGTGAAGGGCCGGCCGCTGGGCGTGGGGACGACGATGACCGGGCCGTGGGCGCCGGACTCGTAGCCGTCGGCCAGCGCGGAGTCGAGGGCCTCGCCCCACGGGTCGGTCTTCATGACCATGCCGGGGCCGCCGCCGTACGGGGTGTCGTCGACGGTGTTGTGCCGGTCGTACGTCCAGTCCCGCAGGTCGTGCACGTGGACGTCGAGCTGCCCGCGCGCCCGCGCCTTGCCGACGAGGGAGACGTTCAGCGGTTCCAGGTACTCGGGGAAGATCGTGACGACGTCGAGCCGCATCAGGCGTCGTCCCCGGGCTTCTCCGCCTCGGCGGAGGCCTTCGCCGAGGCCTCGGCGTCACGCGCGGAGGCGATCTCGGCGCGGTCGTCGATCAGCCCGGGCGGCGGGGTGATGACGCAGCGCTGCTCCTCCAGGTCGATCTCGGCGACGATCTCCTCGACGAAGGGGATCATGACCTCGGTGCCGTCCGGCCGCTCGACGATGAAGAGGTCCTGCGAGGGCAGGTGGGAGATCTCGGTGATGCGGCCGATCTCGGTGCCGTCCTCCAGTACGACGTCCAGGTCCATGAGCTGGTGGTCGTAGTACTCGTCCTCTTCCTCGGGCAGCTCCGCCGGGTCGACGTCGGCGATGAGGAGGGTGTTGCGCAGCCCCTCGGCGGCGGTGCGGTCCTTGACGCCCTCGAAGCGGAGCAGGAGCCGGCCGCTGTGCACCCGGCCCGTCTCGATGGTCAGCGGACCCGCCGACGCCGGTTCGGTCCGCAGTACGGCACCGGGCGAGAGCCGCAGCTCCGGCTCGTCGGTCCGCACCTCGACGGTGACCTCACCCTTGATCCCGTGGGCGCGGCCGACCCGCGCGACTACCAGCTCCACCTGTATCTCCTGTTCAGACGACAACGGGCCGGGGCGGGCACGTATGCCCTCCCCGGCCCGTGCCGGTGTTCAACTGCTCAGCGGACCTGGTCCACGTCGACGAGGTCGACGCGGATCCCCCGGCCGCCGATGGCGCCCACGACGGTGCGCAGGGCACGCGCGGTGCGGCCGTTGCGGCCGATCACCTTGCCGAGGTCGTCGGGGTGGACCCGGACCTCCAGCACCTGCCCGCGGCGCAGGTTGCGCGAGGCGACCTGCACGTCGTCGGGGTTGTCCACAATGCCCTTTACGAGGTGCTCAAGAGCCTCCTCGAGCATGCTCAGGCCTCGGTCGACTCGGCGGCGGCCTCAGCCTCGTCCGCCTTCTTGTCGGCCTTCTTCTTCTGCGTGATGGCCTCGCCCTTGCCCTCGCCGACGCCCTCGAGGGCCTTGGCGAACTCGTCGAAGGAACGACGCTTGTCTTCCTTCGTCGCCGGCTGCAGCAGCGGCGCCGGGGCCGGGAGGCCCTTGTGCGCCTGCCAGTCACCGGTGAGCTTCAGGATGGCGAGAACGGCCTCGGTGGGCTGGGCGCCCACGGACAGCCAGTACTGCGCGCGCTCGGCGTTGACCTCGATGCGCGAGGGGTTGTACGTCGGCTGGTAGATGCCGATCTCCTCGATCGCGCGGCCGTCCCGGCGGGTGCGGGCGTCGGCGACGACGATGCGGTAGTGCGGGGAGCGGATCTTACCGAGGCGCTTGAGCTTGATCTTGACTGCCACTGGAGTGGTGTCTCCTGAACTTGACGTGGTTGGGCACTTGAGATGCCACGTGGGGTTGCGGTACTCGGGTGCCCGATGGACGCGTCAGCCGGAGGAGAGAGGGGTCCTATGCGGCTGTCGAGTACAGCTGCCCATTGTGCCACACGCCTGCGGCGCTTCCGAGCGGGAGGGATCACCCGCACCGCCCGGCGGCGCCGCCCGCCGCCCGCGCCGCGGCCTCCCCGCCCGAGGCCCCGCGGACCGGCTCCGCGGACCGGCCGGACTCAGGACGCGGCCGCGGTGGCGACCTCGGGAATCCGGAAGGGCTTCATGCAGCCGCCGCACACGATCGGCGCCTGCGCCAGCACGGAGGGCACCACCCGGACGTTGCGCCCGCAGTCGCAGACCGCCTTGACCCGTACGCCGCCGCCCGAGGAGCCGTGCCGGGCGGCCGGGCCGCGGAAGCTGCGCTTGGTGTCGGCCGCGGTGGCCGCCGTATGCGCCTTGAGGGCGCGCTGGAGCCGCTCGATGGTCGGGCGGTAGCGCTTCTTGGCCTCGGGATTGAGGGTGACCAGGGAGAACCCGCTGCTGGCGTGCGGTTCCTCGGAGTGGTCCAGCCCCATCTCCTCGGCGATCGCGAGGAATCTGCGGTTGTGGTAGCGGCCGGCGCGCGAGGTGTCGCGGACTCCGCGGGCGGCGGCGATGCCGTGGACTGCCTCGTGCAGCAGTCGCTCGAAGGAGAGCTCGGCGCCACAGGCGGACGAGGACTCTCCGATCAGGGACTCGGGCGCGGCAAGGTCAGGCAGCTCGGGGTGGTACCGCTGAATGTCGGCCCACGCCTGCGCCAGCTCTGCGGCGAGAACAGGTGGTGTCGTGCTCACGTCGTGACAACGAGCCGGGGTGCCCCGGTGTTCCGATTCCGGGCCATTCCAAATTTTTTGCACGTACCCGTCAGTTCAGTCTGATGCGTCCTGACGAGGACGGGTGCGCATATCCCAGGAGGAGTCGGTACGTAACGAAGGCCGTCCGACGCCGACGCCCCCGGCGCGCGGCCGAAGCCGCACGCCAGGGGCGCCGGGGGAAATCAGTAGGAGCGCGCGACGATCGCGAGCGTACCGGGGGCGTCGTCGGCCACCGGAACCGACCCGTCCTCGGCCACCAGGCAGCGGACCGAGACGGCCTGCTCGCCCAGCTTGGCCTCGCCCTCGGGGCCCAGGTCGGCCCACGGGATGCGCGCCCAGCCACCCGCGATCGCGGCCTCGGCGGCCTCCTCGATCGTGGCGACGTCGGTCGTACGGGCCTCGCGGCGCTCGCGGGACTCGCGCAGCAGCTGCGCCTGGTCCTCGTCGAGCACCTTGGGCAGCAGGTCGGCGAGCGCGTCGATCTGCACCGGGGTCTTCCCGCCCGGGATCCGGCGGGCCAGCATCGCGGTGCCGGCCTCCAGGTCGCGGGGGCCGATCTCGACGCGCACCGGTACGCCCTTGAGCTCCCAGTCGACCGCGCGGCGGCCGAAGGGGGTGTCGACGCGGTCGTCGACGTGGACGCGGATGCCCGCGGCCTTGAGCCGGTCGCCCAGCTCGCGGACCTTCGCCACGGCCTCGTCGCCCTTGATCGCCATGACGACGACCTGGACGTGCGCCAGGCGCGGCGGCACCCGCAGGCCGCTGTCGTCGCCGTGGGACATGATCAGACCGCCGACCATGCGGGTCGAGACGCCCCACGAGGTCTGCCAGACCAGCTCCTGCCGGCCTTCCTTCGACAGGTACTGCGTGTTGAAGGCCTTCGCGAAGTTGGTGCCGAGCTCGTGGCTGGTACCCATCTGGAGGGCCTTGCCGTCGCCCATCATGCCCTCGAGGGTGAGGGTGTTGATGGCGCCGGCGAAGCGCTCCTTGGCGGTCTTGCGGCCGAGCACGACGTCGATGCCGAGCACGTTCGTCATGAAGTCGCCGTAGACGTCACGGTGGATGCGGGCCGCGTACTCGCGGGCGTCCTCGTACGTGGCGTGGGCGGTGTGGCCCTCCTGCCAGAGGAACTCGCTCGTACGGAGGAACACGCGGGGGCGCATCTCCCAGCGGACCACGTTGGCCCACTGGTTGATCAGCAGCGGCAGGTCACGGTAGCTCTGCACCCACTTGGAGAAGTAGTCGTTGATGATCGTCTCGGAGGTGGGCCGGACGACGACCGGCTCCTCCAGCTCCTTGCCGCCGCCGTGGGTGACGACCGCGAGCTCGGGGGCGAAGCCCTCGACGTGCTCGGCTTCCTTCGTCAGGTACGACTGCGGGATGAACAGCGGGAAGTACGCGTTCTGGGCACCGGCTTCCTTGATGCGGGCGTCCATCTCCTGCTGCATCCGCTCCCACAGGCCGTAGCCGTACGGGCGGATGACCATGGTGCCGCGGACCGGACCGTTGTCGGCCAGCTCGGCCTTGTTGATCAGATCCTGGTACCAGCGGGGGAAATCCTCCGCCTGCGGGGTGAGAACGGGTGCCTTTGCCATGGCGCGAATGGTACGGCGCCGGGCGCGCCGAGCGTGAATCGGGTGGCGCGCTCCTCTGGACGCGGGGGCGAATGGGGAGTTCCCTGGCAACGGGGGCAAGGGGGCGACACGGAATCAGGAGCGCTCTTTCGATGACACCGACGCCGACGGCGACGCTCGTCGCCCGGGACTGGGCGGAGATCCAGGAACGGATGCTGGTACCGCTGTACGAAGCGGTCTACGACCGGCTGGAGATCGGGCCGGGCGACCGGCTGCTGGGCCTCGACTGCGGGGCCGGGCTGGCCCTGCTGCTGGCCGGGGGGCGGGGTGCCGCCGCCACCGGCGTGGAGCCGGATCCGGCCCGCCGGGCGCTGGCCCGCGAGCGGCTGCTGGAGGTGGTGGCGGCTCCCCCGGTGCCGGCCGCGAGACCCTACGACGTGCTGCTGGCCTTCGCTCCGTCCCCGGGCGCGCTGGCGGCGGCCCTGCCGGCGGTCCGGCGGGGCGGCGCGGTGGTGCTGGCCGGCTGGGGTCCGCCGGAGCGCTGCACGGTTCCGGCGGTGCTGGGCGGCGGCCCGGTGGCCCTGGACCTGGACGCGCTGGCGGCGCGGGCGGGGCTGGTGCCCGACGGGTCGGGGCGGGTGTTCTGCCCGTTCGGGTACGCGGACGTGGACAGCGCGGTACGGGGTCTGCTGTCGACCGGGCTGTACGGGGGCGCGGCGGATCCGGCCCAGGCGGAGAAGGAGCTGTCGGAGGCCGTTCACCCGTACGAGCGGGCCGACGGCGCCGTCTGGCTGCCGAACATCTTCCGGTACGTCATCGCCCGGGTGGCGTAACGGGCGGGCTGCTTCAGCGGGACCCTTCGGGGGGCTGCTTCGCGAGCCTGGGGATGCCGGCGGCCGCGTACGCCGCCTGCTCGTCCAGCGTCTCGGCCTCCAGGAGGGCCTCGGCGAGGGCGTCGAGCTTCGGCCGGTGCTCGCGCAGCAGGCGGCAGGCCTCCTCGTAGCACTCGTCGACGATCCGCCGCATCTCGTGGTCCACGGTGTCGAGGGTGGTGGGGGCGGCGGACAGGCCGTAGGGGCCCTGTCCGTCGGAGGGGATGGCGGTCAGCTTGCCGACGCGCTCGCTCATGCCCCAGCGGCCGACCATCCCGCGGACGATGTTGGTGACCTGTTCGAGGTCGTTCTCGGCCCCGGTGGTGATCACGTCGTAGACGGTCTGCTCGGCCGCCATGCCGCCGAGCGCGCCGATGATGCGGCCCCGGAGGTACTCCTCGGTGTACGCGTACCGGTCGGCGTCCGGGGTGGAGAGGGTGACCCCGAGCGCCCGGCCGCGGGGCACGATGGTGATCTTGCGTACGGGGTCGGCGCCCGGCTGGAGCATGCCCAGCAGGGCGTGGCCGCTCTCGTGGTAGGCGGTCCGGCGGCGTTCCTCCAGTGGCATCACCAGGGGCCGTTCCGCGCCCAGCTGCACCTTCTCCAGCGCGTCGGAGAGGTCCGTCTGGGTGACCTGGCGCTGCTTGCGCTTGACGGCGAGCAGGGCTGCCTCGTTGGCCAGGTTGGCGAGCTCGGCGCCGGTCATGCCGGGGGTGGTGCGGGCCACCTGGGCGAGGTCGACGCCGGCGGCGAGCGGAATGTCGCGGGTGTGGATGCGCAGGATGGCCTCGCGGCCGTTCCGGTCGGGCGGGGAGACCGTGACGGTGCGGTCGAAGCGGCCGGGGCGGGTGAGGGCGGGGTCCAGGACGTCGGCGCGGTTGGTGGCGGCGAGGACGACGACGCCCTCCGAGCCGGAGAAGCCGTCCATCTCGGTGAGGATCTGGTTGAGGGTCTGCTCGCGCTCGTCGTGGCCGCCCATGGCCCCGCCCCCGCCGCGCACCCGGCCGATGGTGTCGATCTCGTCGATGAAGACGATGGCCGGGGCCACCTTGCGGGCCTCGGTGAAGAGCTCCCTGACCCGGGAGGCGCCGACCCCGACGATCATCTCGATGAACTCGGAGGCGGACGCGGAGAAGAAGGGCACCCCGGCCTCGCCCGCCACGGCCCGGGCGAGCAGGGTCTTTCCGGTGCCGGGCGGGCCCGCGAGGAGGACGCCGCCGGGCATCCGGGCGCCCATCTCGCGGTACTGCTGCGGGTTCTTGAGGAAGTCGACGACGTCGTTGAGCTCGCCCTCGACCTCGTCGATGCCGGCGACGTCGTCGAAGGTGGTGCGCGGGGCGCCCGCCTCCAGTTCCACCGGCTTGGGCGGCCCCCTGCGGCCCAGCGCGCCCATCCCGCCCATCGCCGAGCCCATCCGGCGGGCGATGAGCAGCCACAGGGCGACGAGGAGCAGCATCGGGGCGAGGGAGATCAGCAGGTTGGCGAGGAAGCTGCGCTGTTCGACCACCGGGGAGGCGGTGACGGTGACGCCCTTGGCGGTGAGGCTGGACCAGAGCTGGTCGTCGGCGAAGGCGGGGCGCTGGGTGACGAACTTGGTGTAGTCGCCCTTGCCGCCGGGGACGGGCTGCCCGGCCTTCAGCTCGCCCTGGATGGCGTCGCCCTTGGAGTAGATCTTGGAGACGTTGCCGTCGCCGACCTGCTTGCTGAACTCCGTGTACGAGATCGTCGGCTCGTCGCCCTCGTTGAAGAAGGACAGGACGAGGTTGGTCAGCAGGAAGACGATCAGTGCGGCGAGGACCAGTCCGCGCCAGCCCCCGCCGGGCATCTTCCGCTTGGGCGGCGGTGCGGGCGGGGCGCCCTCGGAGCGCCAGGGGGTGTCGGCCCGGTCGCGTGGCGGTACGGGGGTGGGGCTGGGCACGTGGGCGCCTCCTTATGCCGTCATGCCGTCCTCCCGGCCGACCATAAGCGACAAATCGACGCGCTGCCCCCGCAGATACGGAAGGGCCCCGGGCCGCATGACGCGCCCGGGGCCCTTCCACTTCCGCTTCCCGACCTGCTACTTCATGAACTTCTTGAACTCGTCCGGCAGGTCGAAGTCCTGACCCGGCTGGCCGCCGCCGGCGGGGAGTCCGAACGGGCTGCCGCCCGCGGCCGGAGCGCCGGGCTGGGCGCCCTGCTCGCGGCGGGCCGCGGCCGCGGCCTCCTCTTCCTTGCGCTTCATCGGGTTGCCGCTCTTGCGCTTGCCCTTGGCCTGCTTGACCTGCTTCTTCTGCCGGCCGGGACCGCCGCCCATGCCCGGGATGCCGGGCATGCCGGGCATCCCGCCGCCCTGGGCCATGCGGGACATCATCTTGCGGGCCTCGAAGAAGCGCTCGACCAGCGACTTCACGGCGCTGACCTCGACGCCGGAACCCTTGGCGATACGGGCGCGGCGGGAGCCGTTGATGATGTGCGGGTCCTGGCGCTCGGCCGGGGTCATCGACTTGATGATCGCGGCCGTGCGGTCGACGTCGCGCTCGTCGATGTTGTTGATCTGGTCCTTGATCTGGCCCATGCCCGGCAGCATGCCGAGGAGCTTGGAGATGGAGCCCATCTTGCGGACCTGCTCCATCTGGGCCAGGAAGTCGTCGAGCGTGAACTCCTTGGGGCCCTTGGCGAGCTTGGCCGCCATCTTCTCGGCCTCGGCCTGCGAGAAGGTCTTCTCGGCCTGCTCGATGAGGGTGAGCATGTCACCCATGTCGAGGATCCGGCCCGCCATGCGGTCCGGGTGGAAGGCGTCGAAGTCGTCGAGCTTCTCGCCGTTCGAGGCGAACATGATCTGCTTGCCGGTGACGTGCGCGATGGAGAGCGCGGCACCACCGCGAGCGTCGCCGTCGAGCTTGGACAGCACGACGCCGTCGAAGCCGACGCCGTCGCGGAAGGCCTCGGCGGTGTTGACCGCGTCCTGGCCGATCATGGCGTCGACGACGAAGAGGATCTCGTTCGGCGAAATCGCGTCACGGATGTCCGCCGCCTGCTGCATCAGCTCGGCGTCGATACCCAGACGGCCGGCCGTGTCCACCACGACGACGTCGAACTGCTTCGTTCGCGCGTACTCGACGGAGTCCTTGGCCACCTGGACCGGGTCGCCGACGCCGTTGCCGGGCTGGGGGCCGTAGAACCCCACGCCGGCGCGGTCGGCGACGACGGAGAGCTGGTTGACGGCGTTGGGGCGCTGGAGGTCACAGGCGACGAGCAGCGGGGTGTGGCCCTGCCCCTTCAGCCAGAAGCCGAGCTTTCCGGCGAGGGTGGTCTTACCAGCACCCTGGAGGCCCGCGAGCATGATCACAGTGGGCGCGGTCTTGGCGAAACGCAGCCTGCGGGTCTCGCCGCCGAGGATCGTGACGAGTTCGTCGTTCACGATCTTGAGTACCTGCTGGCCCGGATTCAGCGCCTTGCTGACCTCTTCGCCGCGAGCGCGTTCCTTGACGTTCGCGATGAAGGTACGGACCACGGGCAGGGCGACGTCGGCTTCGAGGAGCGCGATACGGATATCCCGGGCCGCCGAGTCGATGTCAGCCTCGGACAGCCGGCCTTTGCCGCGCAGGCCCTTGAAGGTATTCGCCAAGCGGTCGGAGAGAGTATCGAACACGGCGCTCGTTGGTCCTTGGGGTCGGGGGCGGTGGGTCGCCCTCCAGGGTATCCGGCCCCGCAAACGAATCGACCTCGCCTGCCGCATGCGGCAGGCGAGGCCACATCCCCGCAGTGGTGGGGAGCAACATCGGCGACGCCGTCAGCCCTGACGACATCCTCGGGTCATCCCCACAGTGGCGGGGGGGGGAGCACGGCGTCCCGACGACGCCCTGGGGGAAGGTTACGGTCACCCCAGGGCCGCCTGGACGGAGGCCGCCAGGGCCGCGGCGTCGGCCGGGAGCAGGGGTTTGCCGTCCGGGTCCACCACGTAGACGGTGTCCACCGCGTTCGCCCCCAGGGTGGAGACGTGCGCGCTGCGGACCCGCACCCCCGCCGCGTCCAGGGCCCGCCCGACGCGGTGCAGGAGCCCCACGGCGTCGGGGGCCCGGACCTCCAGGACGGTCGCCAGCGGCGAGACGTCCGGGACCACCGTGACCCGGGGCGGCGGCGGGACCACGCCCCGCCGCCGCGGGTACGCCGCCTCGCGGCCCGCCAGCTTCGCCGGGACGTCGAGGGAGCCGTCCAGCGCCCGCATCAGGTCGGTCCGCAGCCGGGCCGCCTGCGGGAGGGCCCCGTACTCCGCCGCCACCCGCCAGCGCAGCACGAGCACCTCGCCCGGCAGCTCCGCGAGCTCCAGGAAGCGCAGGTCGGCCGCCCGTACGGTCAGCCGGTGCAGGGCCAGCACCCCGGACACGGCCGGGAGCACCCCGGGCTGGTCCGGGACGGCGACGACCAGCTCCACCCCGACGGCGGCGTCCTCCTCCTCCCGCGTGTGCAGCGCGAGCACCGGCTCGCCCGTGCGCAGCGCCTCGACGGCCAGGCGCTCCTGTTCGGCGGTGGGGATCTCCGGCTCGGGCTCGGCCGGCGGGTCCCCGCGCAGCACGGCGGCGACGCGCCGCACGAGGTCGGCCACCAGGGAGCCCCGCCAGGTGCTCCAGGCGGCCGGGCCCGTCGCCAGGGCATCGGCCTCGGTCAGGGCGTGCAGGATCTCCAGGGTGGACGGGGAGCCGACGGCGTCCGCGACGGCCCGTACGGTCGCCGGGTCGTCCAGGTCGCGCCGGGTGGCGGTGTCCACGAGCAGCAGGTGGTGGCGTACGAGCGTGCCCAGCACGGCGGTGTCGTCGGCGTCGAAGCCCACCCGTACGGCCATGTCGCGGGCGATGGTCTCGCCGACGACGGAGTGGTCGCCGGGCCAGCCCTTGCCGATGTCGTGCAGCAGGGCCGCCATGAGCAGCAGGTCGGGCCGGCCCACCCGGCGGGTCAGCGCGGAGGCCCGTACGGCCGTCTCGATCAGGTGGCGGTCCACGGTCCAGGTGTGCACGGGGTTGTGCTGGGGGCGGCAGCGCACCCGCTCCCAGTCGGGGAGCAGCCGGCTGATCAGGCCCTCGGCCTCCAGCGCCTCCCACACCCCGACCGTCGGCTCCCCCGCGCCCAGCAGGGTCAGCAGCTGTTCCCGGGCCTCCGCCGGCCAGGGCACGGGCAGCGGCCTGGACTGCGCGGCGAGGCGCCGTACGGCGTGCAGCGAGACGGGCAGGCCCGCCTGCGCGGCGGCCGCCCCGAACCGCAGGGGCAGGACGGGGTCCCGGTCGGGCCGCGCGGCCAGCGCCAGGACGGCCTCGCCGTCGGACTCCACCACCCCGTCGGCCAGCGGCGCCCGCTCGGGCGCGGCCGCGCCCCGGGTCCCCAGCAGGCCGCGCAGCCTCGGCCGGGCGGCCCGGGCGCGCAGCACCCGCCCGACCTCCCGCCAGGTGACGTCGCCGGCGTAGGCGACGACCCGGGCGGCCTCGTACACCTCGCGCAGCAGCGCGTCCGCGTCGAGCATTCCCAGCCGGGCGGCGACCTGGGGCTGCTCCTGGAGCGCGAGCCGGTCGGTGGCCCGGCCGGTGACCAGGTGCAGCGCGTCGCGCGCGTCCAGCAGCCGGCGCCGGGCCTCGGCCAGTCCCTCGCGCGGGGCGTCGGCCAGCCAGGACGCGGCGACGGCCCGCAGGACGGTGGCGTCGCGGAGGCCGCCGCGGGCCTCCTTGAGGTCGGGTTCCAGCAGGAACCGCAGCTCTCCGGCGCGCTCGGCCCGCTCCCGGCACAGGGCGTGCAGCTGCGGGAGGCGCCGGGCGGCCTGGTTGCGCCAGTCGGCCAGCACGGAGGTGCGAAGCCCGGCCAGGAGCCCGGCGTCGCCGGAGACGAGCCGCGCGTCGAGGAGTCCGAGGTGGGCCTTGAGGTCCTCGGCGGCGGTCTTGCGGGCCTCGGCGGGGGTGCGTACCGAGTGGTCCAGGGCCAGGCCGAGGTCCCACACGGGGTACCAGAGGCGGTCGGCGAGCGCGCTCAGTGCGGCGGGCCGGGCCTTGCCGTCGTGGAGCAGCAGCAGGTCGAGGTCGCTGCGCGGGGAGAGGTCGGCGCGGCCGTAGCCGCCGACGGCGACGAGGGCGGCGCCGCGTACGCCGGTCTCCCGCGCGGCCTGCGTGAACTGGGCGTTCAGCCATCGGTCGGTCAGTCCGGACAGGGCGGAACGCCGGGAGGGCCCGGACCGCGATTCCTCCTGGAGGAGTCGCAGCCGGGCCGCGGCGTAGCCGCCGGGTCCGGAGCCGGCCGGATCGTCCTGCGTGGTCGGTTCGCCGCTCGTCACCCGGGGCTCCTAGAGCGCGTCGGCGCCGCGCTCGCCGGTGCGGACCCGGACGACCGAGTCCACGGGGACGCTCCACACCTTGCCGTCGCCGATCTTCTCGGTGCGGGCGGCGCTGACGATGACGGAGATGAGCTCCTCGGCCTCCTCGTCCTCGACGAGCACCTCGATGCGGATCTTCGGTACGAGGTCCACGGTGTACTCGGCGCCGCGGTAGACCTCGGTGTGGCCGCGCTGGCGTCCGTACCCGCTGGCCTCGGAGACGGTCAGGCCCTGGACCCCGAAGGCGTGGAGGGCTTCCTTGATCTCGTCCAGCTTGTAGGGCTTGACGATGGCGGTGATCAGCTTCATGCGTCGACCTTCTTGCTCGCGGAGGCGGCGGGGGCGGGGGCGGCGGTGGTGCGGGAGGAGAGCCCGCCGCCGGCGCCGCTGAAGTCGTAGGCGGTCTCGGCGTGCTCGACCTGGTCGATGCCGGAGACCTCCACGTCCTCCGCGACCCGCATGCCGATGGTCTTGTCGAGGAGGAAGGCCATGATCGCGGATACGACGAGGGAGTAGGCGAGGACGGCGAAGACCCCGATGGCCTGCTTGCCGAGCTGTTCCAGGCCGCCGCCGTAGAAGAGGCCCTTCGCCTCGGACTGGACGCCGCCGGTGGCGAAGAAGCCGACGAGCAGGGAGCCGGCGATGCCGCCGACGAGGTGGACGCCGACGACGTCGAGGGAGTCGTCGTAGCCGAACTTGTACTTGAGGCCGACGGCCATGGCGCACAGCACACCGGCGATGGCGCCGACGGCGATGGCGCCGAGCGGGCTGACGGAGCCGCCGGCGGGGGTGATGGCGACGAGGCCGGCGACGGCGCCGGAGGCGGCGCCGAGGGTGGTGAAGGAGCCGTGGCGCAGCTTCTCGTAGGCGAGCCAGGCGAGCATGGCGGCGGCGGTGGCGACCTGGGTGTTGACGAACATGACGGCGCCGATGCCGTCGTCGTTGCCGAGCCAGGAGCCGGCGTTGAAGCCGAACCAGCCGAACCACAGCAGGCCGACGCCGAGCATCACGAGGGGGAGGCTGTGCGGGCGCATCGGGTCCTTCTTGAAGCCGACGCGCTTGCCGATGACGAGGATGACGCCGAGGGCGGCGGCGCCCGCGTTGATGTGGACGGCGGTGCCGCCGGCGAAGTCGATGACGCCCATCTCGAAGAGCCAGCCGCCCGCGCCCCACACCCAGTGGGCGACGGGGAAGTAGACGACGGTGACCCACAGGGCGGTGAAGAGGACCCAGGCGCTGAACTTGACGCGGTCGGCGAGGGCGCCGCTGATCAGGGCGGGGGTGATGACGGCGAACATCAGCTGGAAGACGGCGAAGACGTAGACCGGGATGCTGTAGCCGTCCCAGAGTTCGGTGAGGCCGATGCCGCTGAGTCCGACGTAGTCGGAGTTCCAGCCGATCAGCGAGCCGGAGTCGGTGCCGAAGGCGAGGCTGAAGCCGTAGAGCACCCAGAGGATCGTGACGATCCCGAGGCTGACGAAGCTCATCATCAGCATGTTGAGGCTGCTCTTGACCCGGACCATGCCTCCGTAGAAGAAGGCGAGTCCCGGGGTCATGAGCATGACCAGGGCGGAGCAGATGAGCATGAACCCGGTGTTCGCGGCAGACAGGGTCGGGGCGTCTGCCGCGAGGGTCGTGATGGCTGATGCCATCGGCGTCTCCTCGTCGTCGGTACGTTCGCGTGCGGGCGATCGTGGGAAACCTGAGCGGCGGCTTGAGGGCTGGCCGGTTATTGGCCCTGAGATTCGCGCAGGACGGTTTCCGGCGGCGCCGCTGGGTGTTTCGCGCCGATGACGAAGAGGTCGGGCGTGTTACGCCTCCATGAACCGGTGAGGTACGGGTGCGGCCCGGGTCATGTGAGGGTCAGACCGGGGTCGGGCGCGCGTCAGGTGCGCGCCCGGGCGGCTCAGACGGCCTCGGCGGCCTCGGGCAGCCGCGAGGCGAGGAGGTCGGTCAGCCGGACCACCTCGGCGACGTCGCCGTATTCACGGGCGGCTGTGTCGACGGTCTTGCGGAGCCGGGTGTTCACCCGTTCGGACCGTACTTTTCGCGCCACGTCGAGGGCCTGGTCCACGAGGACGGTGGCCTGTTCGGGCTCCCGCTGGAGGAGGTGGACGGTGGCCATGCCGATGAGGTTCAGGGCGTAGGAGCGCTGGTGCTCCTCGTCCTTGGCGAAGAGCTCCACGGCCCGTTCCATGACGGGTTCGGCGAGGGAGGCGTAGGTGGGGCTGCGGCCGGCGACGTAGGCCAGGTCGCGGTAGGAGTGCGAGTTCTCGCCGTTGAGCTCGGCCTCGGAGAAGAAGCGGATCCAGTCGGGTTCGGGTTCGCCGTCGAAGCCGACGTCGGAGAAGGTGTCCTCGGCCATGCGCACGGCCCGCTTGCAGCGGCTGGGCTGGCCCATGTTGGCGTAGGCGCGGGCCTCCATCGCGTACAGCATGGCCTGGGTGCGGGGTCCGGCGCAGTCGCGGCTGCCGTACTGGGCCAGGTGGATGAGCTCCAGGGCGTCCTCGGGGCGGCCGAGGTGGATCATCTGGCGGCTCATCCCGGACAGGATGTAGGAGCCGAGCGGCTTGTCGCCGGCCTCCTTCGCGGCGTGCAGCGCGAGGACGAAGTACTTCTGGGCGGTGGGGTGCAGGCCGATGTCGTAGCTCATCCATCCGGCGAGTTCGGCGAGTTCGGCGGCGACCTTGAAGAGGCGCTTCATGACCGGGGCCGGGTGGCTCTCCTGGAGCAGGTCGGTGACCTCGTGGAGCTGTCCGACGACGGCCTTGCGGCGCAGCCCGCCGCCGCACTGGGCGTCCCACTGCCGGAACATCACGGTGGTGGCTTCGAGGAGGTCGAGCTCGGGCTCGGAGAGCCGGGGCGGCCGGTGTCCGCCGAGTGCTCCGGACGGCCCGCTCTCGGGGCGCGGTCCGAGGTCGCCGGCCGGGGCGGGGACGAGCCAGCGCTGCATGGGCTCGATGAGGGCGGGGCCGGCGGAGAGGGCGAGGGAGGTGCCGAGGAAGCCCCGGCGGGCCAGCATCAGGTCGCTGCGGGAGAACTCGCTGAGCAGCTCCACGGTCTGCGGGCCCGCCCAGGGGAGGTCGACGCCGGAGACGGAGGGGGTCTGGTGGGCGGTGCGCAGCCCGAGCTGTTCGATGGCGACGACGGAGCCGAAGCGTTCGGAGAAGAGCTCCGAGAGGATCCGCGGGACGGGTTCGCGGGGCTGCTCGCCGTCGAGCCAGCGCCGGACGCGGGAGGTGTCGGTGCTGATGTGGTGGGCGCCCATCTGGCGGGCCCGGCGGTTGACCTGGCGGGCGAGTTCGCCCTTGGACCAGCCGCTGCGCACGAACCACGAGGTCAGCTGTTCGTTCCGGACAGCGGATTCGCCGCTCGTTCCGCTTGCGCCGTCGCCGCTCACTGGAACGCCCCCCATCCGCATCGCCTGTTCACACGAACCCTGGCCGGAACGGGCGACTCCGCCAGGGACCTTCACAAGTCCTCCACCGATTGCCTCCGGCATACCCACGGGTGGGCCTGCCGTCCGGGTGCGTGCACCGAAAGTAATCCTACGATCACCCCGTCGGCGAGGTCGATTCCAGAAACGCCACCATTCGCCACCCCTTCGAATGAACTCGCCACCGGCCAGGAGCGATTCACTTGACACCACGGCGGAACAGCATGGTTGGACGGGAGTGCGCTCGGGGCGCGCGCGGCGAGGAGTGCGCCGGGCGGCTCCGGTGGACGGCGCACCCCACCCGGCCTCCGACAGGTCCCGCCGACGTCGTAACCACCGGCGCGTCCGACCCGTTGGAGGGGGCATGGGCATGGGCTTCACGATCGGCGGCAGCCGCAGCACCAAGGAGTTCCGTTCCGGCGTCCGGCGCCGGGGCCGGACCTCGGAGTGCACGACGGTGGCGGAGTACACCGGCCTCTGGGGCTGGGACGCGGTCCCCGGGGCCCGTGCCGCGGGCCCGGGCCGCGACTGCTCCTGCGGTCATACGAACTGCGGCGCGCCGGGGGCGCATCCGCTGGACTTCGCTCCGACCGTCCCGGGGGGCGCCACCCTGGACGAGGTCTCCGAGGTCTGGGGCGAGTATCCGGGCGCGGCGATCCTGCTCCCGGTCGGCCGCTCCTTCGACGTCATCGAGGTCTCCGCGGAGGCCGGCCGGCGCGCCCTGGTCCGGCTGGAGCGGATGGGCCTGCCACTCGGCCCGGTGACGGCGACCCCGGACGGCCGGGCCCAGTTCTTCGTGGCCCCGGGCGCCGCCGCCGAGCTGCCGGAGCTGCTGTACCGCATGGGCTGGGACGACGCGGACCTGGACCTGCGCGCCCTGGGGCACGGCTCCTTCCTGACGGCCCCGCCCTCCGACCACGCGGGCCTGGGCCCGGCCGGCTGGCTGCGCGGGCCCGCGCTGGACAGCGCGGGCGGCCCCCCGCAGGCCCGGCTGCTGCTCGGCACCCTCGCCTACACCTGTCACCGCTTCCGGCGCTGACGCCCCCGCCCACGGCCGTGCCCCCGGGTCCTGGACGGACACGGGGGCACGGGTCGGGCGGATCCTCCGGCGGGGCCTTCGGGCCGCCTCAGTCGCCGATGAGGGCGTCCACGAACGCCTCCGGCTCGAAGGGGGCCAGGTCGTCCGGGCCCTCACCGAGGCCGACGAGCTTGACCGGGACACCCAGCTCGCGCTGGACGGCGACGACGATGCCGCCCTTGGCCGTGCCGTCGAGCTTGGTCAGCACGATGCCGGTGATGTCGACGACCTCGGCGAAGACGCGCGCCTGGGTCAGGCCGTTCTGCCCGGTGGTGGCGTCCAGGACCAGCAGGACCTCGTCCAGCGGGCCGTGCTTCTCCACGACGCGCTTGACCTTGCCGAGCTCGTCCATGAGGCCGGTCTTGGTGTGCAGCCGGCCGGCGGTGTCGATGAGCACCACGTCGGCACCCTCGGCGATGCCCTCCTTGACCGCGTCGTAGGCGATGGACGCCGGGTCGCCGCCCTCGGGGCCGCGGACGGTACGGGCGCCCACGCGCTCGCCCCAGGTCTGGAGCTGGTCGGCGGCGGCGGCGCGGAAGGTGTCGGCCGCGCCGAGCACGACGCTGCGGCCGTCGGCGACGAGCACCCGGGCGAGCTTGCCGGTGGTGGTGGTCTTGCCGGTGCCGTTGACGCCGACGACCATCACGACGCCCGGGGTGTCGGTGGCGCTCTCGGTCTTCACGGCGCGGTCGAAGTCGGTGCCGACCAGGGTCAGCAGCTCCTCCTTCAGCAGGGTGCGCAGCTCGGCGGGGGTGCGGGTGCCGAGCACCTTGACCCGCTCGCGGAGCCGCTCCACCAGTTCCTGCGTCGGGGCGACACCGACATCGGCGATGAGGAGGGTCTCCTCGATCTCCTCCCAGGTGTCCTCGTCGAGGTGCTCGCGCGAGAGCAGCGTGAGCAGCCCCTTGCCGAGCGAGTTCTGCGAACGGGCGAGCCGCGCGCGCAGCCGGACCAGGCGGCCGGCGGTGGGCTCGGGCACCTCGATCTCGGGCGCGGCCGGGGCCTCCGGCTCGGCGACGGGCGCCTCGGCCTCGGGGGCGGCCGCCTCGGGGAGCGCGACCTCCTCGATGGTCCGGCGCGGCTCTTCGACCGTCGGTGCGGAGTCCTCCCCCACCTGCGGTTCGGCGGGAGGGGCAGTGATGGTCGGCGTACTCGGCGGCGCCGTGGGGGGCAGCTGCTTCTTCTTGCGGCTGCTGACCACGAGCCCGCTGATCGCGCCGACCGCGACCAGGGCGATGACTACAGCAAGGATGAGGATTTCCATAACGCTCCCAGTATCGGCCACGGCCGCTCCGGAGCCCGGACCTCGGCACCCGTACCGGGCCCTAAGCCCCTATTTATGCAATTCGGCGCAAATCTACGATGATGGACGACTTCCCGTCCTCGCACGCCCCACGGAGCAACCGCATGCCCGCCGAGCCCGCCGCCGGTGCCATACCGGCCGAGACCGCAGTCCAGGCCACCGGCAAGACCTCAGCCGAGACCCGCGGGCTGGAGCCCGTACCCGACGGCGAGCGCACCGGCCGGGTCCGCGAGCTCGTCCCCACCTGGGTCGCCGCGAACATCAGCGTGCTGCTGCTCACGATGGGCGCGGGGCTGGTGATCTTCAACAAGCTGAACATCTGGCAGGTGCTGGTCGTCGCGTTCGCCGCGCCCGTGGTCTCGTACGGGATCGTCGGCCTGATCTCCATCGCCGGAAAGCGCGGCGGCGCGCCGGGCATGGCGCTGTCGCGGGCCGTCTTCGGGCAGCGGGGCAACCTCTTCCCGGGGGCGCTGATCTGGGTCGCGCGCTGGGGCTGGGAGACGATCAACGCGGTCAGCGGCGCCTACGCGGTGCTGACCGTCCTGGACCTGCTCTTCGGCGTGAAGAGCAACACCGCGCTCATCGTCGTCACCCTGCTCTTCTTCGTCGGCTGCACCTTCGTGGTCTCGGGGCTGGGCATCAACGCGCTGCGCGTCTGCTCGACGTGGTCGACGTACCTCTTCGGCGGCTTCAGCGTGCTCGTCCTCGGCTACCTGCTCTTCACCACCGACTGGTCCGCCGTCTTCGGCAAGCCGGCGGGCTCCACGGCGATGATGATCGCGGGCATCGGCACCATCGCGGCGGGCGGCATCAGCTGGGTGCCGTCCGGCCCGGACTTCACCCGCTACCTGCCGCGCACCGCCTCCGGGAAGGGCGTGGTCGGCGCGACGGTCGGCGGGGCGGGCGTGGTGGTCCTGCCGATGGTGCTGATGGGCGCGGTGATGGCGGTCGGCACGCCCGACCTGGCGAGCGCGCAGGACCCGGTCTCCTTCATCGGCGAGCTGCTGCCGACCTGGATCGCGGTCCCCTACCTGCTGATCGCCCTGATCGGGATGCTGCTGATCAACTCGATGTCGATGTACTCGGCCGGGTTCACCGCGCAGACCCTGGGCATCAGGGTGCCGCGTGCCTGGGCGGTGAGCGTCAACGCCCTCATCAGCCTGGTCTTCGGTTTCCTGCTGATGGTGGTGGCGACCGGCTTCTTCGGTTCGTTCATCTCCTTCCTGACGCTGCTGGCCGTGGCGTTCTCCGCGTGGATCGGGGTGTTCGGCGTGGACATGCTGCGCCGCACCTCCTACGACGGCGCCGCGCTGCTGGACACCACGCGCACCAGCGCCTACTGGTACCGGGGCGGTTTCGCCTGGCAGGCGATGACGGCCTGGGGCGTGGCCCTGGTGGCCGGGCTGCTCTTCACCCGGGTCGACTGGTTCAGCGGCCCGCTCGCCTCCACCTGGATCGGGGAGAACGGCCTCGGCTGGGTGACCGGCATCGTGGTGTCCGCCGCGCTGTACGCCGTACTGCCGCGCACGCCCGCCCCGGCCGCGTCGGCCGCGCCGGGGCCGGACGGGGAGCGGGAGCCCGCCGGGGCCCTGTCCAACTGACGCCACGTCAGCTAACGTCCCCCCTCGCCCGACCGTCCGCATCCGGCGAAGGGGGACTTCCCATGCCCATCACCGTGGCCCGGTTCAACCTGATCGACCCCGCAGGCACCCCCGCGACGCTGGCCGCCCGCTACCAGGCGGCGGTGGAGATGGCCCGGTACGCCGACGAGCACGGCGTCGACACGGTCCAGACCGAGGAGCACCACGGCACCGACAACAACTGGCTGCCCTCCCCGTTCGCGTTCGCCGGCGCCGTCCTCGGCGCCACCCGGCGGATCGCGGTCACCGTGTCCGCGATCATCGGCCCGCTCCACGACCCGCTGAAGGTGGCCGAGGACATCGCCGTGCTGGACCTCATCGGCGGCGGGCGGCTGGTGACCGTGGCGGGCATCGGCTACCGGCCCGAGGAGTACGAGCAGCACGGGGTGGAGTGGGGGCGGCGCGGCAGGCTCCAGGACGAGCTGCTGGAGACCCTGCTGAAGGCCTGGACCGGCGAGCCCTTCGCGTTCCGCGGCCGCACCGTGAAGGTGACCCCGGTGCCCTTCACCCAGCCGCACCCGATGCTGCTGGTGGGCGGCAGTTCGAAGGCGGCGGCCCGGCGGGCCGCCCGGCTGGGGCTGCCGTTCTTCCCGAGCGCGCACCTGCCGGAGCTGGAGGCGTACTACGCGGAGCAGCTCGCGGAGCACGGCACCGAGGGCTTCTGCATGATGCCCGCCCGCGAGACCCCGCTGCTGCACGTCGCGGAGGACCCGGACCGGGCGTGGGCGCTCTACGGGAGGCACTTCCTGCACGAGGCGGGCATGTACGCCTCCTGGCAGTCCAAGGACATCCGCTCGGCCGTGCGGTCGGGCGCCCGGACGGTCGAGGAGCTGCGCGCGGAGGGGGTCTACCGGATCCTCGCCCCGGAGGAGGCCGTGGCGTACGCGCGCGGGGCGGGCGAGGCGGGGAACCTCGTCCTGCACCCGCTGTGCGGCGGCATGCCGCTCGACGAGGGCTGGCGCAGCCTGCGGCTGCTGTGCGAAAAGGTGCTGCCCCGGCTCAGGGACTGAGCCGGGGCAGCACCGCGGAGGAGAGGGGGTGGTGGCGGGGAGTGGTTACCCCATCTCCTCCAACGCCTTGCCCTTGGTCTCCGGCACCCACTTGAGGATGAACGGGATCGAGAGCACGGCGAAGACGGTGTAGATGACGTACGCGCCGGACAGGTTCCAGTCCGACAGGGTCGGGAAGGTGACGGTGATGACCCAGTTGGCGACCCACTGCGCCGCGGCGGCGACGCCGAGCGCGGCGGCGCGGATCCGGTTGGGGAACATCTCGCCGAGCAGCACCCACACCACCACGCCCCAGGAGAGGGCGAAGAAGAGCACGAACGCGTGCGCGGCGATCAGGGCGACCGTGCCCTGGGTGTCGGGCATGGTGATGTCGTCACCGGCGCCGGTCTTGTACGAGAACGCCCACGCGCAGAGGCCGAGGGAGACGGCCATGCCCGCCGAGCCGATCAGCGCGAGCGGCTTGCGGCCGATCCGGTCGACGAAGATCATCGCGATCACCGTGCCGACGATGTTGATGATCGACGTGGTGAAGGAGTAGAGGAACGAGCTGGTCGGGTCGATGCCGACGGACTGCCACAGCGAGGAGCTGTAGTAGAAGATCACGTTGATGCCGACGAGCTGCTGGAAGACCGAGAGGCCGATGCCGACCCAGACGATGGGCAGCAGGCCGAAGCGGCCGCCGAGCAGGTCCTTGAAGGTGGACTTGTGCTCGGAGCGCATGCCCGCCTCGATCTCGGCGACGCGCGCGTCCAGGTCGACCCGGCTGCCCTCGACCTCGGCCAGCACCTTCCGGGCCTCGGCGGTGCGGCCGACGGAGATCAGGAAGCGGGGGGACTCGGGGATGACGAAGGACATCAGCCCGTAGAGCACCGCCGGGACCACCATCACGCCGAGCATCCACTGCCAGGCTTCCAGCCCGCCGACCTTCCCGCGCTGGTCGCCGTCGGCGAGGTTGAGGATGCCCCAGTTGACCAGCTGCGAGACGGCGATGCCGATGACGATGGCGGCCTGCTGGAAGGAGGCCAGCCGGCCGCGGTAGGCGGGCGGCGAGACCTCGGCGATGTAGGCGGGGCCGATGACGGACGCCATGCCGATGCCGAAGCCGCCGATGACGCGCCACACGGCGAGGTCCCAGAGCGCGAACGGGAGGGCCGAACCGATGGCGCTCGCCGTGAAGAGGACGGCGGCGATCTGCATGCAGCGGATGCGCCCGATCCGGTCGGCGATGCGGCCCGCGGTGGCGGCGCCGAGCGCGCAGCCGATCAGCGCGGCGGCGATCACCTGGGCGAGCGCGGCCGATCCGATGTCGAAGCGGTCGCGGATCGCGACGACGGCGCCGTTGATGACGGAGCTGTCGTATCCGAAGAGGAATCCGCCCATTGCGGCGGCCGCGGTGATGAAGATGACGTGCCCGAGGTGGTCGGGCTGGGACGCGCGTCCGCCGCCGGGCGCCGGTGCCTGCGCAGTGCTGCTGGTCAAGGTGTGCTCCGTGGGGGGTTCTGTCCGTTCTCCTAGTGGCGCACAGGTCAAGATCGGGCACCACCGGAAGGCGGGAGGCAGCACAGAGCCTATGTGTTCATTTCCTGAAGTCAATAGGTGATGTGAAGGTCGGATTAGCTTCAGACCGTGGGCCTTGATTTCACTTCTTGAAGCCGCTTCGTGGGAGGGGACCTCAGCGGAGCCGCTGGCTGATGACCTTCGAGACCCCGTCGCCCTGCATCGAGACCCCGTAGAGGGCGTCCGCGACCTCCATCGTCCGCTTCTGGTGCGTGATGACGATCAGCTGCGAGCTCTCCTGGAGCTCCTCCATGATGCGGATCAGCCGCTGGAGGTTGGTGTCGTCGAGGGCGGCCTCGACCTCGTCCATCACGTAGAACGGACTGGGCCGCGCCTTGAAGATGGAGACCAGCAGCGCCACGGCCGTCAGCGAGCGCTCGCCGCCGGACAGCAGCGACAGCCGCTTGACCTTCTTGCCGGGCGGGCGCGCCTCGACGTCCACGCCCGTGGCCAGCATGTCGTCCGGGTCGGTGAGCACCAGACGGCCCTCGCCCCCGGGGAACAGCCGCGAGAACACCCCCTCGAACTCCCGCGCGGTGTCCCGGTAGGCCTCCGTGAAGACCTGCTCGACCCGCTGGTCGACTTCCTTCACCACTTGAAGGAGATCGGCACGCGTCTTCCGCAGGTCCCCCAGCTGCTCGCTGAGGAACCGGTGGCGCTCCTCCAGCGCGGCGAACTCCTCCAGCGCCAGCGGGTTGACCTTGCCGAGCTGCTGGTACGCGCGCTCGGCCGCCTTCAGCCGCTTCTCCTGCCGGGCCCGGTCGAAGGGCCCCGGCCGGTTGCGGGGGTGGTCCGGGTCCTCCGGGAGCACCTCGCCCTCGGCGGGCGGGGACGGGGGGACCGGCTGGTCGGGCCCGTACTCCGCCACCAGGGCGGCCGGCTCCACGCCGAGCTCCTCCAGCGACCGCGCCTCCAGCTGCTCGATGCGCAGCCGCTTCTCCGCGCCGAGCACCTCGCCCCGGTGCACGGAGTCGGTCAGCTTGTCGAGCTCCGCCTTGAGGTCACGGCCCCGGCCGCGGGCCTCGCCGAGCTCCTGCTCCCGCAGCCCCTTGGCGTGCTCGGCGGCCGTGCGCTCCTGACCGGCCCGGCCGATCGACACCTCCAGGTGCGCCAGCAGCTGCCGGGCCCCCTCGGCGACGGCGCGGCCCACTTCGGCCTCGTACCGCCGGCGCTGCCGGCGCCGCTCCGCGCGGGCCCGGGCCTCGCGCTCGGCGCGGGCGCCCCGGTCGAGCGCGTCCGCCCGGCCGGCCAGGCCCTTCACCCGCTCCTCGTGCGTGCGCAGCTGGAGGCGGGCCTCCATCTCGGTCTGCCGCGCGTTCGCCCCGTCGGCCGAGAGCCGGTCCCGGGCCGAGGTGTCGGGCTCCTCCGCCAACGGCATCTCCTCCGCCACCGCGAGCCGCTCCGCGCACTCCTCCACGTCGGCCCGGGCCCGTTCGAGCGCCTCCTGGGCGGTGGCCGCCGCCCGGGCGCTGCGCTCGGCTTCGCCCAGGGCGCCCTTCGCCTGCCCGGCGAGCCGGCCGAGCTGCTGGGCGGCCCCGGCGCGGGCCCGCTCCCCGGCCCGGCGGCGCTCCGCCAGTTCCTCGGCGAGGGCCGCGGCCTCGGCGCGGTGCCGCTGGGCGGCCTCCTGCGCGGCGGCCAGTTCCCGGCACTCGCCGTCCAGCCGCTCCAGTTCCGCCGCCGCCTCGTCGACGGCGGCCTGTACCTCGATGAGGCTGGGCGCGCCGGCGGAGCCGCCGTGGGCGAGGTGGGCGCCGAGCACGTCGCCGTCGGCGGTCACCGCGACCAGGCCGGGCCGCGCGGCGACGAGGGCCTCGGCCTCCGCCAGCCCCCCGACCACGACGTGGTCCCGCAGCACCCAGGCCACGGCCCGCAGCACCTCTCCGTCACCCCGGACCAGCGAAGCGGCCTCCCGGTACCCCGCCGCGACGGCCAGGTCAGCCCCGTCGGGCGCCGCTTCCGCCCCAGCCGGGCCCTGGGCCGGGCCCCGCCCCGGGCGGAGCCGCTCATCGGCCTCGTGGGAGGGCGCGGAGCGGGGGAGCTCCGCCGGGCCCTGGGCCTGCCCCGGCAGCCCGGCCCCGCCCGGGGCCGCGGGACCCTGCCCCGGAATCACGGCCGGGGCGGCCGGGGCGGCCGGCGCGATCAGGAACGTGGCCCGCCCCGCATCGGCGTCCCGCAGGTGCCGGATGGCCTCCGCGGCCGCCCCCGCCGAGGCGACGGCCACCGCGTCCGCGGCGGAGCCCAGCGCGGCGGCCACCGCCACCTCGTACCCCGGCACCACCGACACCCGCTCCGCCGCCGGCCCCAGCACTCCCGCCAGCCGCTCCCGCACCGCGAGCAGCGCCCCGGTCCCGTCCTTGCGCCGCAGCCCCAGCGCGAGCGCCTCCCGCCGCGCCGACACCGCCGCGCGGGACCTTTCCGCCGAGGCCAGCGCCTCCCGGGCGGCGCCCAGCGCGGCCTCCGCCCCGGTCAGCGCGGCCTTCGCCGCCTCGTACTCCCCCTCCACCGAAGGGTCCTCGAGCCCGCCGACCTCCTCGGCCAGTTCCTCGTACTCCTCCCGGGCGGCCACCGCCCGGGCCTGCGCCTCGTCCCGGGCGGCCACGAGCCGCTCGATCTCCGCCTGGGCCGCGCCCGCCCGCGACCGGGCCGCCCCCAGCCGCCCCGTCAGCCGGGCCAGCTCCTCGCGCCGGTCGGCGATGGCCCGTGCCGCGTCCCGCAGCCGGCGTTCCTCCTCGGCCAGGGCCCGTTCGAGTCCGGCCCGGTGCTCGGCGGTGTCCTCCAGGGCCCGCTCGGCCGCCTCCAGGGCCGCGGTCAGCTCGGCCTCCTGCTCCCGGATCCGCGCGGCCTCCCGCTCCATGTCCTCGGGGTCGCGTCCGCGCCGCTCCTCCTCCACCGGGGCGGAGGCGCTCCTGACCCGGGCCTCCGCCAGGGACGCGGTCCCGCGGACCCGCTCGGCCTGCTGCGACAGCTCGTACCAGGTCTGCTGGGCCCGCTGGAGCCGGGGCGCGAGGCGGCGTACCGATTCCTCCAGCTCGGCCTCCCGGCGCAGCGCGTCGGCGAGGTCCCGCTCGGCGGACTCCTTGCGCTCCTTGAGCGCGGCCTCGTCCGCGACCTCGGCGTCGAGCGCCGCCCGCAGGGCCACCAGGTCGTCGGCGAGCAGCCGCAGCTTCGCGTCGCGCAGGTCGGCCTGGATCACGGCGGCCCGGCGGGCCACGGCGGCCTGCCGGCCGAGGGGCTTGAGCCGGCGGCGCAGCTCGTCGGTGAGGTCCTGCACCCGCGCGAGGTTGGCCTGCATCGCGTCGAGTTTGCGCAGGGCCTTCTCCTTGCGCTTGCGGTGCTTCAGTACGCCCGCGGCCTCCTCGATGAAGGCGCGGCGGCCCATCGGGTCGGCGTGCAGGACGGAGTCGAGCTGCCCCTGTCCGACGATGACGTGCATCTCGCGGCCGATGCCGGAGTCGGAGAGCAGTTCCTGGATGTCGAGGAGCCGGCAGGTGTCACCGTTGATCTGGTATTCGCTGCTGCCGCCGCGGAACATGATCCGCGTGATGGTGACCTCGGCGTATTCGATGGGCAGGGCGCCGTCGGAGTTGTCGATGGTGAGGGAGACCTCGGCGCGGCCCAGCGGCGGGCGTCCCGTGGTGCCGGCGAAGATGACGTCCTCCATCTTCCCGCCGCGCAGGGATTTGGCTCCCTGTTCCCCCATGACCCAGGACAGCGCGTCCACCACGTTGGACTTGCCCGATCCGTTCGGGCCGACGACGCAGGTGATGCCTGGTTCGAAGCGCAGGGTGGTGGCGGAGGCGAAGGATTTGAAGCCACGCAGGGTCAGGGACTTGAGGTGCACGCCGCCGGACTCTACCTTTCACGTTCGGTTTCACCCATGAAGGTGCAGGGCAGATCAGACGTCAAAGGAATCAGTCCCCCGCATGGCCCCATGCCCGTCGCGGCGGGCAGGGGCGGGCGGGAAAGAAAGAAGGGACGCCGGGGCGTCCCTTGCATATCGATTCGGGGCTGGAGTCGAACGACGAGTGAGCGCGGATCAGGTGAGCGCAGGCTCCGCCTGGGGTACGTCGATCTCGATGCTGTCGAGCAGCGAGTCTCCGTGCTGTGCGGCGGCCGCCGTCAGAGCGTCGTTCTCGGACTGGATCCGTCCGAGCTCGGACTCGAGGTCCTGGACGCGCTGCTGAAGCCGTCGCATCTCGGCGAGGAGTCGCGGGTCGGAACCGCCGACGTAACCGAGAAGCGCCTTTGCCATGATGGATGGTCCTCCACACTGAGTGACCGACCGAAGCGGTGTGGGTCGTGAGGGAATCGCACCCGCGGATGTCCGGCAGCGACAGTCAGTCACTGCGCTTGCTTGTGCCATCACTGCCAAACAGCTCAGGTGCGCGGGGCTTCCAGCGTCTCACCAAAAAGTTTGACGGTCAACACGATCACGCCCCGTATCGGCGGGCGGCCCGGTCCGCGCAGGGGGCGGAGAGATCAACCTCGCTTCCGAGCCTTCCACGGATCGCGGCCCGCGGCAACGTCTCGGCGGCGAATGCGCAGATCCGACCGGGTGCGGGTGTTCCGGGGGTCTGATCAGTCCATGATCAGTCGATTGGTCACCGGATCTCGAAGCCGTCGTAGCCACCGCGCGGTGTGCCCCAGATCTCTGTCACCCCGTCCACCCGTCCGGGCGTGTCGGAGGAGCGCAGCCAGTCGAGCAGGCGGTGGCAATTCTCACGTTGACCTTCGGCCACGACCTGCACTCGCCCGTCGTCCAGGTTGAGGGCGAAGCCGGCCAGGCCGCCGATCTCCAGGGCATTGGCCCTGGTGAACCAGCGGAAGCCCACTCCCTGTACACGGCCGCGCACCCAGGCGGTCATGCGCACGTCTTCGTTCATGCAAGAACGCTAACCGGGCAAAGGATTCCGGAGCCCATCGCCCCCTTGCCTCATCGGCTACAGTCCCCCACCAACGACTCACCCGTTCGGCTGAGCAAACTTTGATCTTGCAAAGGGAAGGCACGGCACCCATGGGACGCCACCGACTCCACGCCGCACCTCGGCGCGGCGCCAAGCGCACCGCCGTGCGCACCGGGCTGCTCGGCGCGTCCGTGGCCGTGGCCCTCGGTACGGCGGCCGTGACGACCGGGTACGTCCCGGTCGGCGGCTCCTTCCCGTATGTCGGCACGGGCGCCGGCGAGCGGACGGAGGCCGGCGCCGAGCCCTCGGCGGCCGCCACCCGCGAGAGGCCGGAGCAGCCGAACGGGCTGGCGAACCTCTCGGGGCGGGCCTCCTCCGCGCCCGAGCCGAGCGCCTCCTCGGGCAGCCCTTCGCCCTCCCCCAGCACCTCCGCCTCGCCCTCCCCGTCGGCGTCCGCCCCGGCCTCCGCGTCCCCTTCGGCTTCCCCGAAGGAGCCGGAGAAGAGCCCGTCCCAGGCGGCCCCGAAGCCGGCCGCGCCCAAGCCCCCCGCCGCGCCCAAGCCTCCGGCCGCGCCCAAGCCCCCGGCGGCCCCCGAGCCGGCGGCCCCGGCGGCCGGTGACGGCCACTCCGCCGAGGAGGCCGAGGTGCTCGCGCTGGTGAACCAGGCGCGCGCGCAGGCCGGGTGCGCCGCGGTCCGGGCGAACCCGCCGCTCGCCGCGCTGGCCGGCGCCTTCAGCAAGGACATGGCCGTGCGGGGCTTCTTCGACCACACCGACCCGGACGGCAACTCCCCCTGGCAGCGGGCCCAGAACGCGGGGATCTCCGGGATGGGCGGCGAGAACATCGCGCGCGGCCAGGGTGACGCCGCGTCGGTGATGCAGGCCTGGATGAACAGCCCGGGCCACAAGGCGAACATCCTCAACTGCGAATTCCGCACCCTGGGCGTCGGCGTCCACTTCGGCTCCGGCGGCCCCTGGTGGACCCAGGAGTTCGGCTTCTGACGGACCCTCGGGGGCCCGCCCGGCGGGCGGGCCCCCGAGGCCGTGGATCCGGTCAGACCCCGGCCGCCGCCAGGGCCGCCCGGCCCGCCACGACCACGCGGGTGTGCTCCGCGACGCGCCGGCCCAAGTGCTCGGCGGTGGCGATGTCGGCCTTGTGGACGCCCTCCGGACCCTCGTCGGAGTTGGTCTGGGCGGCCGCGCCGGAGGAGAAGCCGAGGCGGTTGAGGTCGTACTCGGTGCCGGCGGTGGAGTTCCAGCCCGGCTTCAGGCCGAGGTTCACCCAGCTCATGCCGTGCTGCGAGGCCAGCATCTGGAAGTACTGCAGGGTGTTGAGCTTGTCGCCGGCCTTGGAGGCGGAGTTGGTGAAGCCCGCGGCCACCTTGTCCTGCCAGACGTCGCCGAACCAGCGCTTCGAGGTGGCCTCGGCGAAGACGTGGAAGGCACCCGAGGCCGTGCCCATGTAGGTGGGCGAGCCGAAGATGATCGCGTCCGAACCGTCCAGCAGCGCCCACTCGGCGTCGCCGATCTCGTCGACCTTGATCAGGTGGACGGTGGCCCCCGTGGCGGCGGCGCCCGCCCGCACGGCCTCCGCGACGACGGCGGTGTGCCCGTATCCGGAGTGGTAGGCGATGGAGACGACGGGGGTGGGGGTGTTCGCGGACATGGCTGTTCTCCTCAAGAGCGTGGGGCGGCGCAGTGTGCGACCGGCGCAGAGCTGCGCTGAAGAAAGGAAAGCACTAACTTTTTGAAAGCGCAAGCAGCTGGTTGGCGCTGCCCGGGAGTACGCTGGTGCCATGGAGAAGACCGTCTGTACCGGAGCCGTCCCGGCCGACCTGCCGTTCGACGTCTTCGCGCGCGCATGCCCCTCGCGGGAAACCCTGGAGCACGTCACCGGGCGCTGGGGCAGCCTCACCGTCGGTGCGCTGCGCGAGGGACCCTGCCGCTTCAACGAGCTGCGGCGCCGTGTCGACGGCGTGAGCGAGAAGATGCTCTCCCAGACCCTGCACGCCCTGGAACGCGACGGGATCGTGCTGCGCGAGGCGCAGCCGACGAACCCGCCCCGCGTCGACTACGAGCTGACCCCCCTGGGCCGCGAGGTCGCCGACCGGCTGCTCGCCCTGATCCACTTCCTGGAGGGCAGCATGGACGAGGTGCTGGTGTCCCGGGAGTCCTACGACGCGGCGCGCGGCGGCCGCTGACAGCGCGGGCAGAAGTAGCTGGACCGGTTCATCCAGGCCCGCCGCCGCATCGGCGTACCGCAGCGGCGGCAGGGCTCGCCCTCGCGCCCGTAGGCGTCGAGCGAACGGTCGAAGTAGCCCGACTCGCCGTTCACGTTGACGTAGAGGCTGTCGAAGCTGGTCCCGCCGACGGCGAGCGCGGCGTTCATGACCTCCCGGACGTGGGTGAGGAGTTCCGCGCTCCGGGGGCGGGTGAGGGTGGCGGTGGGGCGCTCGTAGTGCAGCTTCGCGCGCCACAGGGCCTCGTCGGCGTAGATGTTGCCGACCCCGCTGATCAGCGACTGGTCGAGCAGCGCCCGCTTGACGGTGGTGCGCTTGGCGCGCAGCGCCAGGTGGTAGGCGCCCTCGTCGAAGAGCGGGTCCAGCGGGTCCCGGGCGATGTGGGCGATCACGTCCGGCAGTCCCTCGTCGCTCCCGGGCACGGTTTCGTGCAGGGAGAGCCCGCCGAAGGTGCGCTGGTCGACGAAGCGCAGCTCGGTGCCCGTGTCGTCGGCGAACCGCAGCCGGATGCGCAGGTGCTTCTCGTCGGGGGCGTCGGCCGGCTGCACCAGCAGCTGCCCGCTCATCCCGAGGTGGCCGAGGACGGACAGGTCCCGCCCCTCCAGGGGCAGCCACAGGTACTTGCCGCGCCGCCGGGGCACCCCGATGGTCTGGCCGGCCAGGCGTGCCGCGAAGTCGGGACCGCCGGCCAGGTGCCTGCGTACGGCGCGGGGGTGGAGCACCTCCACCGCCCCGACGGTCCGCCCCGCCACCCAGCGCTCCAGGCCGCGCCGCACCACTTCGACCTCGGGCAGCTCGGGCATGGTGTTCCTCCTGGAGGGGCGGGCGGCGGCGAACAGGAAACCCCGCCGCACCGGGGTGCGACGGGGTCACTGTAGAAGAAAGCGGTCAGGCGCCCGGCGCCGGGTCGGCGGGCGTCGGCGTCCCGTCTCCCTGAGCCGGTGCGGCGGCGGCCGCTTCCGCGGCCTTCCGCTCGTCCGCGGCGGCGCGGATGCCGCGCCAGGCGGACTCCGCGGCCTGCTGCTCCGCTTCCTTCTTGCTGCGGCCGGTACCGGTGCCGTACGAGACACCACCGACGCGGGCGGCAGCGGTGAAGGTCTTCTCGTGGTCCGGTCCCGTCTCGGTGACCAGGTATTCCGGTACGCCGAGGCCCTCGGCCGCCGTGAGCTCCTGGAGACTGGTCTTCCAGTCCAGGCCGGCACCGAGGTTGGAGGACTTCTCGATGAGCGGGTCGAAGAGCCGGTGGACCAGCTCCGAGGCCGCGTCGAGGCCCTTGTCGAGATAGACCGCGCCGATCACCGCTTCGAGGGTGTCGGCGAGGATGGAGGCCTTGTCCCGGCCGCCCGTGCCTTCCTCGCCCCGGCCGAGCCGGATGAAGGAGCCGAGATCGAGGCCGCGCCCGACCTCCGCCAGCGCACGAGAGTTGACCACCGCGGCCCGCAGTTTGGCCAGCTGGCCTTCCGGCAGGTCGGGGTGGGTGGTGTACAGCGTGTCCGTGACCACCAGGCCCAGCACGGAGTCCCCGAGGAACTCCAGGCGCTCGTTGGTGGGCAGGCCGCCGTTCTCGTACGCGTAGGAACGGTGGGTCAGCGCACGCACCAGAAGGGCGGACTCGAGTTGGTACCCGAGCCGCCCTTCCAGAAGCGTGTGGGACGAGGCCGCGTTGTTACTGTCTGCCTGCTTCTCAGCGTTGGACAGCTCAGACATTGCGCCTCTCACCAGCCGCTCAGACCTCGAGGACCTGGCGCTTGTTGTAGGTGCCGCAGCTCGGGCACGCGATGTGCTGGAGCTTCGGCTCCTGGCAACGCTCACACGAAACCAGGGTGGGGACCGCAGCCTTCCACTGCGACCGGCGGTGGCGCGTGTTGCTGCGCGACATCTTCCGCTTCGGAACAGCCACGGCTACTTCTCCTGCTTCTCGGCGGCGCTCTGAACTCCGTCAGACGCAGTGCCGCTCATGTTGTCCTTCTCATCGCCCTGATCGGTGACGAGTCCCTGCAATGCCGCCCAACGGATGTCGACGGCGTCGTGGTGGTGCTCCGGGTCGTCGTTCAGGCTGAGCCCGCAGTCGGGGCACAGTCCGAGACAGTCCTCCCGGCACACCGGCTGCATCGGCAGTGCGAGCACCACCGCGTCCCGCAGCACGGGTTCGAGGTCGAACAAGCCGTCCTCGAGGAAGAGCGTGTCCTCGTCGTCCTCGGCGTCGTCGGCCGGCTCCGCCTTGGCGCGGCCCCGGTCGTCGGCGTCAGGGTACGAGAACATCTCCTGGAAGTCCGCCTTGAGCTCACGCTCGACGGTCTCCAGACACCTTACGCACTCCCCCGTCGCCGATGCACGGACGGTGCCTGTGACAAGCACCCCTTCCATGACCGACTCAAGGCGGAGGTTGAGCTTCAGCGGGGCGCCTTCCGGCACTCCGATGACGTCGACGAGACCGAAGTCCGCCGGCGCCTCGACCTCGCGGGACAGCCGCTGCATGGCACCAGGACGCCGGCCCAGCTCGTGCGTGTCGAACACGAGGGGGTTGCGGTGGTCGAGGCGGGTGTTCAGGGCCGTTCCTGCTTTCACAGATCGCTGAAGATCAAAGACGCTGCCGATGAAGAAGGAGCCCCTCAAGGGCAGCATGGATCGCGACGCATACGCGCGACCGAAGAGCCAGGATACCCGCCGCTTCGCTCTGAGCCCAATCCGGAGCTAGCGCCCCTGCTCGTACTGGCGCAGCTGGTCCAGGTTGATCATGCTCGTGTCGAAGAAGCCGGTCTCGTCGAGCGCCGGCTGCGGGACCGCGTGCGGCTGCCGGTAGGCCGCGTAGGGGTCGGGCTGTGGCGCGGCGTAGGGCGCGGCGTACGCCGCTCCGGTGGAGCCGGTGCCGGCGCCGGGGTAGGAGTGCGGCTGCTGGTGGTAGCCGGCGTACGGGTCCGGGTACGCGTAGCCGTCCTGCTGGGGCTGGACCTGGACCTGCGGCTGCGGCTGCGGGTAGGCCGCGTAGCCGCCGCCGTACGTGTCGTACGCGGGTTCCGGCGGTGCGGGCACCGGCAGCGGGCCGGCCCCGGGCGCCGGGTCCGCCAGGCCGGCCAGGAACTCCGCGTCGCTGGACGGGCGGGCCCCCTGGTTGCCGGCGGCGTCCTGGGCGGCCATGTGTGCCCCGAGGTCGTCGGTGGGCACCCGGCCCAGCAGTTTCCGGCGGCCCCGCCCGACGGCCTCCAGGGTCTTGGAGAGCACCGCCTCGAAGGTGGCCAGTTTCCGGTCGACGTACGCGTCCGCCTGCTCGCGCCGGACCTGCGGGTCGGAGCTGGGCTCGGGCGCCCCGCCGTCGTCGTGGCCGCTCCCGGCCGGGCCGGGGACGCGGCCGAGGAGCTTGTCGCGGCCCCGGCCCACCGAGTCGATGGTCTTGCTGAGCACGACCTCGAAGTTGGCGAGCTTGCTGTCGACGTAGTCGTCCGCCTCGGCCCGGATCTCGGCGGCCTCCCGGCGGGCCTCCGCCAGGATCCGGTCCGCCTCGCCCTGCGAGCCGCGGGCGACCTCGGTGTCGGAGATCAGCGAGCCGCGCTGGGCGTGGGCGGACTCGATGATGCGCTCCGCCTCCCGGCGGGCCTCCTCGACCATCTGCTCGCGCCCGCCGATCAGTTCCCGGGCCTGGGCGAGCGAGGCCGGCAGGGCCCGGCGTACGTCTTCGAGCTGCGCGAGGAGCTCCGCGCGGTTGATCACGCAGGAGGCCGACATCGGCATGGAGCGGGCGCCGCCCACGGCCGCGACGATCTCGTCCAGCTTCTTCTGTACGTCCATGGGGGGGCTCGCGCTCTCTCTGCCTCGGACTGACGAGACGACTGTAGGGCCACCGGACGGACGGGCGGGCCGTGCCGGAGAAGCCCGGCCCGCCCGCCTCGGGGTCACTTGGCGCGCAGTCGTTCGACCAGTGCCGCGTGGACGTGCGCGGGCAGCAGGTGGGCGACGTCGCCGCCCCACGCGGCGACCTCCTTGACCAGGGAGGACGACAGGAAGCTGTAGGTGGGGATGGTCGGTACGAACAGGGTCTCGACGCCCGAGAGGCCCATGTTCATCTGGGCCATCTGGAGCTCGTAGTCGAAGTCGCTGACCGCGCGCAGGCCCTTGACGATGGCCGGGATGTCCCGCTGCTTGCAGAAGTCGACGAGGAGTCCGTGGAAGGACTCGACCTCGACGTTGCCGTAGTCCGCCGTCGCCTCGCGGATCAGTTCGATCCGTTCCTCGACGGTGAACAGGCCCTTCTTCGACTGGTTGATCATCACGGCGACGTGCACGACGTCGTAGAGCCTGGAGGCGCGTCCGATGACGTCGAGGTGCCCGTTGTGGATGGGATCGAAGGACCCCGGACAGACGGCGCGGCGCAACTGAGCTCCCTCGTTCATGAGTCTTCGCTGGTGGAGGCGGCGCGGCCGTACCAGAGGGTGCCTTCGCCGTACTTGCGCGAACGCAGCGGCTCGAACCCCTCCGGCCACGGGAACGGACCGCTCCTCGTGCTGCGCTCCACGGTGACGAGCGCATCGCCGGTGAGCCAGCCATTGGCACGGAGTGTGAGGAGGATCTCCCCAAGATCGCCGTGCTCGACGGCGTACGGAGGGTCCAGGAAGACGATGTCGTACGGGTCCCCGGGCGCGGCGGCGGCCACGACCTGCTCGGCCTTGCCGGCCCGGAATTCGGCGCCGGGCAGCCCCAGGGTCCTGATGTTGTCCCGGATGGCCTTGGCGGCCTTGGCGTCGGCCTCGACCAGCAGGGTGTGGGCGGCGCCCCGGGAGAGCGCCTCCAGCCCGACGGCGCCGGAGCCGCCGTAGAGGTCGAGCACCCGGGAGCCGTCGACTCCGTGCAGGGACTCCCAGGTGGAGAAGAGCCCTTCGCGCATCCGGTCGGAGGTCGGGCGGGTGCCGGTGCCGGGCGGCACGGCCAGCCTCCGCCCGCCGGCGGTGCCGGCGATCACGCGGGTCATCTGGGGTCCTTCTCTGGGGCGGTCGGGGGAGGCCTGGCCTCCGGTCTGGCCTCCAACGATAGGCCGTGGCCCTCAGCCCTTCTCCAGGTACTGCTCCCGCTCCGTGTCCAGCAGGGCGTCGAGCGCGGTGCGCAGCCCCGGCAGGTGCTCCAGCTCGGGGTCGGCGGCGACCGCGCGCGTGGCCTCCTCGCGGGCCTGGGCGATGACCTCCTCGTCCTCGATGACGGCGAGCATGCGCAGCGAGGAGCGGACGCCGGACTGGGCCTGGCCGAGGACGTCGCCCTCGCGGCGCTGCTCCAGGTCGATCCGGGAGAGTTCGAAGCCGTCGAGGGTGGCGGCGACGGCGGCGAGCCGGGCGCGGGCGGGGCTGGCCTCGTGCATCTCGCTGACCAGCAGGCACAGGCCGGGGGCGGAGCCGCGGCCGACGCGGCCGCGCAGCTGGTGGAGCTGGGAGACGCCGAAGCGGTCCGCGTCCATGATCACCATGACGGTGGAGTTGGGGACGTTCACGCCGACTTCGATGACGGTGGTGGCGACCAGGACCTTGACCTCGCCGGCGGCGAAGCGGCGCATGACGTCGTCCTTGTCGGCGGGGTCCATCCGCCCGTGCAGGACTTCGACGGAGAGCCCGGCGAGGGGGCCGCGGGTGAGCTGTTCGGCGATCTCCAGGACGGCCAGCGGCGGCCGCTTCTCGGCCTCGTCCTCGGCGGAGGCCTTCTTCTTGTTCTTCGGGTCGTCCTCACCGTCGCCGATGCGCGGGCAGACGACGTACGCCTGGTGGCCGTTCTCCACCTCCTCGCGGACGCGCTCCCAGGCGCGGGCGAGGAAGTGCGGCTTGTCCTTGGCGGGCACGACGTGGGTGGCGATCGGGGAGCGGCCGGCGGGGAGCTGGTCGAGGACGGAGGTCTCCAGGTCGCCGAAGACGGTCATGGCGACGGTGCGCGGGATGGGGGTGGCCGTCATGACCAGCAGGTGCGGGGGCTGCTTGCCCTTGGAGCGCAGGGCGTCGCGCTGTTCGACGCCGAAGCGGTGCTGCTCGTCCACGACGACGAGGCCGAGGTCGTGGAACTGGACCTTGTCCTCGATGAGGGCGTGGGTGCCGATGACGATGCCGGCCTCGCCGGTGACCAGGTCGAGGAGGGCCTGACGGCGGGCGGCGGTGCCCATGGAGCCGGTGAGCAGGACCACCTTGGTGCCCTGGTCGGAGCCGCCGAGCATGCCTCCTTCGGCGAGCTCGCCCATCATCTCGGTGATCGAGCGGTGGTGCTGCTGGGCGAGCACCTCGGTGGGGGCGAGCATCGCGGCCTGTCCGCCGGAGTCGACGACGGCGAGCATGGCCCGCAGGGCGACCATCGTGTTGTGCGTGACGGTGAAGTTGTCGGTCACATAGGCGTGGCTCCGGTGCTCGACGCTGATGCACTGGACCGGCTTGGTGCCGGCGTACTCCACAGCCCGAATACCCCGCCGAAAGGTGTGGTACTTCGGCCTCGGCCGCATGCGTGCCGCCTTGCGGGGCAGCCGGAACGGCTCGAACTCCTCGGACAAGACGACAGAGACGTTGAAGGCCGCCTTCTCGGGCAGCACGCGAGCGCGTCCGCCAAGGGACCGCACCAGCCAGGCCACATCCTGCGCCAACCGGAGGGAGGCGGAGCGGAACGAAATGCTCATTCCGTCCGCGTGAAGCGTACCGGCCGTGTCCATGAGCCCTTGGAGGACTGCCAGGCGGTCCTTGACCGACGCGTTCTTGTAGACGTCCGGGACGAACTGGTCGTGTGAGGTCGCACCCCACAGCCCCAGGTCGCGAGCCGCCTGGATGACGGGATTCCGCCGGGCGCCGCCCCTCGGCCCGCTCGTTCGGATCGTGTGGTCGCAGCGGCTTCCGGGAACCGCGGCCACCTCGCAGTCCGGGGCCACCGCAGCCTCGACCGCGGCCAGGATCTCCGCGTCCGCGGTGGACAGCCTCAGGTTGTGCCGGAACGAACCGTCACCGATGAGAACGCCCATCACGTATGGATCAAGTGGCGGGTGGTCACCGTTCCCGAGGTCCACGGGGACGGCTACCGGCAGGTACCACTTGGAAGACCCGTTGGCCTGGTGCAGGTCCGCCCGGATCTCACTCGTCGTCATCACCTTGGGCTCCTCGCCCCGGTGCCACCCACAGCTGGTGCCGACGATCCACAGGTGTTCGTCGTCGCACTCGACCGTGCTCCCGTCCGAAAGCACCACCCGCCACACGTGGCGTTCTCCCTGAGGGAAAACGCCCCCGACGAGTGCGATCTCACCGGTTGGCACCACCACCTCGTCCCCGGCCTCGATATCGCCCATCGCTCGGAAGCCCGCTGGTGTCAGCACCAGTGAGTCGAGAGGCTGGGCCTTGCCCGATCCGACCTCGCCCTGGAGGAGGCGGTGCATGGGGTGGCTGGTGGCGAGGTCGTCGAAGATCTCCTGGGAGACGGTCTGCTGGCCTTCGGTGAGGGTGAAGGGCAGTTTCGCGTCGAAGGCGTCGAGGAGGCCGCCGGGGGCGGCGCGGCGGGCGACGGCCGGGAGCTGGGAGTCGGCGTGCCGGCGGCGGGCCAGGGCGACCTGGAGGACGAAGGCCTCGTCCCACTTCAGGCGCCGGCGGGCGTCCTCGATGTCGGCCTTGGCGGCGGGCCGGTGGATCTTGAGGAGTGCCTCGGTGAGGGGGACGAGTCCGCGGCCCTCGCGCAGGGCGGGCGGAAGCGGGTCCACGGCCTCCTGGGCGCGGGGCAGTACCGCGTCCACGCACTTGGCGATCTTCCAGGACTCCAGTTTGGCGCAGGCCGGGTAGATCGGGATCAGCTGGTTGGCGAAGGCGGTGGCGGCGTCCCGGTCGGAGGCGTCGCCGCCGAGGGGTTCGTACGCGGGGTGCGCGAGCTGGAGCTTGTGGTTGAAGCGGGAGACCTTGCCGGCGAACATCGCGCGGCTGCCGGGCAGCAGCTCCTTGTGCGGCTTGTGGACGCCCGCGCCGAAGAAGACCAGCTGGAGGCGGCCGCTGCCGTCGGTGATGGTGACTTCGAGGCGCTTCCCGCCGCCGCGGCTGCCCTGGTAGGTCAGCAGGCGGGCGTCGGCGACCTGGGCGACGACGGTGACGTGCTCGTCGAGCTGGTCGGCGAGGTCCGCCAGCGAGGTCAGCTCGCCGCGCTCCGCGTACCGCCGGGGGTAGTGGTGGAGCAGGTCCAGGGCCGTGTGCAGGCCGAGCTGCTCGGCCAGCACCTTGGCGGTGGCTGGGCCGAGGGTCTTCTTGAGGTCTTCGTCGAGCGCGGGCACGTGTTCCATTGCACACCATCGGGCTGACAAGCCGGCTATTCGACTCCGATGAGCAGGGGCGCCGAGTACCTGCCGCCGCGGTAGGTGACGGTGTCGACGGCGAGGTGGGAGTGCTGGACGTACTCCTCCAGGCGCGCGGCGAGGGCGTCCGGCACCTCGGGCCCCAGGACGAGGGTGACCAGTTCGCCGCCGGAGCCGAGCATGCGTTTGAGCACCGCCTCGGCGGTCTCGGGCAGGCCCGCGCCGATGACGGCGACGTCGCCGTCGATGAGGCCGAGGACGTCCCCGGCCTGGCAGATCCCGGCGGAGGTGAAGGACTGCCGTTCGGCGACGGCCAGTTCCCCGTAGCGGGTGGCACCGGCGGCGGCGGTCATGGCGACGACGTCCTCGTCGAAGCTGCCGTCCGGGTCGTGCACGGCGAGGGCGGCCAGGCCCTGGACGGCGGAGCGGGTGGGGATCACGGCGACCCGCACCCCTTCGGCGCGGGCCTGCTCGGCGGCGGCCGCGGCGGTGGCGCGCAGCTCGGGGCCGCCGGGCAGCAGGACGACCTCGCGGGCGTGGGCCCGGCGGACGGCGTCGAGCAGGTCGGCGGCGGCGGGCTGTTCCCCGGGGCGGACCAGGACGGTGGTGGCTCCGGCCTCGCCGCACAGGGCGGCCAGCCCCTCGCCCGGGACGACGGCGACGACGGCCCGCTGGGCGCGGGGGGCGGCGGCGCGGCGGCGCTGGTCGCCGAAGTGGGTGATGCGGATCCGGTACGGCCGGCCGGCCTCGACCCCGGCCTCGACGGCCGCGCCGGGGTCGTCGACGTGCACGTGGACGTTCCACAGGCCGTCGCCGCCGACCACCACCAGGGAGTCGCCGAGCCCGTCGAGGCGCTCGCGCAGCCGCGCGACGGCCTCGTCGGAGGCGTCCAGCAGGTAGACCACCTCGTACGCGGGGCCGCCCTGTTCCCGGTCGCAGGGCTCCGGGTCCAGCGGTACGGGTACGGGCACGGCGGGGCCGCGTACGGGCTCGGCGGCGGGTTCCTGCCCGGACAGGGCCTGCCACAGGGCGCCGAGTACGGCGACCAGTCCGCAGCCCCCGGCGTCGACGACCCCGGCCTTCCCGAGCACGGGCAGCTGGCCCGGGGTTTCGGCGAGGGCGGCGCGGGCCCCGTCGTAGGCGGCCCGGGCGACCTCGGCGGCGGTGGCGGCGGCGGTGCCGGCGGCGGCCCCGGCCCGGGCGGCGGCGCCGGCGACGGTGAGCATGGTGCCCTCGACCGGGTGCGCGACGGCCCGGTAGGCCTCCTCGGCGGCGCGGGTCAGGGCCCGGGCGAGCAGCGGGCCCGGGGCGCGGTCGGCGGGGGCTGCGGGGTGATCGGGGTCTTCCGGGGCGGCGCCGAGGACGTCGGCGACGCCGCGCAGCAGCTGGGCGAGGATGGTCCCGGAGTTGCCCCGGGCGCCTATGAGGGCGCCGTGCGCGTAGGCGCGTACCGCGTCGGCGAGGGAGGCGGGTCCGGCTGTGCGGTCCGTCACGCCGGCGAGGGACGCGTCGAGGGCGCGGTCGGCGGCCTCGGCGGTGAGGTAGAGGTTGGTTCCGGTGTCGGCGTCCGCGACCGGGTAGACGTTGATCGCGTCGATGTCCTCGCGGGCCCGGCCCAGTGCGGCCAGGGCCAGCGAGCTCCAGGTGCGCACCGCTTCGGCGTCGAGGGTGTGCGGGCCAGGCTCGTGCGCCACCGGGCGTTCCTCCTTGTGCGGGCCAGGGTTCACCGCAGGGTAACGAAGGGAGCCCTCCGCTCGGGGGCCCCGGGGCGGGGCCGGGCCCCGTCATGGTAGTTTTCTCGGACCCAAGCAGTCGTTGTATGCTGCTCAGGTTGCCCGTCGAGAGTCGGGTCATTCGTCCGGCAAGCCACTTCAGATCTCTGATTCCGGTGTGCCGGATTCCACCGTAATTGCATCTGAAGTCTTGGAGTGACCTGTGGCTGCCAACTGCGACGTTTGCGCCAAGGGGCCGAGCTTCGGCAACAACATCTCCCACTCGCACCGCCGCACCTCGCGTCGCTGGAACCCGAACATCCAGCGCGTCCGTGCCGTGGTCAATGGGACGCCGAAGCGCCTCAACGCCTGCACCTCGTGCATCAAGGCCGGCAAGGTCTCGCGCTGACGCCTCCCGTCGTCGTAGCGCAGCCCTTTCCGGTTGCCAAGAAGGCCGGTTCACCTCTGGTGAACCGGCCTTTTGCCTTGTCCGGGGCGGGGACCACCCCTCAACGTTGAAGTGCGCTCAGCGCCGCCACCGCCAGGCGTGGTCGACCGGGCCGATGCCCGAGCCGAGGGCGAATCCGGCGGCGATGGCGCCGGTGACGTACTCCTTGGCCGCCTTGACGGCCGCCGGGACGGTCAGGCCCTTGGCCAGGCCCGCCGCGATCGCGCTGGCGAGCGTGCAGCCGGTGCCGTGGGTGTGCCGGTTGTCGTGCCGGGGCGCCCGCAGCCACAGCTCCTGGGAACCGTCGCTCAGCAGGTCCACGGCCTCGTCGCCGTGCGCGGCGAGGTGGCCGCCCTTGATCAGCGCCCAGCGGGGGCCGTGGGCGAGGATCGCGTCCGCGGCCCGCCGCATGTCGTCCTCGGTCTCCACGGCCAGCCCCGTGAGCTGGGCCACCTCGTCCAGGTTCGGTGTCGCCACCGTGGCCCGGGGCAGCAGCTCCTGGCGTACGGCGTCCAGCGCCGAGGCGGCGAGCAGCGCGTCCCCGTGCTTGGAGACCCCCACGGGGTCCACCACGGCCGGGGCCGGGGTGCCGGCGAGCAGTTCGGCGACGGTCTCCACCAGTACGGCGGAGGACAGCATCCCGGTCTTGACGGCCCGCACGCCGATGTCGTCCACCACGGCCCGGTACTGGGCCCTGACGGCCTCGGCGGGGAGCTCCCAGGCCCCCTGCACGCCGACGGAGTTCTGGGCGGTCACGGCGGTGATCACGCTCATGCCGTGCACGCCGAGGGCCAGCATCGTCTTGAGGTCGGCCTGGATGCCCGCGCCGCCGCCGGAGTCGGATCCGGCGACGGTCAGGCACAGCGGCGGGGCGGCCCCGGCGACGCTCACGGGGTCTCCCCGTCGGCCGGGTCGGCGCCGAAGTGGTCCCAGCCGCCGGTGCTGGTCCACGGGGCGCCGTCCACGGTCACCTGGGGCAGCGCGGAGCGGTGCTGGACGGACCCGATGACCTTCCAGCGGGCCGGGAGCTTCACGTCGGGCGGGAAGGTGGCCACGATGGCGTGGTCCTCTCCCCCCGTGAGCACCCACTGGAGCGGGTCCACTCCGACGGCCTGGCCGATGTCGTGCATCTGGGTCGGGATGTCCACGGCGGCCGAGCGCAGGTCGATCCGGACGTGGCTGGCCTCGGCGATGTGCCCGAGGTCGGCGATCAGGCCGTCGCTGACGTCGGTCATGGCGGTGGCGCCGAGTCCGGCGGCGGCGGGACCGGCGTGGTAGGGCGGTTCGGGGCGCCGGTGCGCCTCGACGAAGGCCCGCGGGGAGCGGAAGCCGCGCGAGAGCACCGCGAAGCCGGCCGCGGACCAGCCGAGCCAGCCGGTGACGGCCACGACGTCCCCGGGCTGGGCGCCGGAGCGCAGCACGGGCTCGTGGTTGCGCAGGTCCCCGAGGGCGGTGATGGAGACGGTGATGGTGTCGCCGCGGACGACGTCCCCGCCGACCACGGCGGCGCCCGCGACCTGGCATTCGTCGCGGATGCCGTCCATCAGTTCGGTGGGCCAGGTGACCGGCAGCTCGGCCGGGACGACGAGACCGAGCAGCAGCGCGGTGGGCACGGCGCCCATGGCGGCGATGTCGGCCAGGTTCTGCGCGGCGGCCTTGCGGCCGACGTCGTAGGCGGTGGACCAGTCGCGGCGGAAGTGCCTGCCCTCGAGCAGGATGTCCGTGCTGGCCACGACCCGCCGGTCGGGGGCCGACACCACCGCGGCGTCGTCGCCGGGTCCGAGCCGGACCGCCGGGGTGGTGGTGAGCCGTGAGGTGAGCTCCCGAATGAGCCCGAACTCCCCCAGCTCGCCCACAGTGCCCTTCATCGCTGTGCCCCTTCTTGGCAAGTCCGCTTGCGGTCGCGAGCCGTCACAGCTCTGGGTACCGTCAACAGATACGTCAACTTCTGCTCTGCGTACGCCCCGCTGTGCGTGGCGCCGGGCCCCCGGGTCTCCCCGTGGCACGCGGCGACGCGGTACCGTGGCGTCCCTTCTTCCCCGGGCCCGCCCGATGTCCCCGGGCCCATCCGAAGGTTAGGGGAAATGATCCTCGTGGCCGCCCTGGAGGTTCCGTGGTACAGGCGTACATCCTCATCCAGACCGAGGTGGGCAAGGCGTCGGTCGTCGCCGAGTCCATCTCCAAGATCGCGGGGGTGATCCAGGCCGAGGACGTGACGGGGCCGTACGACGTGATCGTGCGCGCCCAGGCCGACACCGTCGACGATCTCGGCCGCATGGTGGTCGCCAAGGTCCAGCAGGTGGAGGGGATCACCCGCACCCTGACCTGCCCGGTGGTCCATCTGTAGCCCCCGTCTAGTCTTGGCCGGTGATGTCTTCGCACCACCGGCCCCTCCGTCTACTGGCCCCGTCCGCCCTGGTGGCGGTCCTGGCCCTGGCGGGCTGTGCCCCCGGGGCCTCCGAGGCCCGGGTGACACCGCCGCCCGCGCCGCCCGCCGGCGTCGCGGGGCTCTGTGCGGCGCTGCACGGCGAGCTCCCGGGGACGGTGTCCGGTCTGGACCGGTCCGTCACCGAACCGGAGTCGGATCTGACCGCCGCGTGGGGCGGCTCGGCGATCGTACTGCGGTGCGGTATCCCCAGGCCCCCCAAGATGGCCGATCCCAAGGCGGACGGCGTCGAGGTCAACGGCGTCGGCTGGCTGGTGGAGCAGCCCCCGGAGGGCGGCCTCCGGTTCACCACCACGGGCCGGCTGGCCTACACGGAGGTGTGGATCGACAAGGAGCATGCCACGGACGCGAGCATGCTCGTCGGTCTGTCCGCGGCCGTGGCCGCCTCGGTCCCGGCCGGCATCTCCTCGTACTGATCCGCCCGCCCCGCGCACACCGCCGCCCGCTGGGATCGCTCCCAGCGGGCGGTCGGCCGTACGGGTCCGGGCGGCGTCAGCGCAGCCCGGTGGAGCGCCGCAGCGCCGCCTGGATCAGGCGGTCCACCAGCTCCTGGTACTCGATGCCGGACTCCTGCCACATCCGCGGGTACATCGAGATCGGCGTGAAACCGGGCATGGTGTTGATCTCGTTGATGACGAAGGTGCCGTCTTCGGTCAGGAAGAAGTCGGCGCGCACCAGGCCCTCGCACGAGGCCGCCTCGAAGGCCTCGATCGCGAGCCGCTGCACCTCGGCGGTCTGCTCCGCGGTGAGCGGGGCGGGGACGAGCCCGGCGGCGGAGTCGATGTACTTCGCCTCGAAGTCGTAGAAGTCGTGGCTGGAGACCGGCGGGATCTCCGCGGGCGCGCTGGCGCGCGGCCCGTCCTCGAACTCCAGGACGCCGCACTCGATCTCGCGGCCGCGCAGCAGCGCCTCCACGATGACCTTCGGGTCGTGGCGGCGGGCCTCGCGGATCGCCGCGTCGAGCCCGGAGGCGTCGTCGACCTTGGTGATGCCGATGGAGGAGCCGGCCCGGGCGGGCTTGATGAACAGCGGCCAGCCGTGCTCGGCGGCGAAGTCCAGGACCTTCGCCTTCGCGGCGTCGTGGCCGGCCTCCCACTCGCGGGGGCGGATGGTGACGTACGGGCCGACGTTCAGCCCGAACGACGTGAACACCCGCTTCATGTAGTCCTTGTCCTGGCCGACGGCCGAGGCGAGGACGCCGGAGCCGACGTACGGGATCCCGGAGAGCTCCAGGAGGCCCTGGAGGGTGCCGTCCTCGCCGTAGGGGCCGTGCAGGACGGGGAAGACGACGTCGACCTCGCCCAGGGCCTTGGGGACGGCACCCGGCTCGGTGTAGACGACCTCGCGGCTGGCGGGGTCCACGGGGAGTACGACGGTGCCGTCCGGGGACTCCGCCAGCGCCTCGACGCTGGGGAGCTGCCGGTCCGCGATGGCCATGCGCTCGGGGGCGTCGGCGGTCAGGGCCCACCGGCCGTCCGTGGTGATGCCGATGGGCAGCACCTCGTACTTGGCACGGTCGATGGAGCGCAGCACCGCGCCCGCCGTGACGACCGAGATGGCGTGTTCCGAGCTGCGGCCGCCGAACACGACGGCCACACGGGGCTTGCGGCCCTGCTGCTCAGGGGTCTGGGGGAGGTTCTCGCTGCTCATATCGCCACGAGGGTACCCGCTCAAGCGTCCGGAAAGGTGTCAGCGGCGTTCCGGTTTGGCACTGCGCCCCATCAGTTCCTTCAGGGCGACCAGCGGGGGCTTGCCGTGGTGGACGATGTCGACCACGGTGTCGGTGATCGGCATGTCCACTCCGTACCGCCCTGCCAGATCTGCCACGGACTGACAGGACTTGACCCCTTCCGCGGTCTGGCTGGTGACCGCGATGGTCTCCTCCAGGGTCATCCCGCGGCCCAGGTTGGTGCCGAAGGTGTGGTTGCGGGAGAGCGGCGAGGAGCAGGTGGCGACGAGGTCGCCGAGGCCGGCGAGGCCGGAGAAGGTGAGCGGGTCGGCGCCCATCGCCAGGCCCAGGCGGGTCGCTTCGGCGAGGCCGCGGGTGATGAGGGAGCCCTTGGTGTTGTCGCCGAGGCCCATGCCGTCCGCGATGCCGACGGCCAGGCCGATGACGTTCTTGACGGCGCCGCCCAGTTCGCAGCCGATGACGTCGGTGCTGGTGTACGGGCGGAAGTACGGGGTGTGGCAGGCGGCCTGGAGGCGCTGGGCCACGGCCTCGTCCACGCAGGCGACGACGGAGGCGGCGGGCTGGCGGGCGACGATCTCGCGGGCCAGGTTGGGGCCGGTGACGACGGCGACGCGCTCGGCGGGGACCTTGGCGACCTCCTCGATGACCTCGCTCATCCGCTTGGCGCTGCCGAGTTCGATGCCCTTCATCAGGGAGACGAGGACGGTGTCGGGCGCCAGCAGCGGGGCCCATCCGGCCAGGTTGGCGCGCAGGGTCTGGGAGGGGACGGACAGCACGGTGAAGTCGGCGCCGCGGGCGGCCTCGGCCGGGTCGGTGGTGGCGCGCAGGTTCGCCGGGAGCTCCACACCGGGGAAGTAGTCCGGGTTGGCGCGGCCGGTGTTGATGGCGTCGGCCACCTCCGGGCGGCGGGCCCACAGCGTCACTTCACAGCCGGCGTCGGCGAGCACCATGCCGAAGGCGGTGCCCCAGGAACCGCTTCCGAAGACGGCCGCCTTCACGGGACGCGTCACTTCTTGCCCTCCCCCGCGGCCTTGCGCCGCTGTTCCGCCCTGGCCTTGCGGTGGTCGTACGGTTCTTCGGGTGCCTGCTGGCCCCGCAGCTCCTCCAGGAGCCGGGTGATGTCGGCCATGATGGCCTCGGTGGCGCCCTTGAGGACGTCCGGCGTGGGCTCGCGGTCGTAGAAGGCCGAGAGGTCCACGGGCGGTCCGGCGAGCACCTGGAGGGTCTTGCGCGGGAACAGCCGGACCTTGTTCTCCTTGGCGTAGGGCGGCATCGCGAGATTCGCGCCCCACTGCGCCACGGGAATGACGGGCGCCTTGGTGATCAGTGCCACGCGGGCGACACCGGTCTTGCCGGCCATCGGCCACATCTCCGGGTCCCGGGTGAGGGTGCCTTCCGGGTAAAAGGCGACGCATTCACCGCGCTCGACCGCGTCGACGGCGGACCGGAATGCGTCCAGGGCGTTGGTGGTCTCGCGGTAGACGGGGATCTGTCCGGATCCGCGCAGGATCATGCCGACGAATGGGACCTTGAAGAGCCCCGCCTTGGCGAGCAAACGCGGCACCCGGCCGGTGTTGTACTGGAAGTGCGCGTAGGAGAGCGGGTCCAGATACGAGTTGTGATTGACGGCGGTGATAAACCCGCCGTCGGCCGGAATGTGCTCCATTCCCCGCCAGTCCCGCTTGAAGAGCACTACCAGCGGCGGTTTTGCGATGACCGCCGCCAGGCGGTACCAGAAGCCGATTCTGCGGCGGGACACTCGGACACCTTCCTCTAGGACCCGGTGCGGGGGTGTACCTCCCAGCGGCGGCTGGGGGAGCTTGGGCACCTTGTGGGCCGGACAAGTGTCGCTTCGGGTCCGGCCTCTGTCGAGGACACCGTACGCCCCGCTCGCACCACGAGGCCCCCCTGCGGCCGCTCGGGGGCGACAATGGGCCGAGTGATGACCGGGTCATGACCTGCCGATGGGTCGGGCGGGTGCCGCAGCGCACCGGAGGGAAGGGGTCCGCCACGAACGCCGTATGGAGCCTGGTGGTCCCGCTGAAGCCCCTGGCGCTGGCCAAGAGCCGTCTCGCGGCGGCCGTGGGCGCGTCCCGGCCGGGGCTCGCGCTGGCCTTCGCCCAGGACACCGTGGCGGGGGCGCTGGCCTGCGCTTCGGTCACGGATGTGGTGGTCGTCACGGACGACGCGGTGGCGGGGGCGGAGCTGAGGCGGCTGGGGGCGAGGATCCTGCCGGACGCCCCCGGAGCGGGGCTCAACGCCGCGCTGAGCCACGGGGCCAGGGCGGTGCGGGCGGGGCGTCCCGGGTCGCCGGTGGCGGCGATGAACGCGGACCTCCCGGCGCTGCGCCCGCCGGAATTGCTACGTGTGCTCGATACCGCGGCGCATTTTCCGCGGGCATTTCTGGCGGATGCCGCGGGAATCGGCACGACCCTGCTTTCCGCGGGTCCGGACGTGGAATTGGCACCTTCGTTCGGCGGCCCCTCCCGGGCCCGGCATTCGGCCTCCGGAGCGGTGGAAATAGGCCTCGCGGACGTGGAGAGCGTACGGCGCGACGTGGACACGGGGGCGGACCTGCGGACGGCCCTGGCCCTCGGGGTGGGGAGACACACGGCCCGATACAGTTCCCGTATGCAGGCGACCGCGTACACGTACGACTCCCAGACCCGCAGCGGCAGTGTGCTGCTGGACGACGGCACCCCGGTGCCCTTCGAGACCGCGGCCTTCGACGCGGGCGGCCTGCGGCTGCTGCGGCCGGGGCAGCGGGTCCGGATCGAGACGGACGGCGAGGGCCCGTCCCTGCGCATCACGCTGGTGACCCTGCAGACCTTCTGAGAGCTCCGTCGGACCCTCCAACAGGCCTCTGACCTGCGAAGAACGCACCGCGGGCCGGCCTCCCCAAGTGGGGAAGCCGGCCCGGCGTGTGTGACCCGGTCCCTTACTTCTTGCGGGCGGTGGTCTTCTTCGCGGTGGCCTTGCGCGTCGCCGTCTTCTTGGCGGGCGCCTTCGTCGCGGTGGCCTTCTTGGCCGCCGGGGCGGTCTTCTTCGCGGTGGCGGTGGTCTTCTTGGCCGCCGTCGCCGTCTTCTTGGCGGGAGCGGCCTTCTTGGCCGTGGTGGCCGTGGCCTTCTTGGCGACCGTGGTCTTCGCCGCGGTCTTCTTGACGGTCGTCGCGGCCTTCTTCGCGACGGCCTTCTTCGCCACGGTCTTCTTCGCGGCCGTGGTCTTCGCGGCGGCCTTCTTCGCCGTGGTGGCCTTCTTCGCGGCGGCCTTCTTGACCGTGGCGGAAGCGCCGCCGGTCAGGCTGCCCTTCGGGGCCTTCTTCACGGCGACCTCGTCGCCCTTGGGGAGCTTCTTGGTGCCGCTGACCAGGTCCTTGAAGCCCTGACCCGCGCGGAAACGGGGGACGGAGGTCTTCTTGACCCGGACGCGCTCACCCGTCTGCGGGTTGCGGGCGTAGCGGGCCGGGCGGTCGACCTTCTCGAACGAGCCGAAGCCCGTGACCGAGACCCGGTCGCCCGCGACGACCGCGCGGACCATGGCGTCCAGTACCGCGTCGACGGCGTCCGCGGCCTGCTGGCGGCCGCCCAGCTTGTCGGCAATCGCTTCTACGAGCTGCGCCTTGTTCACGTCTTCCCCTTCGGAGACATCGCCAGAACGAATGTGTTCAAGCTTATTTCGCACGTTAGGCGGATATATACCGCAAATCAAACACGAAACGGGCTAATCACCCTAGTGCCGCAACGATGTAGGCCGTTACGGAGTTCCTTCGCATCAGTCGCCTTCAGGGAATCGACCCTCGTCGAGGTCCTTCATCAACCTGTCCAGGCGCCTTGCCGCGTCGGCGAGATCGTGCTTCGCCGCGGCAGTGACGACCAACAGCTTCCGGGACAGCGCCATCCTTACGCCCTCCGGGACTTGCAGTGCGCGCACCCTTGTGTGTGCTTCTTTCAACCGGTCCGCGACGAGTTCGTAGAGCTCGAGTTGACTGTCGCGTTCCATGCACAGATTGTGCCATCTGGGGCGAGTTGTCGCCTCAGGGGGCCTCAACATACGGCTGTGCCCCCCGCCTGAAGGCGGGGGGCACAGTGTTGTCGATGTGATCACCCGAGGGTGAATAAGCGCTGATCAGACAGGAATCAGTGCCGAATCGTGCGCGGCTTGAAGGCCGGGCGGACGCTTTCGTACGCGGCGATGTCGGCTTCGTTCTGAAGGGTGAGCGAGATGTCGTCCAGACCCTCCAGCAGACGCCAGCGCGCGTTGTCGTCGAGCTCGAACTCCGCCTCGACGCCCTCGGCTCGGACCTTGCGGTCGACCAGGTCGACGGTGATCTCGGCGGTGGGGTCGGCCTCGGTCAGCTCCCACAGCCGGTCGACGGTCTCCTGGGGCAGGACGACGGTCAGCAGACCGTTCTTCAGCGAGTTGCCGCGGAAGATGTCGGCGAAGCGGGAGGAGATGACCGTCTTGAAGCCGAAGTTCTGCAGGGCCCAGACGGCGTGTTCGCGGGAGGAGCCGGTGCCGAAGTCGGGGCCGGCGACGAGCACGGTCGCACCCGCCCGCTCGGGGCGGTTGGTGACGAACTCCGGGTCCTTGCGCCAGGCCTCGAAGAGCCCGTCCTCGAACCCGTCGCGGGTGATCTTCTTCAGCCAGTGGGCGGGGATGATCTGGTCGGTGTCGACGTTGCTGCGGCGCAGCGGAACGGCCCGGCCGGTGTGGGTGGTGAAGGCTTCCATGGCTCAGACTCCGGCGGTGGCGTTGGCGTCGGACAGGTCGGCGGGCGAGGCCAGATGGCCCAGCACCGCGGTGGCGGCGGCCACCTGCGGGGAGACCAGGTGGGTGCGCCCGCCCTTGCCCTGCCGGCCCTCGAAGTTGCGGTTGGAGGTGGACGCGGAACGCTCACCGGGGGCCAGTTGGTCCGGGTTCATGCCCAGGCACATCGAGCAGCCCGCGTGCCGCCACTCGGCGCCGGCCTCCTTGAAGACCTTGTCCAGCCCCTCTTCCACGGCCTGCAGCGCGACCCGGACCGAGCCCGGGACGACCAGCATCCGTACGCCGTCGGCGACTTTGCGGCCCTCGATGATCCCGGCGACGGCGCGCAGGTCCTCGATGCGGCCGTTGGTGCAGGAACCTACGAAGACGGTGTCGACCTTGATCTCGCGCAGCGGCTGTCCGGCCGTCAACCCCATGTACTCCAGGGCCTTTTCGGCCGCCAGGCGCTCCGAAGCGTCCTCGTACGAAGCCGGGTCGGGGACGCTGGCCGACAGCGGAGCGCCCTGGCCCGGGTTGGTGCCCCAGGTGACGAACGGCGACAGCGAGGCGCCGTCGATGACGACCTCGGCGTCGAAGACGGCGTCGTCGTCGGTGCGCAGCGTCTTCCAGTAGGCGACCGCCGCGTCCCAGTCCTCACCCTCGGGGGCGTGGTCACGGCCCTGCAGGTAGTCGAAGGTGGTCTGGTCGGGGGCGATCATGCCCGCGCGGGCGCCGGCCTCGATCGACATGTTGCAGATGGTCATGCGGGCTTCCATCGAGAGCTTCTCGACGGCCTCGCCGCGGTACTCCAGGATGTAGCCCTGGCCGCCTCCGGTGCCGATCTTGGCGATGATCGCCAGGATCAGGTCCTTGGCGGTGACGCCTTCGGCCAGCTCACCGGTGACGGTGATCGCCATCGTCTTCGGGCGGGCCAGCGGCAGCGTCTGGGTGGCCAGCACGTGCTCGACCTGGCTGGTGCCGATGCCGAAGGCCAGGGCGCCGAAGGCACCGTGCGTGGACGTGTGGGAGTCGCCGCAGACCACGGTCGTGCCCGGCTGGGTCAGGCCCAGCTGCGGTCCCACGACGTGGACGACACCCTGCTCCACGTCACCCAGCGAGTGCAGGCGGACACCGAACTCGGCGCAGTTCTTGCGCAGCGTCTCCAGCTGGGCCCGGGAGACCGGGTCGGCGATCGGCTTGTCGATGTCGAGGGTGGGGGTGTTGTGGTCCTCGGTCGCGATGGTGAGGTCCAGGCGGCGGACCTTGCGGCCGGCCTGGCGCAGACCGTCGAAGGCCTGCGGGCTGGTCACCTCGTGCAGCAGGTGGAGATCAATGAAGAGGAGATCGGGCTCGCCCTCGGCGCGCCGGACGACATGGTCGTCCCAGACCTTCTCCGCGAGTGTCCTACCCATCGCTCTTTCCCTCCGGCCGGCCGGTTGGGCCGGCGCTTCTTAGAGATCTGGTGCGCCTGACCGCCCCGCTACCCCACGTGCGGAACGGCGGCTCGGACCCAGTGGTTCGTGGACCCGCACATACAGACTCGCTCGTTCTTGGAAAATTTGAACTTGCGTTTCACAGTGTGAGACGTGAATATCGTTTCATGGACAACTCTAGCGGCGTCGGCGTTCTCGACAAGGCAGCTCTGGTATTGAGCGCACTGGAGTCCGGTCCGGCCACCCTCGCCGGGCTGGTCGCGGCGACAGGGCTCGCACGACCCACGGCACATCGCCTGGCCGTGGCACTGGAACACCACCGGATGGTGGCGAGGGACATGCAGGGCCGGTTCATCCTCGGTCCGCGGCTGGCAGAGCTTGCCGCCGCGGCCGGCGAGGACCGCCTGCTGGCGACGGCCGGACCGGTGCTCACGCACCTCCGTGACGTGACGGGCGAGAGCGCGCAGCTCTACCGTCGTCAGGGCGACATGCGCATCTGCGTGGCGGCCGCCGAGCGGCTGTCGGGCCTGCGGGACACCGTCCCGGTGGGCTCCACCCTCCCGATGAAGGCGGGATCGGCCGCGCAGATCCTGATGGCCTGGGAAGAGCCCGAGCGGCTCCACCGCGGCCTCCAGGGCGCGCGTTTCACGGCCACGGCCCTGTCCGGCGTACGGCGCCGCGGCTGGGCCCAGTCGATCGGCGAGCGGGAGCCCGGCGTGGCGTCCGTCTCGGCGCCCGTACGCGGCCCCTCCAACCGCGTGGTGGCCTCCGTGTCGGTCTCCGGGCCGATCGAGCGCCTGACCCGCCACCCGGGGCGCATGCACGCCCAGGCCGTCATAGACGCGGCCGCCCGTCTGACGGAGGCCCTGCGCCGCTCCGGCTGAGCACCTCCCGGTCGCAGACCTCCACCACACACCCCCCGGGCCCGGGGGCGCGTACGACGCCGCACACGTCCGAACTCGCGCCTCCGGGCCCGCACTTGTACCCCGCACCCGGCAGCCCGGCCGAGGAGCGGAAACACGGAAGAGGCCCTCCGCGATGATCGCGGAGGGCCTCTCCTCTTGTACCCCCGACCGGATTCGAACCGGCGCTACCGCCTTGAGAGGGCGGCGTGCTAGGCCGCTACACAACGGGGGCTAGCTTTACTGCGGTACTGCGCTGGGCTACCAGGACTCGAACCTAGAATAAGGGAACCAGAAACCCTCGTGTTGCCAATTACACTATAGCCCAATGGTCTAGACCTGCCAGACCTTGGTACCCCCGACCGGATTCGAACCGGCGCTACCGCCTTGAGAGGGCGGCGTGCTAGGCCGCTACACAACGGGGGCCCTAGCGATCCTGCATCAAGATCTCCGGGAGCGACCCTGGAGATCCCGCGGGAAGGATCTGTACCCCCGACCGGATTCGAACCGGCGCTACCGCCTTGAGAGGGCGGCGTGCTAGGCCGCTACACAACGGGGGCAAAGCACTGCGTTACTACTGCACTGCGCTGGGCTACCAGGACTCGAACCTAGAATAAGGGAACCAGAAACCCTCGTGTTGCCAATTACACTATAGCCCACCGAACTTCAAGCCCCTGGGGGCCTTTCGTTTGGTTGGCGCCTTCGGTTTCCGGCCTTTCGGCCCGTCTCCCCGGCGCAGAAAGAACATTACCGGATGCCTGACCGTGCTCCAAAACGGGTATCCACGGCCAGCAGCCCGGGCAGCCGGTCGAGCCCCTCGATCCTGTGTACGCCCCCGGGTCCGGGCCCCCGGCCGCCCGCCCGGTCGAGCCAGACGGCCGTCAGCCCGGCGTCCCGCGCGCCCCGCGCGTCGATCTCCGGCTGGTCCCCCACGTACGCCACCTCGCCCGGCGGCAGCCCCAGCGCCCCGCAGGCGGCCCGGAAGGCGGCGGCGTCGGGCTTGCTCACGCCCAGCTCGGCGGCGCACACCAGCACCTCGAAGCGGTCGCGCAGCCCGAGGTGGCGCAGCTTGGGGTCCTGGTTGGCCTCGGAGGAGTTGGAGAGCACGCCGTGCCGGTGGGTGCGGGCGAGGGCGTCCAGGGCGGGCAGGACGTCCGGGAAGAGCACCCAGGCGGCCTTGTAGTGCTCGACGTAGCGGTCGAACCACTCGTCGGCCTGCGCGGCCGTCATGGCGGGCCGGCCGAGGAAGTCCCGCACCCTGTCCTGCCGCTGGCCCTGGAAGGTGACCTCGCCGGCGGAGAAGCGCGCCCAGTGCAGCTCAGTGAGCCTGCGCCAGAGGGCCAGCGCCTCGGGCGGGGATCCGTAGTGCTCCCCGAGCCCCTCGTCGCGCAGCTGGGCGGCCAGGCCGGCCGCATCGGCCCCCGTGTAGTCGAACAGGGTGTCGTCGATGTCCCACAGCACTGCGCGGATCGGCATGCCGCCGAGCCTACGCCGGGGCGGCGTCCCGCGGAGGGCGGTCGGGGAAGTCCGCGGGGGACGCGTCACCGCGCGGCCGCGCGGCCCGGCGGGTGTGTCCGTTCTCACCCGGTCTCACGGGCCGGGAAGGCCGGGAGCGCGGGAACGCCGAAGGGGCGGCGGCCGGGTGGGCCGCCGCCCCTTCGGGGGTGGTGCGCGTCAGGCGGAGAGCTTCGCCAGGGCCGCGTCGATGCGGGCCAGCGAGCGCTCCTTGCCCAGGATCTCCAGGGACTCGAAGAGCGGCAGGCCGACGGTGCGGCCGGTGACGGCCACGCGGACCGGCGCCTGGGCCTTGCCGAGCTTGAGGCCGTGGGCCTCGCCGGCGGCGAGGACGGCGTTCTTCAGGGACTCGGGGTCGTTCCAGTCCGCGGCGTCGAGCTGCTCGCGGGCGGTGGTCAGCAGGGCCGCGGGCTCGCCCTTCATGGCCTTGTCCCAGGACGCCTGGTCCTCCACGGGCTGCTTCAGGAAGAGGAAGTCCACGTTCGCGGTGATGTCCGAGAGGACGGTCACACGGGTCTGGGCGTGCGGCGCGATCCGCGCCCAGGCCTCCGCGTCGAAGTCCTCGGGCGCCCAGTTGGCGTGCGGGGCCCGCAGCCACGGCTCGCAGGCGTCCGCGAAGGCCTTCGGGTCCATCCGGCGGATGTGGTCGGCGTTGATCGCCTCGCACTTCTTCAGGTCGAAGCGCGCCGGGTTGGCGTTCACGCCGTCGATGTCGAACTTCGCCACCATCTCCTCGATCGAGAAGATGTCCTGGTCCTTGGAGAAGGACCAGCCGAGGAGCGAGAGGTAGTTCAGCAGGCCCTCGGGCAGGAAGCCGCGCTCGCGGTAGAGGTTGAGCGAGGACTCCGGGTCGCGCTTGGAGAGCTTCTTGTTGCCCTCGCCCATCACGTACGGCAGGTGGCCGAACTGCGGGACGGACTTGGCGACGCCCAGCTCGATCAGTGCCTTGTAGAGGGCGATCTGCCGGGGGGTGGAGGACAGCAGGTCCTCGCCGCGCAGGACGTGCGTGATCTCCATCAGCGCGTCGTCGACCGGGTTGACCAGCGTGTACAGCGGTGCGCCGTTCGCGCGGAGGATGCCGAAGTCCGGCACGTTCTCCGGGGTGAAGGAGAGCTCGCCGCGGACCAGGTCCGTGAAGGTGATGGTCTCGTCGGGCATCCGGAAGCGGACGATCGAGCTGCGGCCCTCGGCCACGTACGCGGCCACCTGCTCGTCGCTCAGGTCGCGGCACTGGCCGTCGTAGCCGGAGGGCCTGCCGGCCGCGCGGGCGGCGTCGCGGCGCGTGTCGAGCTCCTCGGTGGTGCAGTAGCAGCGGTAGGCGTAGCCGCCGTCCTGGAGCTTCTTCGCGACGTCCGCGTAGATGTCCATGCGCTGGGACTGGCGGTACGGGGCGTGCGGGCCGCCGACCTCGGGGCCCTCGTCCCAGGTGAAGCCGAGCCAGCGCAGCGAGTCGAGCAGCTGCTGGTACGACTCCTCGGAGTCGCGGGCCGCGTCGGTGTCCTCGATGCGGAAGACGAACGTACCGCCGTGGTGGCGGGCGAACGCCCAGTTGAAGAGGGCGGTCCGGACCAGGCCCACGTGGGGGTTGCCGGTCGGGGAGGGACAGAAACGTACGCGGACGTTCGCGTTAGCCACGCTTGATCACCTTGTTGGTGAGAGTGCCGATGCCTTCGATGGTGACGGCGACCTCGTCGCCGACGTTGAGGGGGCCGACTCCGGCCGGGGTCCCCGTGAGGATGACGTCGCCCGGGAGCAGCGTCATGGCCTCGCTGATGTGCACGACCAGGTCCTCCACGGAGCGGACCATGTCGCTGGTGCTGCCGAGCTGGCGCTGTTCGCCGTTGACCGTGCACTGGACCGCCAGGCCCGCGGAGATCGCCTCCGGGTCGAGGCCGGTCTCGATCCAGGGTCCGAGGGGGCAGGCGCTGTCGAAGCCCTTGGCGCGGGCCCACTGCTTCTCGCGCTGCTGGACGTCGCGGGCGGTGACGTCGTTGGCGCAGGTGTAGCCGAGGATGACGTCCTTCACGCGCTCCTTCGGGACCTCGCGGCACATGCGGCCGATGACCACGGCGAGCTCCGCCTCGTGGTGCACGTCCTGGGAGAAGGAGGGGTAGACGATCGGGTCGCCCGGGCCGACCACGGAGGTGGAGGGCTTGAAGAAGGTGATGGGCGTCTCGGGGACCTGGTTGCCGAGCTCCGCCGCGTGCTCCGCGTAGTTGCGGCCGATGGCCACGACCTTGTTCGGGAGCACGGGCGGCAGCAGCCGGACCTTGCTCAGCGGGACCTTCGTGCCGGAGAGCTCGAAGTCCGCGAACGGGATGCCCTTGATGATGTCGAGGACGAGCTCACCCTCGGCGCCGGGGGCAGTGCTGCCCTCGACCGCGCCGAACGCGACATTGCCGTCGATCGAGAACCTGGCGATGCGCACGTGTTGCGTCTGCCCCTCTGTATTTCCGCTGGCTGGAGTCTGCGGACTCCAGGCTAACGCGGTGGGCGGCGGCGCTTCGCGCTCCTTTACGGCGCCACTACTGCGGAGGGACTACTGTCCTGCGGCGACCGGCGCGTCCATGAGGACGGTGCGGCGGGGGTTCGCGGTCTGGGTGGGCAGCTCGACGGAGTGCTCCGGGGTGGCCGGCGCCGCCTGCAGCTCGTCCGCGTCCTTGAGGTGCGCGAGGGTCGTGCGGCGGGGGTTGGCTATGTTGCGGAACATCTGCGTCGTCTTCATCGGAGTTTCGGGCCCTCGGGTCGCTTCGTGGGATGAGGGTTGTCGGATGCGCCGGATGTGGCGCCAACCCTTTAACAGGCAAGGCTAAACATCCGAATCCCCGAGTGAACCGGTAAGTAATGGCCACAGTGGTGTGAGTTTCCTCACCAGTCACCGGGCAATACGGGCATAACAGGCGGTCAATTCGGGCTGGCGAAACGGACATTGCGCCACTGAATGCGCCATTCCGCTCCTGATCATCTCGACTGGGACACCTCGCCGGACCGGAACTTTGGTTGACGTAAGTCCGTTTCCTCCCCATAGTGCCTCCACATCGCGTAGCCCCCCCGTCACGAGCCGTGACCGGCTCGCCGGGGCGACACGCGCACCTTGTTGGAGATCCCCCACTGTGCTGGAATTCGCGGGACCGCCGCGGGTACCAGCCGGCGCACAGGTGGCGCAAGAGAGCGCCGCGCGCGGCGGTGATGGAGAGGGAGACGCGCCGGTCACCGACGACCACCACGGGGCCGTCAGTGCCCCACGACTCGACACCGTTCCGCCGTTCAACCGGCGGGGCGCCTGGTCCAGAGGTTGCGACGCTAGTGCAGGGACGATTCAAGAGGGATGGCAGCGCTGCGGCGGAGCAGGAGCCGCGCGGCGGGATCGACCGTGGCTCCTCGCCCCAGCACGCCCAGAACCGCGGGCCGGCTGCCGAAGGAGCCGGTCCCGACACCTCCTCGGTGAAGGCGAAGGGCCGCGGCAAGTCCGGCAAGGCCGGGAAGCCCGGCAAGGCCGTCAAGCCGAGCAGGGCGAAGGGCAAGGCCGAGTCACCCGAGACCGAAGGGGCGATACCGAAGGCCCCCAGCGGGCCCGGTTCCCGTCTCGCCATGCAGAACTGGCGAATCAGCACGCGCCTCGTGTCGCTGCTGACCCTGCCCGTCGTCGCCGCCACCACGCTCGGTGGTTTCCGCATCAACGACTCGCTCGAGGACATCCAGCAGCTCGAGCACATGCAGCTGCTGACGACGATGACCCGCCAGGCGACCAGCCTCGCCGCCATGCTCCAGGAGGAGCGGGACAAGTCGGCCGGTCCGATGTCGATCACCAAGGACGGCAAGGCCAACAGCCTCGTCGAGGGTGTCCGCGACCAGACCGACGCCGCCGCCAAGGCCTTCGCCGCCGCGACCGACAAGGTCGACAACGCGGAGGACAAGGACGAGACCCTCAAGTCGATCCGCAACAACATCCTGCAGATCGGCCGCCAGCTCACCGGCATCGAGGACATCCGCAAAAAGGCGTACATGAACGGCGCCCAGCAGACCGTCACCGAGTACAACGCGCTGATCGTCTCGCTGCTCTCGCTGTCGCAGGACATGGCCCAGGCCACCTCGAACCCCGAGATGATCAAGCGCACCCGTGCCCTGGCGGCCTTCTCCTCCGCCAAGGAGTACGCCTCCATCCAGCGCGCCATCATCGCCGCCTCGCTCCTGGAGAGCGGCGACAAGCCGGGCAAGCTGGAAGAGAACGACCGCCTCTACGGTCTCTCCGCGCTGCGCGGTGAGAGCCAGGCGAAGAAGACCTTCGAACTCGTCTACCAGGGCAAGCCCGAGGAACTCCTCAGTTCGCTCGGCGACGGCAACTCCGAGATCGGCAGCGCCGACCACTACGCGCGCCGCGTGCTGAGCACCCAGGGCCAGTTCGCCAAGGAGAAGAACCGCTCCTGGATGGACTGGTACGACGCCGACGACACCAAGCTCCGCGCGATGCAGCAGATCGAGCTCTCGCTGCTCGAGGACATGGAGCAGAAGGCGCGCGAGCTCAAGAACGAGTCGCAGCAGGACGCCATCGTCAACGGTGCCCTGATCCTCCTCGTCCTCGGTGTCTCCCTCATCGGCGCCTTCGTCATGGCCCGGTCCATGATCCGTTCCCTGCGCCGCCTGCAGGACACCGCGACGCGCGTCGCCCAGGACCGTCTGCCCGAGCTCGTCAAGCAGCTCTCCGAGTCGGACCCGCAGGACGTGGACACCTCCGTGGAGTCCGTCGGCCTGCACACCCGCGACGAGATCGGCCAGGTGGCCGCGGCCTTCGACGACGTGCACCGCGAGGCCGTCCGCCTCGCCGCCGAGCAGGCCCTCCTCCGGGGCAACGTCAACGCGATGTTCACCAACCTCTCGCGCCGCTCCCAGGGCCTCATCCAGCGTCAGCTGTCGCTCATCTCCGAACTGGAGTCGCGCGAGGCCGACCCGGACCAGCTCTCCTCGCTCTTCAAGCTCGACCACCTCGCGACCCGCATGCGCCGTAACGGCGAAAACCTCCTCGTCCTCGCGGGTGAGGAGCCGGGCCGCCGGTGGACCCGTCCCGTTCCGCTCGTCGACGTGCTCCGCGCCGCGGCGTCCGAGGTGGAGCAGTACGAGCGCATCGAGCTGGCGGCGGTGCCGGGCACCGATGTCGCCGGCCGCGTCGTCAACGACCTCGTGCACCTCCTCGCCGAGCTGCTGGAGAACGCCACCTCGTTCTCCTCCCCGCAGACCAAGGTCAAGGTCACCGGCCACGCGCTGCCCGACGGCCGCGTGCTCGTCGAGATCCACGACACCGGCATCGGCCTCTCCCCCGAGGACCTCGCGGCGATCAACGAGCGGCTGGCCTCGCCGCCGACCGTGGACGTCTCCGTCTCCCGCCGCATGGGCCTCTTCGTGGTCGGCCGCCTGTCCCTGCGACACGGCATCCGCATCCAGCTGCGCCCCTCCGACTCGGGCGGTACGACGGCCCTCGTCATGCTCCCGGTGGACGTCGCCCAGGGCGGCAAGAAGCCGGGTCCGATGCCGGGTGCCGGCGGCCAGGGCGGTCCCGGCGGTGCTCCGGGCGGCCCCGGCGGCCCGGGTGCCCCCGGCGGCCAGCAGCCCTCCGTGCCCGGCGCGGGCGCGCGTCCCCCCGTGGGCGCCGGCCAGCAGCGCGGCCAGGTCTCCGGCGGCGGCCAGCGCGCCGCCCTGCCGGGGCGTGACGGCGCGGCGGGTGCGCAGCAGCGCCCGCAGGGCGGCCCCCAGGGCCAGGGCCCCCGTCCGCAGGGCGGTCCCTCCGCCGCGACGGGGCAGTCGCAGGGCCAGGGCGCCTTCGGCGGCGGTGCGCCGCTGCCGCCCCGCGGTCCGCAGGCCCGGCAGGCGGGCGGGCCCGGCAACGCCGGCGGGTTCCCGCAGCAGGGCGGCCAGCAGGGCGGGTTCCCGCAGCAGGGCGCCCCGCAGGGCAACGGCTTCGAGCGGCCGCAGCCGCAGCAGGGCCAGGCTCAGCAGCAGGCCCCGCAGCAGGCTCAGCAGCAGACCCCGCAGGGCCGGCCCCAGCAGCAGCCCGGCGCCCCCGTCCAGCGCAGGCGTCCGCAGCTTCCGGCCCGCGACGGCGCCGGCCGTCCGGAGCTCCCGGGCGCGGGCGGTCCGGGTGCCCCTGCCCCGCAGGCCACCAGCTGGGGTGCCGCCGCCCAGGGCGGCCACGAGGTCCCGCGCGGCCACGACGAGCTGTCGGGCCCCGGCTCCACGGCCGAGTTCGCCCGTCCGGACTTCAATGCCCCGCTCCCCCAGGGCGCCGGCGGCAACCCCGCGAACAGCACCACCGGCCAGTTCGAGCGGCCGCAGCCCGCGGGCCCGATGGACCCGGCCTCCACCGGCCAGTTCGCCCGCCCGGGCGGCCCCGGCGTCGGCGGCTACGCGGACCAGCGGCAGGGCCAGCAGCCCGGGGGCTACGCTCCGGCGCCGCGCGCCGAGGCCCCGGGCCTCCCGCAGGCGTACCAGCCGGAGGCCCTGCCGCCGGCTCCGGCGCAGAACGCCCCCGAGCAGCGCAGCCCGATCTTCGAGTCGCTGGATTCGAACTGGTCCCGCCAGGACGGGCAGCAGCCCGCCGGGCAGGGAACGGCCGTACCCCAGCAGCCGCTCCAGCCGCAGCAGGCGGCCCCGGTCGCCCCGGCTCCCCAGCAGCGCCCGCAGCAGCCGCTGCCGCAGCGCGGCCAGGAGTTCGCGGCCGAGCCCGCCGCGGCGACCACGGGCAGCAGCCCGACGGTCAGCTGGAAGGCCTCCCCGAACGACGAGCTGATGCGCCAGGCCGAGCGCGTGCGCCAGCCCGCCGCCGGGGGGATCACCACCTCGGGTCTGCCCCGGCGAGTGCCGCGTGCGAACCTCGTGGCGGGTACCGCGCAGCAGCAGGCCGACACCCAGACCGGCCCGCAGGTGTCGCGTGCTCCGGACGACGTCCGCGGCCGCCTCACCAACCTCCGTCGCGGTATCCAGCAGGGCCGCCAGGCCGGCACCACCGGCCCCGCGACCGGCAGTTACCACATCGACCCCACTTACCAGCAGGAGCGATAGTTGAGTTCGATGAGCCAGGCGGCACAGAACCTGAACTGGTTGATCACCAACTTCGTGGACAACACCCCCGGGGTGTCCCACACCGTGGTGGTCTCCGCCGACGGACTCCTTCTGGCGATGTCCGAAGGTTTCCCCCGTGACCGCGCCGATCAGCTGGCGGCCGTGGCCTCCGGCCTGACCTCGCTGACCGCCGGGGCTTCCCGGATCTTCGAGGGTGGCGCCGTCAACCAGACCGTGGTCGAGATGGACCGCGGGTTCCTCTTCCTGATGTCCGTCTCCGACGGATCCTCGCTGGCCGTGCTCGCGCACCCCGAGTGCGACATCGGCCTCGTCGGCTACGAAATGGCCCTCCTCGTTGACCGCGCCGGCAACGTCCTCACCCCGGACCTGCGCGCGGAGCTCCAGGGAAGCCTGCTCATCTGACACCCCTCCCCCGGCCGGACGGTACTTCCGGCCGGGGGGACCGGGTCCGCACACCCGGAATCCAGTACCCCCGACAGGCCGTCATGTCCCCCCACCGGCCGCCCTGTCAGACGGCACGCTGACCACTGCTGTCCAGCCCGGAGGATCAATGACCCCGCCCCCCGCCTACCCCGACGCGTACGGAGACTCGTACTCGGAAGGCGATCAGCCGCTCGTCCGCCCGTACGCGATGACCGGCGGCCGGACCCGTCCGCGCTACCAGCTCGCCATCGAGGCGCTGGTCAGCACGACGGCCGACCCGATGCACCTGTCCGGCCTGCTGCCGGAGCACCAGCGCATCTGCACCCTGTGCCGCGAGGTGAAGTCGGTCGCGGAGGTCTCCGCACTGCTCTCGATGCCGCTCGGCGTCGCCCGGATCCTCGTCGCCGACCTGGCGGAAGCCGGCATGGTGGCCATCCACCAGCCGGGCAATGGAGAGGCCGGCGGAACGCCGGATGTAACGCTGCTCGAGAGGGTTCTCAGTGGACTTCGCAAGCTCTGACGGCGGAGCGGCTCCGCGCTCCACCACCTCCGCGAAGATCGTGGTGGCGGGCGGCTTCGGCGTGGGCAAGACCACGTTCGTCGGCGCGGTCTCC